>CAYNFB010000022.1:0-6045 GCA_964396355.1 uncultured Leptospirales bacterium | reverse complement strand
CAACAATTGCGATGAATGTTGAGACAAATATTATTATATAATTATAATTTTCAAGAGATTTGTCAATTGAGCTGAGCAGATATACCGCCGCCTCCTTCTCTTCAGGGGCCAGTTCAGATCCTGAGCGAATCTTCTCTATGAGGCCGTAATCTCTCACTGCACTCTTCCGCTTCAAAGATATATAAAATCTGAATGTAAAAAACATTACATACCCGAGAGCCCCGATGTACCAGAAAAGCTTTACGTATTCAGGCTTCACGCTGCTGAGGATGAGAAGAATTCTGAAAACAACTGCCGACAGCGCACCAATGATGAAAAACAGTACTATAATCCATTTGGGGAGAACCCTGATATTCAATCCGCCCATATCAGGACTCCCTTCCCCAGCGGGTTTTTAAAAGAGCCGACACTTTTCCATCGCTCTTTCTGGTAATCCGGTGAACGAATTGTCCATTGTCCTGGGCAATTTCAGACAAAATCTTGTCAGGAAAGTCTGTTTCTGAACGGAAAGCAATCTCTACCTCCAGCAAAGAGGAATTTCCTCTTGTATCAAGAGGAACGGCATCCAGTGCCCAATCCACGTACCTCACATTGTTCACATGCCTGTACATATCGATATCACTGTATTTCACATCAATTAAAAGACTGTGATCAAAAACTTCAGGAATATCTACATGCCTGAACTCATCATCAAGAGCTCTCCTGTCAAGGACAGGTATGCTCTTCACCTCATCAGGAACGGGAACAGGTTTACGCCGGGCAAGGTCGAAGAATAGGGCCGAGTTTAACCCGGTGCCTATTAAATCGCCAGCCGGATCAAATATCTCAAAATTACGAATTGCGTAATTACTGTCAAGGGGAGAAAGCCATGTACGAATTTCAATTTTTTCTTTCCACACGGGATATCTCTTGATTTTCACGTGAAGTCTGGTCAGAACGAATGCAGTATTCTTATCAACTGATTCCACTTCCGACATAAGAAGAGCAGCATGATTGAATCCAATTTCCTGAAAGTAGGAGCAGACAGCCTGGATAGTGGCTCTGCCCCTTGCATCTGTTTCATATGATTTTACACTAAATTTTTCAGTATAAACAGATTCCGTATCAGAAATGACTCTATTCATGAGGATTTTTTATCCTTTCCTGCATTTGTCTAATCAGATCGAGATACTGCTTTTGGGCGAGTATATGATTTTTCACAGTATCGTTATCTTTCAATTCCTGGTTGAGGTAGTCATTCTCTCTGGAAATCTCTTTTTTCTTATCTTCATCGGAATCTGCATTCTCGGCCAGTTCCCGTCCTACACGGATCAGATCTGCAAGCAGCTTCTGTGCCCCTGCATCAGCCCTCATACTTTCCGAGGTTTCCCTGTATTTAACAGTATATTCATGATCCCTGATCATCAATGACAGCTCACGTGCTTTATCAATTATTTCTTTATATTCTTCCATTATTTACCAGAGTACATTCATCGGATTCAGGAGTTTTTCATTATGCCAGAGAGTAAAGTGAAGATGTGGCCCCGTTGAAAGCCCGGTGGATCCCACTCTTCCCACAAAGCGTCCTGCTTTAATTTTCTGACCCGGTTTTACAAAAATTCTGCTCATATGACCGTAGAGAGTTCTGTAACCTCTGTCATGCTGTATTATTACGGCTTTGCCGTATCCGCCCATCCACCCTGCAGAAGTCACCACTCCTGTTCTTGCTGCACCCACATAGGTTCCATACCTCGCTGCTATGTCAAGGCCATTATGAAATTTTTTTTTGCGGAATACAGGATGTTTCCGGACTCCGAAGAATGAACTGAGACGCCCTCCCAGGGGGGAGCGGAACATCTGCCGGAGCTCATACTTCCCTGCAAGAGAGGCTGTCATATTGGAAAGATCAGGCCTCACTCCCTTTATAAAAACAGCAATAGGCATCCGGTCACTATCATATTTATAGTAGTATTTATTCATGAAAGGAGTCTTCTGTACTTCCACTTCTTTCATGGTAACTTCATATTTTTTGATCAGATTCTTCAGATCATCATATGAGGCAATAAACTCAATAACTCCATCCTGATCAGGCACTGCCACGGTACGTCCCAGTCTGGCAAGGAGATCGGGCCAGTATATATTATTTCCGATGAGAGAGTCGATGGAAATATTGTTATGTTTTGCTATCTTCCAGTAATTATCTCCTCTCTGAATTTTCAGGAAGGAAAATTTCACCGTTTCAAACTCGAGACTCTTAATGTATTGGTAAAACTGCTCTTCATTGGTGCAGAATTTTTTTATATCGCTGCTGATGGTGGTCTTCATTAAATCAGAAATTACAGCGGCTGAAATAACAAGTAAAGCGATGAAAATTATTGTTTTTTTCCACTTAAGCATATCTATTTTAATCCATTTTTTTTAATTCAAATATCAATATTCAAAATAAGTCAAACAAATTTCATTTCAGTACTTTCATTTTTGTTCATCTTTCAGCGACTGAACAACCTCTCGAAAAAGTTCATAAAAATTCTTCAGTTCATCATTGTCGCGGAGCGGTCGAGGGTCAGGCAGATGTCCATTTATAATTTCTCTGAAATAATTTGACATTACATATACAGGCCCGGATATCCGGTGTGTTAGCCTGATTATCAGCACATAGAGGATTATGACCTGAAATACAATACAAAGAACAAGCGCGCACAGAAGCAGCCTGTTATGATCTGCAATCATCTCGATATTGGATAGATTAGATTCGTGGCGGCTCTGAAGCATGGCTGTGGTTTTCTTGTATTCTTCACTTACACCGGCATCTATATTCGCCGTCTGCATGAGCTGGAAAACACTATCCTCAATCTCATAAATATTGCTGATCTTTTCATTATTATAGACAACACTGAATGAAATTGAAGCTATTATAATCAGAGACACTAGTGCAACAAATCCAAGGAGAGAGTATGCTGTCCTGAGCTGAAAGTGTTTATCAAGAATATACTTCTTTCTTTTAGTCATGTTAAACCGCCGGTTTTATTTATTGATTCCCCAATATTCTTTATTATCGTATACCGGAATCAATAAGATTATCTAAAAAAAAATTACACCGGTTAATCCTTTCCAATCCGGCTGTTTTCTGTGATGCCGGCTCAACCTCACGATTTTATTACCCGAAGAAACAGGGAAGCTGAAATCAAACCTGCAAGAACGAGCATTATACCGGCAATATTATGAATTACAATATTCATTGCCGCACCCTTCAGCTCGCCAGCCTTTATCATGGTTGCAGTATCTAGAGAATAAGTAGAAAAAGTTGTATATGCACCGAGAAATCCTACAAGAAAAAACCCCTTAATTTCCGATGAAACAGTCAATTCATTAAAAAGAAAGATAAGGCTTACCGCTATCAGGAGATATCACCTGAATAAAGCAGAGAAAGCGCCCCGGCGCTGCTCAGCATAGAAAAAAAGAGACGCAGAGGAAAACCGATTATATTCGAGAGAGAGCCTTCGAAGTGATGAACAATCATATCACCGTGATCCTGAATGGCGTATGAACCGGCCTTATCGCGGTACTCAACGGCTGCAAGATAGGCTCTGACCTGAGGCTCCAGTATTTTCTTAAAGTAAACACGGCTCTGTTCCACACCGGTTATTTTTCTGCTGCCCCCGAGAGTCATACAGAGCCCTGTCATAACACGGTGTTCTCTCCCGGAGAGACGCAGAAGCATGTCAACTGCATCATCAAGAGATTCCGGTTTACCCAGGATGGAATCATCAACTGTTACTATTGTATCGGCAGTAACTGCAGGACGATTATCATCAGGGGATTTCAAACTTATCACCGAATCCATTTTTTGTGATACAATTCTCTCTACATACTGACGCGGCTTTTCACCGGGTAGTACCGACTCATCAACATGGGGAGGCATTACAGTAATATCATCAAAAAAAGACGAAAGTATTTCACGTCTTCTTGGAGAACCTGATCCGAGAACCATATTATTTAAGAATTACCTTTTCGTTTATCTTATAGGCATCTGTTACGCTGCTGAGCTTTTCTATACGTTTGATTATTTCGTGGAGATGATCATTCCCGCTGACTTCGAGTATAAATTTAAGCAATGCCTTATTCTTCCCGTTCAGCTGCGCCTCGGCCTTTATAATATTGGATTTGGCCAGAGCTATCTCGTCGGTTACATCTTTTAGAAGCCCGGGACGGTCTGTTGCCTCAACTGCAAGTTTTATGGGATATTTATTACTGTCATCTTTCTGCCATACAATATTTATAAATCTTTCACTCTCTCCCTGGAGCCTTTCAAGAGACGGGCAGGTTTTCTTGTGAACAGATATACCACGGCCTCTGGTTATAAATCCTATGACATCGTCCCCCGGTATGGGCTGACAGCATTGAGCGAGTTTAATAAGTACATTTGAGTTGCCCTCTATACTGATGCCGATGCTCTTATTTTTAGAAAAATCTCTGAGCTTCAGCTGATCATCTTCAGGGATGGAGACATTGGCATTCTTTACTTCCCTTGCCTTCTTTTCCTGCTTCTTCTTTAAATCTTCATCCTGTTTGCTCAGATCATCACTGTGCTTCCGCAGCCAGTTTCTGATTTTATATCGTGCATTGGCGCTCTTGACGAACTTCATCCATGCAGCAGAAGGCTTCCCTGTCTTGCTGGTCAGAATTTCCACGATATCTCCGCTCTTAAGCTTTGCCCGGAGTGGAACAATTTTATTATTAACCTTCGCGCCGGAACATTTGTTTCCCACTTCAGTATGTATTGCATATGCGAAATCGACAGGTGTTGCACCCTTTGCCAGCTTAACGATTTTCCCCTTGGGTGTAAAAACAAATATCTCATCCTCGTAGAGGTCCATTTTTACGGTTGAGACAAAATCCCTCACATTAAGAGCATCAAGCTTAATATCGCTGAGACTCTTTAGAATTGGAAGTTCCCGGTAGTCCCGGGCGGAAGATTTTTTGCCCTCTTTATAAAGCCAGTGAGCAGCAACTCCAATCTCAGCAGTAGCGTCCATATCCCCTGTTCTAATCTGAACCTCCAGAGGAAAGCCCTCAGGGCCGATAACTGTTGTATGTAGAGACTGATACATGTTGGATTTAGGAACTGCAATATAGTCCTTGAATCTTCCTTCAATTGGGGACCAGGTGGAGTGAATGACTCCAAGTATTGCATAGCAGTCTCTCACCTCATCTGTGACGATCCTGATTCCTCTTATATCATATATATCATCAAAAGTTTTATCACTTAACTGCATCTTACGATAAATTGAATAGAAGCTTTTGGCTCTGCCTTTTATTTCAACAGTAATGTTAAGGTCACCCAGTTTCTCTGTGATAACCTTTCTCACATTATCAATATAACTCACTGCAGCGTCCCTTCTGTGGGCAATTTTATCTGCAATTTCGTCAAATTCTGCCGGGAAGATCACATGGAAGGAGAGATCTTCAAGCTCCTCGGCAACTCTCTGCATTCCAAGTCTTCTTGCAATAGGTGCATAGATATCAAGAGTTTCTCTGGCTATACGCTGCTGCTTGTGTTCCGGCTGAAACATTATGGTACGCATATTGTGAAGCTTATCTGCAAGTTTTATTATTATTACCCGAATATCCTTGATTGTTGCAAGGAGCATCTTACGCAAAGTCTCTGCCTGGGCAGTAGAGCGGGATCTGTTCTTCAATGATGAAATTTTAGTGACACCGTCAACGAGCATGGCCACATCCTCATTGAATTCCTTTTTAAGAAATTCCAGCGAATACTTGGTGTCCTCCACAACATCGTGGAGCATTGCGGCACTTATAGTAACTGTATCGAGTCTTAAAGCAGCGAGATTGATTGCCACTTCCATGGGATGGATAATGAATGGTTCGCCTGAGAGTCTGACCTGACCTTCGTGAGCAGCGTGGGCGATGTCGTAGGCTTTTCTCACCATGTCAACGTCGGCGTCCGGATCATTCTGGAGAATGAACTCAAGGAGAGTTTCTATGTCTCTTTTACGAATTTTATAATCAATCATTGAACACTTTTATAACCCGTTAAATTACTTC
>CAYNFB010000021.1:21433-22705 GCA_964396355.1 uncultured Leptospirales bacterium | reverse complement strand
TTTACTCCTCTTCAGGTGGAGGAAGAAATATACAGTGAAATCAGCAGGTTCCGGAATGAGTTCGATGCCAGGGAGCTCCAGCGGGTGAAGAACATAACCGAAGCATCCTATGTTTTTATGATGGACAGCAATGACGGCATTGCCAGAAATCTTGCCTATAATCAGTCTGTCATGAAGGATTGGCGTTATATGGCCGATTATACTGCAAAAATAAATTCTGCCACGGTAGGAGATGTGCAGAAAGTATTTGATGAATATGTGATAAAAGATGGAAGAACCGTGGGTATTTTAAAGGACAGCAGAGGTAAGAAATAATGATTAAATATTCGATGAAACTATTCGTGCCTCTTGCATTGTTTTTTCTTGCTGTCTTTATTTCTGCAGGGACAGCAGAAAGCTACGGCAATTCTGAATTTACTATGCCATCGGTCAGTACTTCATCTCTGGATAACGGTGTTAAATTATTCTATATAAAGGACGAGCTTCCCCAGACTGTAGTCTATGCTACAATGGGATACGGGAAGCTCTATGAAACAGAAAAAAATGCAGGCGCGGCAGAGCTTCTCACTGGTATGCTTTCTGTTGCCGGTACATCTAAATATAAAGGGAATGAACTCTATAGAACACTCGAGGATGTGGGAGGAGAAATTGGATTTATTCCCGGATGGGAGAATATTACTGTACAGGTAAAGGTTCTTGCCAGACATAGTGATCTTGCTGTTGACATTATCGGTGATGTACTTGAAAATCCGCTGTTTACCCGGGATGCTCTGACTGCGGCTAAATCACGTGTCATTCAGAAAATACGCAGAAACAGGGATAATCCTGAAAGCAGGGCATTCTCTAAATTAAGAGAAGTAATCTTCGGAGGCAGAGGCTACGGAGCAACTGCAACGGAGGAGAGTATTGCATCAGCAGATCTTGATTCTCTGAAGAATTTATGGGAGAAACATTGCCGCGGTGCAAATATAAGTATTGCTGTATCTTCATCTCTTCCGGAACAGAGAATAAAAAATTCTTTGAAGAAAAGTCTTTCTTCTCTGCCTGATGGAGAGAGGATTTATTACAGGTCTGAAGAAAAATCAGCCCTTGAAAATACAAAAAGCAACAGCGGTAAAATCTTTCTCGTGCCGATGAAACTTCAACAGGCCACGATTGTTACCGGCACAACAGCACCTGATATAAAATATCAGGGAAATTACGCATTGTATATGATGAATTATATACTGGGAGGGGGATCCTTTAACTCCCGGCTTACCACTGAAATAAGGG
>CAYNFB010000021.1:12019-21406 GCA_964396355.1 uncultured Leptospirales bacterium | reverse complement strand
TGCCTATTCTGTCTTCTCTCTTGTCAGGAACAGATTCAGGGCTGGAGTTTTTATGACTTTCGTGCAGACGAGAAATGAGAGTGCGGGTGAGGCAATCTCTCTAACTGCGGATAATATTAAGAGGATGTACAGCGATTCTGTTACCGATACAGAGCTGAATCATGCTAAAAGAGCTGTAAACAACAGCTTTATTTTCAGGTTCAACAGTACCGGAAGTATCGTTTCTCATTATCTGGATATTGATTATAACGCCCTTGATCCGGATTACTACAGGAATTATCTTGGGAATATAAATAAGGTAACTGCCGATGATATAAAAAGGGAAGGGCAGATACTTTTTGCACCCGGACTGGTAACAGTCGTTGCCGGCTCCCGTGATCTGGAGAAGATCCTCAAAAAATACGGTCAGGTGGTTATCTGTGAGTGAAGAAATTATCAATGATGAAAACGAGACAGGTCTGGTGGTTCAGGTTGAGGGAGGAGAAATTCTCGTCGAATGTGAACCCAAAAAAATGTGTGTGGGATGCGCGGTTAAAGACAGCTGTCTGATGAGCGGTGATTCTGATGAAAAAAAAAGGCTTATCTGGATGGACAACACTATTGATGCCGCAGCCGGCGATCTTATTGTATTCAGGATTGATGCAAAGGGTGTGGTTTATGCATCAATGATGCTCTATCTGATTCCTGTAGTCTTTCTTTTTGCCGGCATGTATCTGGGGTATAAATTTAATATTCCCATGGGGCTTGAGGAGGACGGTGCATCTGCACTGGGAGGGGTTCTCATGCTTTTCCTGTCATTCCTGATTGTCCGAATACTTTCACGAATAACCTCCCAGAAGTCTATATTCAAACCGCAGGCTTTGGAAAAAATGAAAAGCTGCTAATAAAATTCCACTCTTTCCTAAACCAAAGAACTAACTATACCGAAAGTATAGTAAGTACGTAAAAGGCTCTCCATGAGGGAGGTCTTAAAAATTGTTCAGGGAAGAACGGAATGTCAAAAAAAATTGTTGATTTAACTGCTTTCAGAATTGAAAAAACATTGAAGGAAAACGGCTTTACATTGATGAGGGACGGAAACAAGAAAGTAAAGCTTGTAATTAAATTAAATAGTGAAGAAGCTGCCGAATAATTAATTCGGCCGGGTAAAGGAGACAAAAATGAGCAATGAGCTTGAAGCAAATAAACAGATGATAAGAGATGAATTGGAAAAGCTGAAGAACGAATTTAAGGTTGAGCTGCCCAAGAGAATAGCAGAAGCAAGAGAATACGGTGATTTAAAAGAAAACGCAGAATATCATGCTGCACGGGAGAGACAATCCTTCGTAAAGGCAAGAATCGGCCAGTTGACAGATCAGCTTAATCAGCTCAATGATCTCAATCTCTCTGATATACCTGTGGACAGAGTCGGCTACGGTTCAACCGTTACAGTTTTTGATATTAATACGGAAGACGAAGTGGTTTTTAAATTTGTATCATCAAACGAAGTAAATCCGTCAGAAGGGAAAATTTCGCTCTCTTCTCCTATAGGCGCAGCAATGCAGAATAAAACTGTTGGAGATGAGGTTGAAGTTGTAATACCTGCAGGGAAGAGGCAGTATGTAGTAAAGAAAATTTTAACAATACACGGAAAGGAACTGGCTTCCTGAAATGTGCCAAGGGGTGTAGACGCGATCACCCCTTAGCGAACCCTCCGCGTTCCTGCGGAAAGCTGACAAGTCATGCGCCCTTGGGGCTTCTTTTTTGTGTGGTAAATCTTAAGTTTTCCTTAAATCATTATTTCATAAACGGGTGGGATTTCTCTGTACTGCTGAATTTTACAGTGACCGTTTTTGATCTGACCTCCTGTCAGGCGAAAACGGGCCTCACGTACTGTTCGGCTAACGGGAAAGAGAAGAGGGACTCATCCCTTAAATATTTATTGCGACCTCCTGCTGCTGTTATTTGATGATTTATAGCAGTACATATACCTATGATGACAAAATGCACAGGCTGAAGACCCTGAAGACAACATCGGGCGGAGGCAATGTGCTGCAGAATATAACATACAGCTATGATGAAGTTGGAAATATCTTAGGCCGAAATAACAGCGAGTTCAATACAGCCGACAGCGTTAAGAGAAACAGCAGTCAGCGTTACGGCTATGACTCAGGCTGACATCATCCGGCGGAAATTTTGACTACGAGACCTGGAACCCCTTCTGGGACAAGAGATTAAATACATACTCTTCAGGCTTTGAATACAGCAGCGCTGGGAGAATAAACCATAAGACCCAGACAAACACGGGTCTCATGAAAGACACAGAAGAGACCGTAAATATAGAAGACACAACATGCGACTGGACATATAAATACGGAGGAGCACATCCCAATGCTGTAACAGAGGCAGGGCCCAGGACATTTGCATATGACTTGAACGGCAATATGACAGAGATGAAAAACAGCGAGGCCTCCCTGACAAGAACACTGACCTGGAATGATGAGAACAGGCTCACCAAAACAGTCAATACGAGCAGTACAGGCTCCACAGGTAACAGTATAAAAACAAAGTATATCTAATGCCTCTGGAATGCACGCTAAAAAGGACGGGCAGTACGGGGTAGTTCAGTACGTAAACCAGAACTATAGAATACGAAACAGAGACCTGATAAGCAAATACGTCTTTTTAGTAAGGATTGAGTGAGGGCATTAAAAAACCCTGAAATAAACAGGGTCTGCGTGTTTTTTTGAGATTAAAATCTGGAGACGAGGGGGGTCGAACCCCTGGCCTCATGAATGCCATTCATGCGCTCTCCCAACTGAGCTACGCCCCCGATATAATTCTATATATTTTTTTTAAACGTATTTTGTCAATTAAATAAACCGGTTCATTATACAAAAAAAGGAAAAAGAAATTATTAACATGGAATTATCTGCAGGTATTTGTTATTCTGATGTATGCAAGTCTGTTGCAGGTTACATTTTACATGGTGAAACGCAGCATATCGTGATAACAGTCTTGACAAGACTGCTGTCTTATATATATTTAGAATAATAATACAAAAATGCAAGGTTTAGATATGCTCTTTACTTATATACTGGTTTTTCTGTTTTTTATAATTTTCACCATCATTATTTTGTATTTTCTGAGTATCTACATTTTCCCCAAGAAAATCGAAGAAATTCAAAGAATGATTGATGCGGGGCAGACCAAGCTTGCCATTCGAAAGCTTACAGAGATTCTTGAAAAAGATGATCGCAATCCATATGCTCACTTCCTCTTAGCTGAAGCCTATATGGCAGAGAACAACAGCCAGTATGCAATTCTTGAATACAGACAGGTTCTTAAATTCGGAAGATTTGATGAACGGATAAAAGAAGCACATATCAGATCGACTCTTGCCAAACTCTATAAAGAGCGCAAGGCATATGAAGAAGCGAGGAAAGAATTCCTTCTCCTGACAAAAATAGAACCTAATAATTTTGAAAATTTCTATGAACTGGGATTCATGACTTACAGTATGGGACAGATGGATAAGGCTGTGAATTACTTTAAGAAAAGCGCCTCATTGAATGTTAAACACGATCTGTCGTTTTACTATCTTGGACAAATTTACTACAAAAATGCAAGTTATATAGATGCAAAGCAGTGTTTTCTCAATACGATAAAAATTGATCCTCTGAATTATCACGCTCATTATTATCTTGGTCTTGTTCTGAGGCAGCAGAGTGACTACGAATGGGCTATGAAGGAATTCGAGGTTGCTCTCAAGAGTGATGAATTAAAGGTAAGGAGTCTTCTTGCCCGGGGCACGTGCCTGATGGAGAAGGGGCAGCATCCAAAAGCTGTTATGGAATTTGAGAGAGGTATAAAATTTTCGAAGAAGGGTTCTGATATGGAACTCAACCTCCGGTATTTTCTCGCTGAATGTCAGGAAAAAATGAGGGATGTTCACTCGGCCATTTCGAACTGGGAAAAAATTGTTCTGATTAATCCTAAGTTTAAGGATGTTCCTCAGAAACTTGCCACCTACTCTGATTTCAGGCAGGATGACCGTATTAAGGATTTTATGATAGCCGGGCTTGCTCAGTTTGAACACGTGTGCAGAAAAATAGTAACAGGAATGAATTATAATATTACTGATATTGAGATAATCAGTGATACAGAAATAGAAATAATTGCAACAGAGAATGAAGGACGCTGGAGAAACACCAGACAGTCAAACCGGATTATCAGGATAGTAAGAACCACAGAGCCACTGCAGGACGGTTATTTCCGCAGACTCCATGAATCTATGAGACCACGAAATGCCACAAGGATACTGGTTATATCAACTGGTGATGTTTCAAATAAGGCCCTCGAATTTGCAAATACCAGACCGATCGAAATCCAGGGCAAAGCTGATCTTGTGGAATTGCTTAAAAAAATATAGAATATTATGAATTTCATTGAAGGTATTATAAAATCTGTTCCTTTCTTCGGACACCTGAATCGCGAGGAAATTGATTTCCTTTTGAAATCGGGTCATGCAACGCCGGTGAAGATGGGGCAGCTCGTTGATCTCAGGAAGACTAATTCGTTTAGCATTGTGGTTGAGGGAATTTTTGAAATAGAAACACCCGGCAAGAGTGATATTGTTTATCTGTCTCCCGGCTCATTTTTCGGATCTATACCATTCTCTGAAATCAGGCGTAAAGGAAATGTTCGGGCGCTTGTTGACTCCCGAATCTTCGTGCTCAGCGAGGAGGAGCTTTACCGGTTTTTTCTGAGTTCCCATAAGGCCATGAGGGGGTATGTTCGAACTCTTGATAAAATCGGTCTGGAGTTATCCGACAGAGCTTTGAAGTATTTTACCAATAAAAGTAAAGTTACTGCGGTCTACAGCAGTCAGAATCAGTCGGGGAAATCCTTTTTCTCTTCAATACTCGCTCTGTCGCTGTCAAAACACGATAAAACTATAGTTCTTGATATTTCATATGAAGGTAAATCTGTTTTTGATTTTTTTCAGCAGAAGATGACTGCACCTTTGTCTGAAAAAGGCGTCAATGGCGAGGCCGGTGAATTGATAATACAAGACCGGATTGTTCACATTAATGAAAATCTTGATATTCTTAATATTACTTTTTCCTCTCGTGTGAAGATAGATCCTGATATCATCGGCCCTGTTTTATTTATATTGTCCAGGGATTACAGATATATTGTTGCAGATTTATCTGATGATGATCCTATGCTAAGGGACAGATTTTTTGCGAAGAGTGATTTTATTTTTGCCTTAAACAAAGGCAGAAATGATATGGATTATCATGGTGACCTGTTTGACCGCACTCTGCAGGAGGGGCAGAGACTTTATCACGTGAGGAATAATTATTTTTCAGGCAGTCAGGGCAGCTTTGTCGGCGGTCTGATGCTTGAAAAATGCGATGAGTATGAGAAGGAGCCAATTCCTCAAACTCTGCGGTCTTTTGTAGATGACGGGAGAGTCGATGCTTTTTCTCATATAATCTCAGGAATAAGCAAGGCTCTTGTTGTACAGTCTGCTCAGAGAGATGCTGTTCTTTTCAGCGGATTTTTTCTGGCACTTAGTAAAAGCGGCAAGTCCATGGAGTATCTCTATTCATCCTCCCACAGCTATTTTCTTCTTTCGCTGTTTCTGCTGTTGAGTGAAAAAAAACTTAAAAATGGACTTGAGCGTTTTTTTTCACCAGAGCATCTGAATAAAAATCTTGAAATATCCTTTCCTGAAAAACACGTATTTAAAAACAGCAGGATTCTTAAATATGCTGAGGAGCTTGCAGGAAACAAAAATATTGAGATGTTTGATATGCTCCCACTTTGTAAGATGAACTGTGGTGACGGCAGGAAAATCTTAAGTACAGGTGCATTGAGCAGGACTATGGCTGCCAGCTTTGTGAATGCTCCGTTATTTGAGGAAATTCAAATAGGCAGAACAAACTGCTCATCAGGATTTCCTCATATAGCTGTTTCACCATCAGATCTCTATAGAACGGATGTGGATGAAATAATTTATCTGTCGCTCAGTAACCGGGAAAGATTTACGGCACGCGACAGTCATTATATGCCGCTCTATGCGTCTTTTCTTGATCAAAATCAGTGCTGCGGTCAGGCCGAGAAGCTTCTGGCTGACAAAAATTTAGTACTTGAAGTTTCTGAAAGAGAGTTTAGATTTGACAAGATTTTGAAGAATACACTTTCGTATTCAGAACAGCTTATTTCGAAATTATAAGTCAGGAGTAAACACTTGAGGTCTAAAAAAACAAATATATTATAAAAAAGCATAAGTGACATTGTCGCTGCTGTAAGGTTTGAAAATATTACAGGTCGCAGTTCTTATCAGCGGCATTATATATATGATTATAGGGATTACGTATTACTTTTCACCAATGATAATCCTGAAGATTTTTGTAGAAAACGTTTCTGAAAACTGGTTTGATTTGGTTAGAGATCATGAACTTATTGCCCCGCTTTATTATACAGTAAGAGCTTTTGCCGCAACTCTCTTTGCTGCAGGGGTTTTGATGATAATGCCGCTTTTTGATCCTCTGAAGTATAGAGGGATAGTATATGTCAACGGTGTTCTCTTCCCTTTTATGGCATCTCTCGTTCTTATTAAAAACGGACTTTTTTTAAAGGTTAAGCAGCTGGAAAACTCCGGCAATGTTCAGGGTGATTATAGTCACACACTCGTTATTATACTCGGATCAGTTTTAGCCTTGATTTTTCTGGCCAATCTAATAATGCTCTTTGTTACTAAGGCAGACGCCAAAGCCGGAGTTGAGTGATAAATTTTAATTGATTTAAATATATTCTGTAATTATTGTTATACTACTAAAAATTAATATTTTATTAATGGAGTAATTAAATGAATCTGAACTTAAAGAAGTCAGGTAATGCAGTAATCATCTATTTGGAAGGCAGACTTGATGTACATCTCTCTGCTGATATCGAAAAGGAAATAAACAATTTAATCGAAAGTGATCCGGATTCTCATCTGCTGTTGAATCTAAAAGATGTTGAATATATGAGCAGCTCCGGGCTGAGGATTTTTGTATCTACAATGAGGATTCTTAAGGGTAAAAACAGAAAGCTTGTTTTATGCAATATGAATAATGCAGTAAGGAAAATTTTTGAAGTTGTTGAGCTGACAGATATGTTTGATATTTTTAATTCTGAAGCCGAGGCCGCTGATTTTCTGAAAAATATATGATAAGTGGTTAAAATTGAAGAACAGGGAACATAAAAAAAAACAGGGAAGTTTTTTTTATAAGCTGTCTGATAGTATAAAAGATAAAATTAATCCCTATAAGTCTGATATGCTTTCTTCGGAAATTGAAAGAGGTGTTGAGAATTATCTGTTTTATAGAAAATTCTCATCCTACAGGTGGCCTCTCTGGCTTTCTGAGGCAATGAATAATAATTCCAGGTTCAGAAGAATTTCTTCGTTTCCTCTACTCTCAAATAATAATATTCGAGAGTGGAGGCCCTTCAATAATTTTATTTCATCAGATGAAATACTCGTCGATAGATGCGGCATGGTGACAGGTCCCGGTCTGGCTCCATGGTCAATAGAGGCCTGGTTTTACCACGACGGCCAGCTGTTGCGTCCCTGTGAAAATTTAAGCAGCATATCATCTTCCTTAAATCCGAAGACTGGTGAAATTGAGATAACCGGATCAGTTGGGGATCTGAGTTTCAGTCAGCGTATATGCGGTGCAAGAAGTGATATAGATGAAGCTCTTGTGGAATTCACTGTTGAGCTTAAAGAGCCTCATGAAGATTCCATGTTCTTTCTTGTTGTCCGCCCCTATAATAATACTGATATCGGCGGTCTGCGGAGTATTGAGTTTGCTGAAGATGAAAAAATATTGAGAATTAACGGGAAAAAGCATGTCGGCATAGGATTTGTTCCTGAAAAAATAATAACGGGTTCCGGAACTAAAGGAGATGTCTCTCCTTATGATGAGGTTAATGCAGCGCAGGTTTTCTGTGATTCAGGAATGGCCTCGATTGCAATGGGATGCAGCCTGAAACAGGGGGGGGCTGTTTTTTGCTGCAGGGTGTCCCTGAACAGCGGAGCTGATCTTTCACCTGCAGTAATTGATTATAGTAAAGGATTCGATGATTTCAGTGACTATGTTGCTCTTAGACTCATGGAGGGGACAACTGTTGACTCCGGCGATAAAAAATTTAATAATCAGTTTCTTAAATCCAAACTGTCTCTCCTGGGAATTCTCGCCGATATGCAGAATTTATCAGTTAACAGCTATAGGGAGATGTTTTTCCACAGTCTTGCCCTGGGAAGAGCAGGCCTTGACGGTGATTCCGGAAAAATCATCATTGATTTGATGAAGTCCTATTCTTTTAATAAAAAAGACTGCAATTTTATCGACGTAATGAAGGGCGCTTACCTAATATGTGCATTTGCCGATCATCATACTCTTCAGAGAGATTCTGCATTCCTTCAGAAGTACTTCCCTGATCTCAGGAGTATGGGGGATTATATATATTCCTGGTCATCGGAAATACATTCAGTGGACAATCTTCCCTGTTCAACCAGGCAAGCAGTTGTTGTAAACAGGTCCGATGAATTTGATTTTCTGGTAATAGCTAAGGCACTTGAAAATACGTCATCCCTTGCTCGATGGATGGGGATATTTGGAGATGAAAAAAAATTCAAAACTGAGAGTGACCGGATTCAGGCTGTAGTGAGGGATCACCTCAGAGCTGATATAAACAGGGGCGCCTGTGAACCGGCAGGTCTGTTCGGTCTCATTGCCTTAAATGAAAGGACACTCAATATCATAAGTGATGATGAGTATGATGAAATGTTTAAGGAACTCTGCATCAAACAGGAATTCCCCAGAATAGATAATCTTTCCGGTATTGATCTCTATGCCAGCTCTGCAATTCTGAATCAGATGATATCCATGAAAAACCCTGAATTTTTAGAATACAGCAAAACTCTGTTCGGGCTGTTTGATGATTTTTTTGTTACTCCTGAGTATATTGAGCCCGGGAACGGAAGAGGCTGCAATGGAGATGGCTGCTCCGGGCTGCTCAATTCTCTTCTGTTTATAATAATGCGTAATATGCTCTTTCTGTATAAGGATGACAGGTTGGATATTTTTCCTGTTCCCCCTGCAGGGTGGTTTAAGCATGACCGGAGTATAAGAGTAACTGATGCTCCTTCCAGATTCGGAAAAATTTCTTTCTCTGTTGAGATAAAGGAGAGTGATATCAGACTTGAGTTTAATTCTCTACCGAAATACGTTCCCTCTGACATAATGATTACATTTCCATTTGAAACAGATATTGTTATGGCTGATGACTTTATCCTTAAAAAGAAAGTGGGAAACAGCTATATTATAAACGGCTGGCCTTCTGTTATAA
>CAYNFB010000021.1:9063-12009 GCA_964396355.1 uncultured Leptospirales bacterium | reverse complement strand
GGCATTCATAAGAACTGTAAGCATTTCTATAATTGTTATAAAATTCCCTATTATCCCTTAATCCTGCTATTGTGTTTATCGACCTATGTTAACGACTAATATGTTTGACTTAATACATGCATATGCCGATTGTTATAGTATTAAGAAATTATAATGTTGGGTAGGGTATGCTTGTTCCTGTATTAGTAGCCGCCATAATCGTTCTTGGGGTAATAGTTTCTTACCTTTACTATTTTGCACCAAGATTGAATCCTCTGAATAAAGCTGATAATCTGCTTCAGACTGACAGAATAGATGAGGCCATTGTCGAGTATAGAAAGGTCCTTGAAAAAAAGCCCTTTGATATTTCTGTATTGACCAGGCTGGCGGATCTCTATCTCAAGCAGAATAAAATTGACCAGGCTGTTCAATATCTGGAAAAGATAACCGAAGCCAACAGATACGGTGCTGAGGCGGAAAAAATTGATATTTTTAAACTTCTTGCTAAACTCTATCTAAAACGGGGCGAGAAGGACAGAGCTTTTTCACGATATTATGAAATTTTAAAGGAATATCCCAGCGATATTGAGTCCTTGTTTCATACGGGTTTTATCGCTCTTGGACAGGAGGCGTTTGATGTGGCATTTCGTAATCTTGAAATGCTTACACGTCTGGGGGAGCGGAATTTTAAAACACTTTTTGGTGCAGGAATTGCGGCATTGCAGAATCAGAGGACTACAGAAGCTGTGGTGCTTTTTAAGGATGCTCTTTCCATGGAACCGCATTCAGATATAACAAACATTGCAATGGTATTTGCTCTGAACAGAAAGAGGGATTATAAGACTTCTGCAAATTATGCAAAAATGGTTATTGAAAATTCAGAAGATGAAACCGCAATTTTTATTGCAAAGAGACTGCTTGCTTTTATTTATATTGAAGCTAAGAAAGCATCCTTGGCTGTGAAAATTTTTGAAGAACTGAAGAACTACTGTATCACAAACAGTCTGGATGAAGAACTTAATGCAGTCTTATATGATGTGGGATTTGCCTGTCTTCTGGATGATAAAACTGAACATACCTATGAATACTGGAGTCAGCTCTATCAGCAGGATCGGAATTTCCGTAATATTCAGGATCTCTTAACACGGCTGAGAAAAGAAATGGATGAAAGGGGTGGAAGTAAGTTCGAAAGCAGTCAGTCTGTATTGTCTGAAATAGACGGCTGGAAGAAAAATCCCTTTCCTGAGAATTTTATATGGAATATATGCGGTCTCAAGAGCAGTGATGAATTCGATATACAGAGTATAATTTCATCAGGGAAAACACCTTCGGGAAGAGAGAAAAAAAATTCCGGGGAGCAGCAGGACAGTGGTGAATCAGGTGGTCCGCTTGAGAGTCTTGAATTAATATATAAGCTTGATAGTGAGACATTCAGGAGTGTCGTATACCGGTTATGTGAAAAACTCGGTCTTGTTATTGATGAAATACTTACAACTTATCGTGAAAATGACGGTGTTGATTTCATGGCCCACTCTAAAGATACGAAGTCAAAGACCCTGGTCTGGGTAAGAAGATGGAAGGGAACTAATATTGGTGAGATACCCCTTCGAAATTTTGCACAGGCCATCAATGATTCGAAGGCCAAGCAGGGCTATTTTATAACTACTACTGATCTCTCTGATGCGGGAGAAAAAGCTCTGCCTAATCTGAGCAAGGTCACTGTAATCTATCCTGATGAGGTCGTAAAACTTACGAAAGGACTATTGTAGATATTATGAATACTTATAAAATGATGTTGGTAGATATAGAAGAGATCAATACTGAAATGGAACTCTTCAATATCAGCAAAAAAATATATTCTCAGGATTTGAGTAAATCTATTTCAGAATCAGGCCTTCTTGAAATTCCCTTTCTTGTAAGGCATGGGGATGGATATTATCCGCTGACCTGTCACAACAGGCTTATACTGTGTGGAGAACATGGAATAGGATCTGTCAGAGCTTTCATTCTCGATGAACCGGATTCAAAGATCTTCATGAATAATATGACTTTGAAGACATTGAGAAAAGAGACCGGTCCAATAGGGAAGGTGAAGGCTGTCCGGTTACTTGAAGATTACTTTAAACTTGATTTTCAGGATGTGCGCAGATACTGTAAATCAGTTCTTGCTATTCCTGAGTATTTATATAAAGAGAGATCCGTTCTTGAACAGGTTCTCTCTTTTCCTGAAAATCTGGGGAATTACTTAGATTCGAAGGAACTGGGATTTAAAGTAATTAGAGATTTGATCACACTGCCTCCTGATGTTATAGAATTTATTGATAACATCATCAGTTCCATCTCTGTGAGAGTTAATATCTTCAAGAAACTGGTAGATTATATATTTGATATTTCCAAGAGAGACGGAGAAGGCTGTCTTGATGAAGCAGGGAAAGTCGAATTTAAAAGCGATTCAGAACTGCTTGTGCATATATTCAGAATCAGATATCCTGACTACTCAGGAAAACGCGCGGCATCTTTGAAGCTTATTGAAGAGCTTTCTTCAGGAAAGGTTAATGTTGATTTCCCGGAATTTTTTGAAAGAGATAGTTTCTCTTTAAGAATAGATATCAGAAAAGGGAACAGCCCGGAAAGTGTATCCGATATATTTAACAGTATAAACAGAAAGAGGCTTGCCGAACTCCAGAAGCTTCTTTGATCAGTGAACCGTGCCTGCATCATTATCCCTGCCGGTTGAGGAAGACTCCTCGTCTCCCGGCAGAGCAGCAAGAATGACGCTGTTGAAAATAAAACCAGTTATTATAAACTGAGTAAGTTTCTCATTGTCTTTATAGAGAGTGAACAGCTGATGGGTGACGTAAATACAGTTGTCCATGATCTCCTGAAGTAATATATCCCTTTCTGTGACAGATTCTTTACTGATTTCTTTCTTCAGCTTTGCTGTTTTCTTTGATTCATGTATTATAG
>CAYNFB010000021.1:2655-9053 GCA_964396355.1 uncultured Leptospirales bacterium | reverse complement strand
CCATCTCCATGGCCACCCGGGTGGTCTGCTCCAAGGTACCGCCTTCGGGCATGTTCAGAATTACCTGAAATTCCGATGAAAGAATTTGTCAAAATCCTCATCATAATTTACTTCAGTACCGTTGACGAGTTTGATCATTTTTCTTTTACTTTATTCTGCAGTGCTTCAAATTTGTCTTTAAATAGACTGCCCAGAGAAGAACCTGAATCCTGGGCAGTTTTATCGATGAATGATTGATAATCCTTTTCTTCTTCCTGTCTCTGTGCACCCTTTTCACTGAGTATCAGCTTTTTACGGCTCTTATCTATATCTTTTATAGAGACTTTTATCTGAGATCCTGCAGGATAGCTTTTCTGCATATCATATACATTGAAGAGCTCGCCCTTTGGAATGAAGCCGAGCATGCCGTTTTCCAGTCTCAGGGATATGCCTGCAGGTTTAATATTCTCTACAGTACCGGTATGGGTCTCTCCGTTCAGGCTGGATGTCTGCCAGGGGTCTGCTTCTCCGGTAATGAGTTCAAGGGACAGCTTTCTGCTTTCTGAGTCTATGCTGAGTATTCTGATGCTGACCGAATCTCCTCTGGTGACGGCGTCATCTGGCTTCTTTATCTGTCTTGTCACACTCATTTTTGAAATATGGATGAAGCCTTCAATACCCGGCTCCAGCTCAACAAAGGCCCCCTGGGGTATTATGTTGACCACTGTGCCGTTTAATTCCTGATTTTCGCTGTATCTGTCAATATGCGACCAGGGTTCCTCTATCAGCTGCTTCATGCTCAGTGTAATTTTTTTGGAATCCCAGTCAAGATTTATGATTTTTGCCTCTGCAGTGTCTCCTATGTGAAGATTTGCTGTGGCATCTCCTCTTCCCCATGATATTTCAGACCTTGGTACAAGTGCTTCCAGTCCTCCAATATTAATGAATACTCCGAATTTGTGGATTGATGATATTGGACCATTTACGGTGTCTCCCACATTGAGAGTCTCTCTCAGTGCATTCTCATCCTGTTCACGCTGCTCCTCCAGCAGAACCCTGCGTGATAGGAGAATGTTTCTTCCATTCTCTTTATATTCGATAATTCTGAAAGAAAAGGATTTATTTAGATATTGATCTGCATCATCTGCATGTTTAATATCAATCTGTGAGAAGGGACAGAAGCATTTATGGCCAGAGATGCTTACTCTGAACCCGCCTTTTACTGATTCAATGATGGTTCCATCTATGGGCATCTTTGAACTATATGCAATTCTTAGAAGTTCAGGTGTTATTTCTCCCTTGCCGATGGTGAAAGTAGTTTTTATCTCTCCCTCTCTGGCAGAGATAACGTAAACTTCAAGGACATCACCTTTTTTATAAATTAAATTGCCCGAGTCATCGAGCAGTTCCGCAGTGCTTATAACAGCTTCGCTTTTTCCGGTTATGCTCAGAAAGGTACTTTCATTGTTGATGAGAACGATTGTGCCTTCTATTTTGTCGCCAGCCTGGAAGTCATCTTTTGCATTAAGAGAATTCTCCAGCATTTTTTCAAAATCATCCTGGCTGAATTCTTCGTTTGAATTTATTTCACTCATTTTCAGATCCTATTTTAATTATTGATAATCATTAATTAAAAAATGACAGCGGTTGTAAACCATTTTTTCTGCCAACAGCTGCAGCTGCCGTTATTAATGTATTTACCGTCGCTATAGCCGGTAAATTAGAAATGAATATTAATTCTTCTGTCTAATCTAGTCATAATTCTATAAATCCTTTCACCGAGGACTTCTTTTTGTTCATTAAGAGATTTCTTTTCGAGTTGATTGTAGGCCGGAGTGAATCCTCTGTAGGCGTAGTCATTCTTTCTGTTCGAAATCTGAAAGAGAACCATAGTCAGTGTCAGAACAGGTATTAAAAGGGAAAATCGGGCGGCTCTGACATTCAGTTTATAAAGTAAGGTTATTAATAATATGTTAAGCGCCAGGCCTGTAAGTATTATTATAAACAGGTCATAGTTATTCCACCACCATATACTTCCTGTACCTCCGACGTATTCTTTTGACGGCCACAGCAGATTTACTCCGCCCAAGACACAGGATGGGGTGGGGATATCTCCTGCAAGATGAGCGATATAGCCTAAGTAGAATGATGATATTCCTCTTAAATGTTTTGCCCGATGAAGTTTTTCCTCTTTCAGCCGTGTTGTAATGTAAATTACAAAAAAAATAAAAATCGAAATCAGTGCCCCGGCAGCGAGGGAATGGAAGAATCCGTGGTGGGAGTACCAGTCTTTTCCGAAGTATAGTGTTTTACCTGACCTGGTTATTTGAAAGACGGGAGCAATGTATTTATCAAAGCCGGACCAGAGAGAAAGAGCATCTATATCCGGGACAGCACCTCCGGCCGCACCGGCGAGGATTGCGGGAACAGATATGGAATTTTTTTTATTTACAGGGCATAAAATCGTTCCGGCAGCTGCTCCGGATACAATGTGCGTTAGCAGGTCCAATTTGATCAGTCGTAATTGCTGAGATAGTAGTTAATGCCTTTTTCTGTTATTTTATATCTCATATTCATTCCTTTTTCTTCTATTACGTCAATTATATTCAAACCGCTGAGCTCTTTAAGACATGCTGCAATGTGATTTTCTGAATCGTGGAGTTCATCTATAAGTTCCTGCAGAGAATACATTGTGCCTGTAAGAAGAAGCTCCATTATATTTTTTGGAAGGTGAGTTTCTTTCATTTGTTTGAATGAATAGTACTTTTTTTCAGTCGAATCAGGATCAGTTATGATTGATTTTGTGTGATCAACTATTTTCAGAAAGCGGTCATTCTGCTTTAAAAAGAGATGTTCAATTTTATCCTTTAGTATTTCATCATCAATGCTGAGCAGAACTTTTTCGAGTTTGCTGCTCATTGATTTCATCTCGCAGCTGACTTTCATGGCAACGGATTCCAATTCTTCGATGGCCTGTTTCTTGAAAGTAATAAGATCCGTGTTTGTTTTTTCTTTTAACTTGTTTGTCTCTGATGATGGAATTATTACTTTATCAGATATAACTTTTTCGGTAAGATTAAAGATTCTTCTGTTTTTAAATAAAAAATAAAGAAATCCGGCCATTGTCGTGATACTTATGATGAGAGACAATATTACCGCTGAAAGTATCATGGTGGGGAAATTGCTGAACATGTTTGTCTCCTGATAATAGATGTATTGCGATTCAATTTGTATAGCAATGACTCATTTTTATTATTTCAGACAGGATGAATAAATTCAATAAAAAAAAAGGTGATTAAATTAATTTGTCAAATCACCTTTCTGTAAAAAGACCGGGCCGGCAGTTATCTGTCAGCCCGGCGTATATTTAGTGCTGAATTCTATGAAGGAAGACTGATGAAGAGTCCGTTTGGATCGACATCTCTTCTTAGTATTTCAAGTATCTCTTTTGATGGTGTTTCTGTTACTGGAATTTCACCTTCCGGTCTGATGAGTTCAAATCCCGATGCAAGCTGAGCGAGTTCTGGTGCAACTCCGGGGTGAAGCGTCTTTATTCTCATCTTTCTTGTTTCGGGCTCAAAGTCGTAGACTCCAGCTGATGTTATAACAGCTGACGGCCCGTCGTTCAGGAGCCCCGCATCTGCTCTGGAATTTCCTCCGTCCAGCCACCCCGGAGAGGTGATGAAGTCGACCTTTTGTGCAAACTTCTGCTGATCCTGAAGACCCACGTAAATAAGCTTGTCTACCAGAGAGGATACATCGTTGTTCCCTCCTGATCCTGTTAGTCGTACCTTCGGATTCTGATAGTCATCACCTATCATATGTGTGTTTGCATTGCCGTATCTGTCAATCTGGGCAAACCCCAGAAATCCTTTGTCGATCATGCCGGATGCCGCCTGACCGAAGGAGTAGGCCATCTCCATTATGATGGGCGATTTTCTCCAGGTCATCGGCCCTCCTACTGACCAGGGCATATCAAATGGCTCAGGATCCTGTCCTCCTGATTCGTATACGAATGTGATATTCGGTGCATGGGTTTTCTTTGCAAGGATCGCGGCAACCATGGGAAGTCCTGTGCCTATGTATATAACTTCATGATCTTCTATCTGTTTTGATAATATAAAAGCTAACATTTCAAGAGGATTCATTGGTCTGTCTTCTGACATTTTATTCTCCTTATTGATAGTATAAATTTATTGTTGTTCACGTGTTTCATTAATCGATATCTTTTGAGTCCATTCCTGTTTCCCAGATTTTATAGTTGAAATTCACTCCGTCAATTTCATTGTCGCCTTCCGCGGCTCTGGCTCTTCTTCTGCTTTTTTTTATCCATTCTATTCCTCCTACTTTTTCAAGCAGGCCGTTGACATCCTTTGTGTCAAAGATCCATTCCTGGAAAAATTCTCTGCAGGTATCTTCATCACCTGCGGCATAGCCGAAGAATTTTTCCCAGAAGTATCTCATCCAGTAATATTCACCGGGCATATATCCCGGGGCAGCTCCAAAGGGCAGCTCTACAACTGCATCTACATTGTTGAACGGAATCTGCGCACCCTTCGCGTGATATCTGATGTCGTAGTTTGATACAATTTCTTCTGCTGTTATTATCACACGTCTTGATGCTGCGGCTGTTGCAATATCATTTACAGCTGGCCCCCAGAAGCGGGCATTTCCGAATTTGTCGGCGGCATTGACGTGTATTATTACAACATCAGGGAATAGGGCGGGTACGAATACAACCGGGTCTGATTTTTTCGCCATGGGGTTCTGCATCACCCTGAGATAGGGGTTATGTTTGACTATGTCTGAGCCAAGTCCCTGTTTTGAAAAACAGCCGGGCATTCCAAGCTGAGCTGCCTTGAATCCCTGAGCCATGAGTCCGTGACTCCAGTCCGAGAGAATCTTTACATTTCCGTTCTTTAGATTTCTTGAAAACATCTTATCTATGCCGCGCATCTCTGCACCGGCATATGATGCGTGGCAGTACTTGGTTGTTCCGAAGGGGACTCCGTAGGTCATGTTCGTGTTTGGCGATCCTATAGCCTGGAGATTTTTTTTCCCCTGCCTTATTATCTCCCACCATCCCTGGAGAGCGCTTCTTACATAGCTGAAACTGCTGTCGCACCAGATATCACCGTCGTGTACGTATTCTGAAACCGCTTCCTGAAGAGAAATCCTCTTGTCTCTCTGGTAGTGACCCTTCTTCAGGCGGGCTTCTCTTGCGGATCTGTAATCGACGAGCCTGTCGAGAATTGAACTATCCTCAATTCCAAGATTTTTCAGGGCCTGCTCGTTGTAGTTGAATCTGCCTTCGATTGCCGAATTTGATAGTGCTTCATTATTTAAATCGAAATTCACGGCTTCCTCCCTTTAATTATTACTGATTTTTATTTTATAGATTTTGATGACGTGAACAGACAAGTCTGTATATTTATTATTTATTACTTGACAGTAGACAGAACTGTCTGTATATATAAAAATATACAGTCCGGAAGGTCGCTTGTCAATTAAGTTTTTAAAATGGAGTGATATATGACTGAAAAAACAGGAGTGAGGGAACGAATTATTTCTACATCAATGCGTCTCTTCTATGAACAGGGGATAGGGAATACTGGTGTAAATCAGATTATTGATGAATCGAAGGTGGCAAAAGCGAGTTTTTATAAGTACTTCCCTTCGAAGAGTCAGTTGGAGAGAGTATGTATTCTCGAATATGATAAATACATAAAAAGTAAGATGATTACACTGGTTTTTGAGAGTTTGTCCTTCTCTGATTTCGTGGAGAAGTGGGTGAGGCTTATAAAGGAGGATATGACGCTTATTTACCGGGGCTGTCCTATCTCGGAGGCTGGATATCAGCTGGACAGGAAAGACCGGGAACTGATGGAGCTTCTTGGGCAGATAATGGAGGGGTGGCACAGTTTTATAAAACAGTTTTTCGAAAAAATGGTGCTTAACGGGAGTCTGCCTGATCATCTGGATATTGATAAGACATCAAAGCGGATGGTTCATCTCTATGAAGGTGCGGCCGCGATGTGGAAGCTGACTAATGATGTGAGCTATCTTGATGACCTGGAATTTCTCATGCTTAAAATGGTGGAGTAGAGTTTTCCGGTGATGTACCTGAACATATGTTCCGATAAAAGTATTGACACAACAATGGTAATTTATTATCTATATATATGCCATCATTATATATTCACATATGGAGAATAAAATGAAGAAAATTGCTTTATTGTTAACGCTCGTTGTTTCTTTGATGTCAACATCATTTGCCGCTGAGTATTATCTGGCCAAGGTCGTGGGCTATGCCTGCGGGATAGTTAACAGCTATATACTGAATAGCGCGTGGACGTTCAAGGCTGAACGCAAACGGAACGTGCCTGAGATGATCAAGTTCCTTGCCGTGCACCTTGTCG
>CAYNFB010000021.1:0-2645 GCA_964396355.1 uncultured Leptospirales bacterium | reverse complement strand
TGACTGGGCCGGAGAGGAAAAAGAGGAAGATGCAATTCCAGGGCTTCTTAAACTTCTGACCGACAGCAGAGATACAGTTCGTCTTCACGCAGTTATGGCTCTGGGCTATATCGGAGAGGAAAGTGCAGTAGAGGCTCTTAACAACGCCCTGCTGAATGATAAGAATGCTACAGTTCGTTATGCTGCAGTTCTTTCAACAGTTAGAATCGGTTCAGAAAAATCAATTGCGGCATGGAAGAAGGCTAAGGAGTCAGAAACTGATCCTTATATCCTGGATTTTCTGAATAAGATGCAGGAAAAAGCAAAGGGAAAATAGATAATTGACCAATAAATATGAGGAAGTAAAATATCTTGTTTTTGATATTGAATCAGTTCCTGATTCAACGTTGATAAAGAAAGTCCGGTATTCTGACGAAGAGCTTGATGATGATCGTGCGATCCGGAAATATCAGGCTGAAATACTGGAGAATTCAAACGGAGTCAGTGATTTTATACCGGTTACATTTCAGTATCCGGTTTCAGTCTGTATAGCCAAGGTGGCTGAGGACTTCTCTCTTCTCGATATCGTATCTCTGGATAACCCTGAGTTTAGAGCTAAGGAAATGACCAGACTTTTCTGGCACGGTGTGGAGAATCTCTACAATCACGCCTCTCTGGTCACATTTAACGGCCGGGGATTTGATATTCCTCTGATGGAGCTCATGGCCTACAGGTATGGTTTCAGTGTTAAGAGACATTTTAAGGATAAGTGGGCAGGACGCAACAGGTTCAGCACAAAGCATATAGATCTTCAGGACTGGATATCTAACTATAATGCTATAAGAATGAACGGCGGACTGAATCTTCTTGCTAAGGTGCTCGGCAAGCCTGGTAAGATGGGTACCAAGGGGAGCGAGGTCTATGATATGTTTCTCCAGGGTAAACTCAGCGAAATAAATGATTACTGTGTCCATGACGTTCTCGACACCTATTTTGTTTTCCTGAGAACCAGGGTTCTTCTCGGCGAGCTTACCATAGAGAAGGAACAGGAGGTCGTTCAAGGGGCACGTGAGTTTATTAAGAGCAACATTGAAAAGATTCCTTCACTTAAAGAATACGATGAAAACTGGGGCGACTGGGTTCCATGGCCCTGATGTGTTATTTAAATATTTGATTACTGGAATGAGGGGATTACCCCCTCATTTTTTATATTCATCCCGCACTTCTTTATTTTTTCCTCATTATCCTGAATTCTGTCACAACTTTTGTAAACGGATATACTCTTCTGATTGATTCAAATAAAGCGGATGATTTCAATTGGAGGTATAATGTGAAATTAAAGGAAGTCGAAGTAATCATCACTATCTGGATACCGGCATTTTATTAAAGTTTGTTGGATTTTTTTGCAGGCGGTCTATTTACCTGGGGAAATATCTTTTTATGACGGAGGTTCTGACTACCGCCGTAAAATATGCGGTAGTCAGAGATTTATTATATTATACGTCCTCAGGCAGTTTTCTCACTGCTCCTCTGTCGGCAGAAGATGCCAGAAATGCGTAGGTTTGAAGTGCTTTGGATACTTCTCTGCCTCTTCCAACGGGTTTGAATGCGTCTTTCCCTTTCTTCTCCTCCTTCTCCCTTCGCAGCTTAAGCTCGGAGTCGGATACTTTTATTTCTATTATTCTTTCGGGGATGTCTATATTTACAATGTCGCCGTCTTCAATCAGACCTATATTTCCTCCTGCAGCAGCTTCGGGGGAGATGTGGCCAATTGAAAGGCCTGCTGTTCCGCCGGAAAATCTTCCGTCTGTAATGAGGGCGCATTCTTTACCAAGATGCATTGACTTGATGTATGAAGTCGGGTAGAGCATTTCCTGCATGCCCGGACCACCTTTAGGTCCTTCATATCGGATAACAACCACATCACCTGACTTTATGGTGCCGTCCAGTATGGCATCGCACGCGGCTTCCTGGGAGAAGAATACTCTGGCCGGGCCCTGAAACTTATAGTTGTCAGGATCTACTCCTGCTGTCTTGACTATACAGCCGTCCAGAGCAATATTGCCAAATAGAACAGCAAGACCGCCGTCCCGGCTGTAGCAGTTTTCAAGATTTCGGATACAGCCCTTTTCTCTGTCTGTATCAAGTTCCTCAAAGTAGGTGTCCTGGGACCCGTAATTCAGGTTTCTTCCCTGTCTGCCTGGAGCACTGCTGTATAGTTTCACCGCTTCATCCAGAGAACTGTCTCTCATAATATCGAAGTCGTCCAGAGTCTCTTTGAGAGTGGGGGTATCCACTCTTTTTACGGTAGTGTCTATGAGGCCGGCCCTGTCAAGCTCGCCCATTATTCCGATAATTCCGCCGGCTCTGTTGACATCCTCTACGTGATAGTCTGAGCTTGGTGCAACCTTGCAGAGATTGGGGACTTTTCTTGAAAGGGCATCCATGTCCTTCATGGTAAAATCGACTTCAGCTGCATCTGCAACAGCGAGAAGATGGAGTACCGTATTTGTCGATCCTCCCATGGCGATGTCCAGACTCATGGCATTCATGAATGCGCTTCGTGTGGCAATCGATCTTGGAAGCACCGAGGTGTTGCCCTTAAAGTAGTATTCTTCAGTCATTTCGATGATTCTCTTTATTGTCTTTCCGGCCGTGAGCCTTCT
>CAYNFB010000020.1:0-23262 GCA_964396355.1 uncultured Leptospirales bacterium | reverse complement strand
CTTTCAGGATATTCAATGAACAGATATTTAACAGTCATCTTTATTCTACTCTTACAGTGCGCGGCTTATGCAGCCGATGATCTGGACAGATTAAGGAATATTGCACAGAGCTATCATAATACAAATTCAATCCGGGCATCTATTACCCAGTACGTTTACGACCCCGCCGGCGGCTCTGAGGTTCTTCAGGGAGAATACTGCGCCGGAAATACAGGCTCTTTCAGAATAGATTACATGAAGCCCGAGAGGCAGATCGTTGTGAACAATGGCGAGGGCCTCTTCTGGTACTACCCTGAAAGGGATCTGCTCTTTCTCTCCAGAGATAAAAAATCCGGCAAGGCTGGCCTCAATGCGCTCATGATTAAGCTGGCATCGAAGGAGGGGGCCTCTCCACGTATTATCTATGAGGGGACTAAATTCTATTCATTTTTCAAGACGGCTCATATCTACTTAATCGAGTTTCCCGGCAGGGGCAGTTCCATTATGCTCTGGGTGGAGAAGGACGGGCGCTTCGTTATCCGGAAATACGTTCTCGACGGCTCGGGCAGGGAGGTTTCAAGAGAGCTCTACGGCGGCCACGTCAGATACGACGGAATCTACCTTCCTTCCAGGATTGAGCTCTCCCTCCGTACAATAAAGGGTAAAGTGCAGACCGTTACAGAGTACAGCAATGTCTTCGTCAATGTGAAGCTGAAGAAGAACTCCTTCGATTTTAAAGTTTTAAAATCCATGACAGTGAGAAGTCTCGATGGTAATTAAAAAAATTATTCCCGTTCTCTTTATTCTCATTCTCTGCTCTGTAGCAGTAAATGCGAGAGTTGTTAAGTCTGTTACAGTTCACGGCTCCTCGGGCATTGTTGATGTAAATAATATCCTCCCCGTTGAGGGGGTAAATTACTCGCAGGAGATGCTTCGTAAAATATCGGCCGATATCACTCTCCGTTATCACCGGCAGGGCTATACCGCATTCTTTATCGAAAGGGTGATTTTTGAAAAAGACGGCCGTGTCGAATTCTTCTTCGTCGAATCAAGAGTCAGCCGGGTGAAGGTCACCGGTATTGACGAAAACGAGCGCACATCTGTTGCACGCTCTCTTTATACCGAAGGGGAGATATTCAATGAAATAAAACTGAGGAAGAATATAAAGAGCTGCAAGAAAATCCACGGCCTTCGGAGAGTTCATATAAGCTTCGAGAGAACAAACATTGGTGAGCTTGTAATCATCGCAGATGCTGAGAAGAGCAGAATGAAAATCAGTCTTGGAGTGAAAGGAGATCCTGTCTACGGAGCCACTCCCCATGGAACGATATTTAATAATTTCGGAAAGTTCTTTCTCAATGTCTCAATGCTCTATGCGCCGGGAATTGACCACAGGGCAAGGGGAGAGGTCTCGGCCAGGCTGGGACATCCTTTTTCTACGAGCAGAAACGGAATCATTGCAGGTGCCTCTGCAAGGCGGCGGGCTGATGTTTCCGACAGGGATGGTCTGTATTTATACGACAGCGAGGGCTTCTCGGGAGAGCTTGGCCTCTATTCAGAGCGTGAACCGTTTTTCTTTAACGTCTTTGGAGGAGCAGACTATGACAGACTTGATGATTATGAGGATGGAGAGTCTGTCAGTTCATTTTATGGAGGGATTCGCCTGTCCTACAGTGATATGCCTTTGAGAATTGAGGCTGCAGATGCAGTAAGCTTTTCAGGGGAAATCAAGAGCGGCCGCAATAGTCTGGAGGGGGAGGCATTTCTGCGCATGAAACTGGACTTCTCCACATCTGTCCGTCTCATGACCAGGCTGTCCTCAGCGATTCGTCTGTACTCTTTTTTCACAACTGAGGACGAAGTTCTTTTCAGGGAATACGTCTTTGACGCAATGCTTCCCGGCCGAAGGGACGATTTTCTCAGATCATCCATGAGGGGAACAGCATCAGCAGGTTTTCCCGTTGAGTTGTATAAAAATGTACTCTACGCAGGCCCTGCTTTCTACGGCGGGGTTTATGAATCGGATGATGAGTACTGTTCTGCCATGAGCTCCGGGGGCAGAGTTTCTGTGAATACAGGAAGTATTATTTTTGATATCTCATATGCCTTCGATGTCTCAGAAACCTGGCGCGACGGCATTGTGATGTTTGCGGCAAAGGGGAGCTTCTAGTAGTTCTCCAGATTCAGCAGGTAGCTATTCAGGAGCTGATTTGATTTTTGAATATCTTCAATATCTTTGAGTGTATTCTCTATGGAAGTTCTTGCATCCGTGTATGATTGTTTCTGATGTTTTGTTATTCCGGGAATCTCATCTATATTTTTTTCTCTGGTAAATGTGTCCAGCTTCTGGACACGCTTGTACAGACTGCCGTATATCCGTGTGATGCTTGAGGATATTTCGTATAAAAAGATAAATCTCATTGTCTTGCTCTTGTTTCCGGAAAAGAGATCTATCATCTCTTTTCCTTCCCTGTCTATCTTCGCCTGATAATAGGTTATGGATCTTGGATAGTTGGATAGTTCCCTGTAATAGCTGTCGAGCTTCTCAAGCTGCTGTATTCCGTCAATGTCAAGACTTCTTGCAATATCTTCAAACTCAGTTGATTCCATCTTGTTTTCTTTGGGGAAAACATTTGAATCATTGATATTCATTATTATACCATTGATTCTTTCCTTATGTGTCTCTGCATCATTTATTATTTTTTCAATGAAGACATCAGGGTCAAAGAATATTTCATCGTCCTCTTCGTCCAGGTCAATCTGCTCGTTCTCTCCGGTAGAGGAATGCCCTTTTTCATCGGCGTGATTCCATTCTCTGGCCTTGGCAAGCTGTCTCTGGTATATAACTGCCTGACTGGAATGAAGCCTTTCCAATTTTATTATCCTGACTTTTTTTTCCAGTTTATTGTATTTCAGGCCGAATATATTGCCCAGCGGATCCACGTAGCGGTTATTGAGGTCATAGACAGAGACTTTCGAGGTATCTATCTGGGAAATATCCTTAATTCTGATTATTCTCTTCTTCATCGTCTACAGGTCATTTGCAGAAAAATCATCCAGAATTTCATTAAATTCAACGGCAATATAGGAATCTCCTGTTGATGAAAAAATTGCAAATTTTCTGGCAACCTCGGAAGGGTTGTTTTCCAGCAGTCCTGTCCTGACAATGTGCCCCTGGAGGTTCACTTTTTCTTTTAAAAATTTAAAGTGTACAACTATGGGCATTCCAACAGCTACCCGGCAGTTGCTCACTATGAATGCACCGTTTCTGCTGATGTCGATTACAGTTCCCTTATGTTTTTCAGGGATTTGTATATTTATATCAATTTCATCGGGATTTCCTTCATAATAATCAAATTTAGACTTGATCTTACAGGCATGTCGGGGGAATTTCCTTTTATCATTCATTCTAATATCTCCGGAATTGATAACTGGCTCGGTTTAACTGGTTCTATAATACCGGTAAAGTCTGCCGTTGTGAACTAATGTCTTTTTTAAAATAATCAAATTATAATTTGAGCGGATATTCTATAATGTCAAGTACTGTTTATAAAATATATATACTGATATTGAATAATAATTTTAATTTCATGTTAAATAATAAAATTTGAAATAACCCGGTATATTTTTAGTTTACAGTCAGGTATATTCACTTATAATGACTTTATAAATACATACTACAGGTAATGTCATGACTGATAATAAAACGAAGTTTATTTTTGTCACAGGAGGGGTTTGTTCATCTCTGGGCAAGGGCATTTCAATTGCCTCTCTTGGGCTGCTCCTTGAAGGCCACGGATATAAAATCTCTTTAATCAAGATGGATCCCTATCTTAATATTGATCCTGGAACCATGAGTCCCTATCAGCATGGTGAAGTCTATGTGACAGAAGACGGTGCTGAAACAGACCTTGATCTTGGTTACTATGAGAGGTTTACCAATGCCACTCTCTCCAGAAAGAGTTCTGTATCCACGGGGCAGATATATAATACTGTAATCCAGAGGGAGAGACGGGGCGACTATCTGGGGCGGACTGTCCAGGTTATTCCTCATATCACCAATGAAATCAAAAAGAGAATATATGATGTTGCAAATGACGATGATCTGGATTTCGTTCTCGTTGAGATCGGCGGCACTGTGGGGGATATTGAATCTGTTCCATTTCTCGAATCGATAAGACAGATCAAGCATGAGCTTGGAAAGAAACGCGTAATGAATGTACATCTTACACTCGTTCCGACTCTGTCTGCGGCAGGTGAACAGAAGACTAAACCGACACAGCATTCGGTAAAAGAGCTGATGCAGCTTGGGATAATCCCCGATCTGCTTCTTGCCAGAGTGGAGTCGCCTCTTGAGCCGGAATTGAAGAGCAAGATCGCTCTGTTCTGTAATGTCTCCGAGCGCTATGTAATATCCGCAGAGGATGTGAAGGGATCGATTTATGAAATTCCCTATATGTTTCATAAGAATAAATTTGATGAAATAACTCTGGAGCACTTCAATCTTCCTGTTAACGACTTAAAAATTACGAAATGGGACAAGTTTGTAAAGACCTATAATAATCCAAAGCATAAGGTGAGGATTGCTGTTGTAGGGAAATATATCCAGCTTCCCGATGCATACAGATCCATATATGCGGCTCTCATGCATGGAGCAATTGCCAATGAGTCTGAAATTGAAATTGTTAAAATAGATTCAGAAGAGCTTGAGTCCTGTGATGCAAAGGCCTTTAAAGCAAGTTTCAGCGATATCGATGGAATTCTGGTTCCCGGAGGCTTCGGCAACAGGGGAATAGAGGGAAAAATCGCCACAATAACATATGCCAGGACTGAGAAGGTTCCCTTCTTCGGAATTTGTCTGGGCATGCAGTGCGCCGTCATTGAATACGGACGCAATGTCTGCGGACTGGCGGGCGCCAATTCCACGGAGTTTCAGCCTCAGTCCAAATACCCTGTTATTTCTCTTCTCGAGGAGCAGGAGATAATAGCGGAGAAGGGCGGCACAATGAGGCTCGGGGCATACAAGTGCGAGTTTACTCCTGAATCGAAGATCGGAAGCATTTACGGCAAAGATTCCGTCATGGAAAGGCACAGACACAGATTTGAGTTTACCATGAAGTACCGTCAGATTTTTGAAGAAAACGGCATGAAGGTCGGAGGGGTCTATCCCAAAAACGATCTTGTGGAGACTGTCGAACTGGCAGATCACCCCTGGTTTATCGGAACTCAGTATCATCCCGAGTTTAAGTCAAAACCTGTCAGTCCTCATCCGCTTTTTAAGGATTTCATAGGGGCTGCCATTGCAAAATCACAGAAATAAAAAATGAGGGGCCGCTGAACAGCCTCCGGGCTGTTCCGGTTATTCCTTCGGGGAATAACCGGCTCTTCACCTTCAATCCCTCAGCAGCAGAAATTCATAGTCAGAGTGATGTATTAAAGCAAAGACAACCTGTGTTATCTGAAATATTATTGACAGTTATAGGTTTCTATTTATAGAATATTTTTATGAATGATAATCTGATAAAACTTGAGTCTTTGGAAAAACAGGTGGGAAACCTGTCTAAACTTGTTGAAATAAACGGCATAATTAACTCGACCCTCAATATTAATAGGCTTCTCTCCATTATCATGGAAATGATAAAGGATATAATGGAAACAGAAGCAAGTTCTCTTCTTCTCTATGATGAGAAGGATAATGAGCTGGTCTTCAAGGTTGCTCTCGGCGAGGCGGGAGAGGAACTTCGTGAAAAATACCGCGTCAATATAGGACAGGGGATTGCGGGCTGGGTTGCCAGGGAGAGGAAGAGTCTCCGTGTAAATGACGTCTACAGCGATGATAGATTTGAATCAATGTATGATAAAAATACAGGTTTTGTTACAAAGTCTATTCTCTGTTCACCTCTGCTGTTCAAAGGTAAACTTCTTGGAGTTATACAGGCCATCAATCCGCTGAGAAGTGAAGGGTTTGATGACGATGACGTGAACCTCTTCAGGGTCTTCTCTAATCAGGCTGCTCTTGCCGTACAGAACGCCATATTTTTCCAGAGAGCAATTGAGGAGGAGCGCATACAGAGCGAGCTTGAGGCTGCCACGACGATACAGCTCTCACTTGCTCCTGATCTGAATTACGATGACGCCATGTTCTCATGTGCCGCAAAGACTGTCTCCGCACGGGAGGTTGGAGGGGGATTTCACTTCTTCCGGGAACTGGGCAGCGGAATGTATCTCATCGCCCTGGGCAGTCTGAATCAGAAGGGAATTCCCGGCGCGCTGAGAGCCTCTACTATAACCGGAGCCATAAAGGCTCTGGCGGACACCAATGATAATACCGGTCCTGAATTTCTCATATCCATACTTCACAGGATTTGTCTGGAGGAGGGGAACTCTTCAGAGCTTTCCATCTTTATGGGGCTTGTGGACAGTAATAACTGCAGGATTGACTTTGTTAATGCCGGTGATGCATATCCCGTACTTGTAAGAGGTCATGAGGCCCGTTATCTGCGTTTTACCGGAAGAACTTCAGGCCATCCCGGTAACCCCGACTTTCATGCCGGTAATATCAGTATTCCTCTCTGCGGAGGGGATTCATTTACGGTTTTCTCGAAGACTCTCCCTGATGTTAAGAACAGAAATGGTAAAAAAATGGGACTTCCCCGTATTATGAGATATCTTGAAGATGCCGGCGGATCATCAGCAGCAGTGATTGATTCTCTTATGTCATACAGAGATAAGTTCACCGGCGGCCTGGACTCTACAGGAGATGTTTCTGTAATGTCTTTTAAAGTTAAGCAGGAGAGTATATGAGCGAGTTTATTTCTGTAATATTCTGCAGGAGATGCAGTTCCAGATATGTGGAAATCAGCCAGTGGACTGAAGACGGCAATGCCATTCTTCACTGCAGAACCTGTAATAACAAAACTGAGCTGTCGGGTTTTACTCTGGGCCGGGGGCAGATAACCAGGAGTGAATTGAATATTGCCAGAAATACCACGGCAAAGAATAAAGATTTCGAGAAGTAGTTCCCTGCGGTAAAAATAATTATCCGGCCATTGCTTTTTTTCAAAATATTTATACGAACTCTGCTTTTAAATGCAATGACCGGGGCTGGACGTTTATTTACTGAATATCTTCCTGAATATTACACTGATGAAGAATAATCCTACACGAAAAAGTCTTCCTGCTCTCCATGGTCTTGTTATAATCCGGTAAAACCAGTCAAGCCCTCTCTCCATGAAGTAAGGCGGCGCCTTTCTGGTATCTCCCGAGATTGTGTCGAGACTTCCTCCAACACTTATGAATACAGTGTTTTTGAATTCCTTTTTTATATTGTAAATCCACCTATCCTCTTTGGGAAAACCCAGTCCGACAAATACTATATCAGCCTCTGATTTTCGTATGGCCTCAATTACAGATTTTTCTCTTTCAGCGTCGAAGAAACCGCCGTGGCGTCCCACAATTCTGATGTTCGGAAATGATTTTTTGATATTAAAGAATGCTCTTTCTGCAGTTTCCGGCTTTCCTCCGACGAGAAAGATTGTGTATTCCTTGATCTCAGCCAGTCTCACCAGCTCCATCATAAAACTCAGTACGCCTATTCTTTCTTTTTACGGATTATTTATCATCTTTGCTGCCCACTGCAGGCCGGCTCCAGATGCAAGATGCATATTTGCCTTGTCTGAAATAAGCCTGAGGTCACTGTTCGATTTTATCTTATGCAGTTTATATGGATTGAGTGTGATTACGTGATGGACAGCTTTTTCCTCGATCATTTTCGTGACCTTATATACTGCCTGCTGTCTTGTCATATTGTCAATACCCATATCAAGGATATTGACAAAGGAGGTATCATCAAGTGTTACCTGATTGTATTCGAGAATGAGATCACGTTCTTCCTTGTAGGAATCATAAACATGGTAATCATCGGGCATGAATTTTCTCCTGTCTAGTAGTCTCTTTTCATGGCGCAGAACTCTCCGCACATGGAGCACTGGTCTTCTTCTTTTGACAGCATCTCATTTCTGTATGATACTGCTTTATCCTTGTCGAGGGCCAAATCGTTCATCTTATTCCAGTCTCTTTCCTTTCTGGCTTTGGACATTTCGTTGTCCCATTTTTTTGCCTTCTCGCCCAGCTTTATAATGTCTCCTGAATGAGCTGCAATTTTTGCAGCAATCACTCCGTCCTTAACATCGTTGATATCTGGCAGCCTCAGGTGTTCTGCAGGTGTAACGTAGCAGAGAAAATCCGCTCCTGCAGATGCGGCAATTGCTCCTCCTATTGCGGAGGTTATATGGTCATATCCGGGCGCTATATCTGTAACGATGGGACCCAGCACATAGTAGGGAGCGCCGTCGCAGAGTGATTTTTCAAGTCTCATATTGTCTGCCACCATATCAAGGGGCATATGACCCGGTCCTTCTATTACTGCCTGAACGTTCTTATCCCGGGCTCTCCGGGCAAGATCACCGAGCATTATCATTTCATGAATCTGTCCTCTGTCATTGGCATCGTGAATGCCTCCGGGTCTGAGGCCGTCGCCCAGGCTTATCACTACATTATATGGAGCAAGTATATCGAGAATTTCATCGTAGTGCTCATAGAGCGGATTTTCTCTGCCGTTAAACTTCATCCATTCTGCAAGGATTGATCCTCCGCGGCTTGTGATTCCGACTATTCTCTCCTGGGAATGGAGGGATGCAACTGATGCCTGTGTCACCCCTGAATGGATGGTCATGAAATCTACTCCTTCCTCGGCCTGATCCTTTATAATTTCGAGAAAATCTTCAATTGTCATCTCAACCATTGATTTCTTCTGCTTTACCATTCTCACAGCAGCTTCGTATATGGGGACAGTTCCCAGGGGAACTGGAGATTTTTCCAGTATTTTCTTCCTGAAAAATGTTAAATCTCCGCCTGTGCTCAGATCCATGACCGCATCGGCTCCGGCTTTGACCGCAACATCCAGTTTAGCAAGTTCAGTCTCAATTTCAAACATATCGGGAGATGTGCCGATATTTGCATTAACTTTGGTCGTCAGGCCTTTTCCTACTCCAAGAGGGGTAATATCTCTTTTGGAGTTCTTGAATATGGTGATTTTGCCCTCTGCAACATCCTTCAGCACCTGTTGAACAGGGAGCCCTTCATTTTTTGCAACAGTTTCAACTTCTTCAGAAACGATGCCTTTCTTAGCCTGTGAAAATATATTCATAATTTTACCGCACACCTGATTTAATTAATATATACTTAACTCTTTGAAAGCTCAGTTAATAATTACTGTGATTATAAAAAAAACGGAAGTCAATGAGTATTTAATTTCCAATAAGACCGGTGTCAATAATAATTCTTCGTACTCTTTAAATCTTTTATGGTTGATTTTTTATGCTCTTTATTATTTTTAATTGAATATATATATGGTCTCTGTTACTTAGTAATATAATAATATAGTCGGGTAAAACAATGGAAAGATTAAAGAGACTTCAGGAATTAAGCATTTACGAATATGAAAAGCAGTTTTTGTATGAGCCCCTGGGGCGTCACGAGCTTCTTAAAGAACGTATAGACGACGTGATAAAGACCTATAAACCAGGCGTCGTGGTCAAGGCCGGTCTGGGCAACAGCCGTATTATTCTCGATCTTATCAAAGATCATCAGGGGATTGTTCTGGTTGTTGTTGAACCTTCTCTGAAGGTCATTGAAAATTTTATAAAAGATAATAATGATGTTCCCGGAGCTAAGGATATCCGGTTTATCAACGGCGAATTCAAACAGTTTCCCGTGGACTATTATGCGGCGGATTTCATAATATCAATAGATAATCTTAATGTTCAGGAAACCGCTCCGGTAATTGATGAGTTCAAAAGGGCTCTGGAATTTGACGGACACCTTTTTCTGGCGGATATCGTTCTTGAGGATGATGATCTGGACGGGGTATATGATGATTACATAAAGATGATATTTCCCGTTCATAATGACTATTACCTCCATGATGATATGAAGACCCTCATGGATTTGAAAGAATTTTCATTCATAAAGGGGAAGATGGACTATATCGATTACGACCTCGATGAAATCAGCACTCATCTGAAAGAACTCTATGGTGAGCCTGAGTCTGATCCTCAAGAATTTCTTGATGCGAACAGTGAAGCCTTCGTCGAAAATTATAAACTCAATGAAAGAAAAATTACAGTACCTTATTATTCCGGATTGTTTCTGAGAAGAAAAATTAAAGTAGAAATATAAAGTATGAAGAAATTTTTATATTCTCTCATACCTGTTTTGCTGTTTGTCCTGACCGTGCCTCTCTATTCTCAGTCGGAGGATAGCGTAGAACTCACGGCTCAGAGCATACTGGCACGGGTAGACCGGATAATGCAGTATCCGGCAGGTGAGATGAGGGGGAGGCTGAAGCATATATATCCCGACGGTAAGTCATTTTCTGTAAACTTTACAGGAAGTATTGCCAGAGATAATTTTCTCTTCCTCTTCAGCAACAGGGACAGGGGAAATCAGCTGAAGGTTCTCTACGCTATGGGAGGGGAGGATATATGGGTATACAATATCCATTCAATAAAACTCTTTCATAAGATGGGAATAGACAGATATGATTCTCTGCTCTCGACAAATTTTTCTTTTGTGGATCTGTCCAATGCTGATCTTCAGAGCAATTACAGGGCCCGTATCACAGGAGGCACTCTTATCAAAGGAGTCGAATGCTACAGGCTGAGGCTGGAACCCATATTTAAGGGAAGCGAATACGGCGAGCTTACAATTTATGTTTCCAAAGACAGATTCCTTCCCATGAGAATTGATTATCACGACAGAGACAAAGTTGTGTTTAAGTTCCAGTCCCTCTCGAAGACTATGGAAAAGGGGAACAGGGTAGTTCCTCTGAGGTATGATATGCTGAATATTAAGAACGGAACAATTACGATTCTCAGTTTTTTCAAGTTTGACCGTGACGTGAAGTTTCAGGACAGCATTTTCAGACCCGAGACTCTGGGGGAGTAAAATGCCGCAATTTTTTATAAAGAGCAGTGACGTCGTTGATAATATAGTCACAGTAGACGGTGAAAACTTTAATCATCTGGTAAGAGTCAGGCGCGTTCACGAAGGATCACGCATCAATCTCAGAACTGACCAGGGGATGGGCCTTGAGGCCGAGGTAATCAAAGTGGGTGAATCATCTCTCAACGCCTCAGTATACAGGGAGTATACTGCCGGAGGAATGGAGCTTGATCTCTCTGTGGGGATTGCCGTCACCAAGGGCGGAAATTTTGAGTTTTCTATCCGGAAGGCAGTAGAGGTAGGTGTTAACCGAATTATTCCTCTGATTTCGGAGAGAACTATACCTGATATAAGCAAAAAAATCGATACAAAGATGAACCGGTGGGGAAAAATCGTGGCAGAGGCCTCCAAACAGTGCATGCGCAGTTCTGTTCCGGTGCTGGATGAGCCTCTATCCTTTATGAAGCTCATAGACGCCTCCTTCGCCGGAGAAAAAATACTGGCTCACCCAGGAGCTCCCCGGGACATGAAGGAATATATGAGAAGCTGTGAAAAACCGGACAGCGCAGCCCTTCTCATCGGCCCCGAAGGCGGATTTTCTGACAGAGAAATTTCTGCAGCAGGTGAGCGGGACTGGCAGGTTCTTAATTTTGGCGCAACACATATGCGTGCCGAAACAGCGTCCATTGTCATCCCCTCTGTAATAATATATGAATGGAATTGATATGCCTGGAATCTACACTGCCGTTGATGCAAATTTGAACCGTGCCTCCGAAGGGCTCCGTGTCTGTGAGGATATATTCAGATTTAATATAAAAAACGCCCACTCGGAAAGTTTCAAAGAACTTCGTCACAGACTGAAGGAGGGGGCCGGCGCTCTTCCAAGGACGGCTCTGCTTCGGGCGCGTGACGTGGCCGGTGATGCCCAGAAGTTCGTTGACCTCGGCGGGGAGAGCCGGAGGGACGGGATTCCCGACCTCTTTTATGCAAATATACGCCGGGCCGCAGAGGCGGTCAGGGTTATCGAGGAGTTTTCCAAGGCCTCTGAGCATCTGGACAGCAGAGTCTTTCAGGAAATCAGATTCAGACTCTATGATCTGGAAAAAATATGCGGAGCTCTCATTGCAGGAAGTGAGGCGCTCAACTTGTTTTATAATTCTCTCTATGCAATTATCGATTCATCTTTTATCAGTTCCGGAGATATTCCTGAAACGGCCCGAAGACTTTCCGGTTGGGGCGTTAAAATTATTCAGGTGCGGATGAAGAATTTCTCCGACAGGGAGTATCTGGATGTGTGCAGGAAGACTGCTGCAGTCTGCAGGGAAGAGGGAGCTCTCTTCATTGTCAATGACAGTCCTCATATTGCCCTTCTTTGCGGTGCTGACGGGCTTCATCTGGGGCAGGATGACATCTCTCCAGGGGATGCCCGTGAGATTATCGGGGAGTCGGTGATAATTGGACTCTCCGCCGGGAATGAAGATCAGGTCTGTGATGACCGTGCCGCCTGTGCTGATTATATCGCAGCAGGTCCGGTTTTCTCCACATCGTCAAAAAACGGCGCTCTGTTAAATGGGCTGGGTGCTGAATTTATAAGCACTGCAGTAAAGCTTACAGAAAAGCCTGTTGTGGCAATAGGAGGGATTGACCCCGAATCAGTAGAAAGTCTTCTCGATGCCGGAGCTTCCTCCATAGCCGTCATATCCTCTCTCTTCAGAGGAGGGAACATTGAAGATAACGTGAAGGCCTATATGGATATATTATGCAGACGTAAAAATATTTCAACTGCAGGTGCGGAGTGCTGATGGATTTACAAAGCCTTATAGACAAGAGAGACTCTCTTCGAATGCAGTGGCAGAATATCAGAGAAGAGAGACTAAAGGCAAAGGCTTTTCTTCTCAGTCAGGGAATGGATGTGAAAGATATGAGAAAAGACAGAGAATATAAAGCTGTAAGGAAAAATCAGATGCATTTGTCTAAGAGGATAAAACATCTGGATGCTGAAATAAACAGAAAGCGGAGCAGAACCTGCGGGCAGTAGATCTTATATTATCTGTTATATGGGCAGGGTATTGTGTACCGTCTCTGAAAAAAACGGAGGAGTAATCAATATGTCTGAATATATAAATGATCCTGTTATGTATGCGAAGGAAGTTGTGGGCAATGATCCTATGGCCCGGTTTCTCGGTATTACCGTTGATGAAGCCGCAGAGGGCTATGCCAGATGCTCGGTGACAATTACTTCAGATTATCTCAATGCAGTTGAAAGAGCCCATGGTGCAATAATATATTCTGTCATCGATCAGGCTCTGGCTGTTGCTTCCAACTCTACCGGCGTGATTGCACTTTCTCTGAATGTCAATGTCAACTATATCTCATCTGCCATGGCAGGCGAGAAGATATTCGCAGAAGCTGTTCCTGTAAACATGGGCAAGAAGGTGAGCGTCTGGAAAATCGACGTGAGGGGCGGCGGGGACAAGCTCATAGCCTCTGCTGAGGGCCTGGCCTATCATAAGTAGCATCTGTAATATTTTATTATATGGAGCCTGATATGCTGTACCGAAGAGCACTTCCGGAGGAGTCCCGGAGTATTGCAGAAGTGGTTGTGAATACCTGGAAATGGTCATACCGGAATATATTTTCTTCGTCCTATCTGGAAAATCTGTCTTATGAAGAACATGAAGCTGCCATCAGCAGACAGATAGAAAAGAAGAATGACATTTTTTTTACAGCTGTATATAATGAACGTGTTGTCGGTATGGTCTCAGGAAGGATTATTGAGGAAGGAGAGTATGACTGCGAACTTGATGCCATATATATTCTTCCTGAATTTCAGCACAGGGGAACAGGGAAAATTCTTTTTTCAATGATTACCGATGAATTCAGGGAATCTGGAGCTGATACGATGATTCTCTGGACATTCAAGGAAAACAGGGAGAGAGGTTTTTACAGGAAAATGGGAGGGCGTACCGGTTCAGAGAAGGTAATATCCATTGAAAACAGAGATATTGTCCACGTATCATATACGTGGAGGGATTTAACTTTGTTTTAGCAGACCTGCCGGCGGTGTTCGTGCCTGTAATGATCACTCTCCCCGCTTAATGTCAGATATATGTTTTTTGCACAATTCACTCAGCTCATCCATGTGATTCTCCAGACAGATGAGGATGAGTCCCCGTTGAGGGGTCACATTGCTGCAGAATTTTTCAATATCCTCCCAGCAAGGATCATTACCCCCTGCAGCAGAAATTCCGCCTGCTGCCATTGAAAATGAAAGTGAAACTGCGAAAAGAGCAATAATTATTTTTTTCATAATGTTCTCCTCCAGTCAGAGTCTCTGTGAATAATATAAATAAAAGAGAGGGTAAAAAAAGAATTTTAGCCGTACATTCATAAAGTGTTGACTGATAATGTTTTTCGGTATTATATGAATGTAACAGGAATTCCTCTACAACTTAAGGCGGTTAACATGGTAAAAAAAACTTCCTCAAAAAAAACAGTTAAAAAGGTCTCTGCAAAGAAATCGTCTGCAAAAAAAACTTCTTCTAAAAAACCGGCATTGAGCCCTGAAGTAAAGTCGGCTATTAAAGAACTTGAGAAGCTGCTTCCTGAACTGGATGAAAAGGGAATCGAATTTCTCATACAGCAGGCCGGGATTCTGATTCATAATAAAAATGCAGCAGCATTACCTGCAGAACGTAAGGAGAGGGAAAACCGGTTTAATGAACGTATGGAGGAATGGAGTGAGAAGCAGCAGAGTCTCATGGAGCACGTTGCTGTTGAAGAAGGATCCAGGGGCAATCACTTCATACTCGTCATGGGAAATTACAGAAATTTCTTCGTAAGGGATGAAATGAAAAAAGTTGTTAAACTCTTCCATGCTGCTGATGATGATATAGATGCAGGCAGAAGACTTTATAACTGGTTTGAAAAAAACAGATCGGATGTCCTGAAAAACTCATCCATAAGCTCTTCTTCAGACAAGTCATTAAGAAAATTATACGAGGTCATTATCTCTACTTATACAACAAAGAGCTGATTAAAAATTTTTCTGTATTTTGAATATATACTGAAAATTGTGCTGCTGGTAATCAGTTTTAGATTCATATTCCTTTAAATCCGGACAGAGTGCATCTGTTCTTACCCAGTGATTTTGATTCGTACATGGCTTTGTCTGCCTCTTTTACCAGGCCGTCGCCATTCTCTGCACTGTCCGGATATACAGCCACACCTATACTTGCGCTGATCGTAGCCGGCCCGCCGGATAGTTCTATCTGTGATGACAGGGCTTTGAGTATTTTTGCTCCGGCTTTTAAGGCACTTTCAGGTGACTGAATCTCGAAGAGGATCACTGCGAATTCATCTCCCCCCAGACGTGCTGCCGTGTCGGATTTTCTGGATAAATGCAGCAGTATTTCTGCAACTTTTTTCAGCAGTTCATCACCGGCATCATGACCTCTTGTATCATTGATTTCCTTGAAGCCGTCCAGATCAATGAAGAGCAGTCCCGTATTCCGGCCGAAGCGGCTTGAATGTTCCAGTGCCGCAGTGAGTCTGTCAAAAAAAAGCCTCCTGTTCGGAAGTCCGGTCAGGGAGTCATACATGGCCATTCTCAGGAGTTCTTCCCTGTAATTTTTTCGTCTCGTAACGGCAAGGGCTGTGAACCATGCAGCTATTGATGTGATTACAAGCAGGCTAAATGTAAACAAGACAAATCTTACCATGATCTGATGTGTATGGGATTTAATATTTTCAATGGGGAAACGGGATATCAGCACCCAGAAATATGCAGAATGGGGGATCTGTCTGATGCTGGGCGTATAGGGCATATTTGAACCTGTGCTTGTGCGGAATCCTTCATGAAGCGGATAGATTGTCGTAAAAGTGAAAATTCCATTTCTTGTTCTAAACTGACCATTTTTTATAGATAATATGCCGTTCCATTCCCGGGGATACCTTACTGCCATGGTCTTTTCCTTCCGGCCGGGCATTATAAATCCCCACTGGTCTTTTTTGTCCGGGCTCAGCAGCCAGAACCCGTCTTTATTCACCAGCATGGTGCTGCCGGGTGAGAGATTTTCATAGCTTTTGATATTCATGAGGAGATTGTCTGCCAGGTAGTTTATCAGCACTACGCCTCTTTTCCTGCCCATTATATCAAATACAGGAGTCCCGAAGCGTATCATCGGTTTCAGTGGCTGTTCAATCTTGCCTTTTTCAATATTCAGATCAAGGGGCGAGACGAATATCTCTCCCTTCTTCAGCCTCATGGTGTCCCTGAAGTAATAGCGCCTGTATTTATTCTGGAGGCCGCTTCTTTTTACAATCTCCGGTTTTCCTCCGTTGTAATTGATGCGGACTTTTTCCATGCCCTCTGTGTCGAGAAACCGGATCTGATCATATATCTTTTTGCGTTTTGTCATTTCCAGATATTCGGCTTCCATGGCACGGGCATATGCGGTATTATCTGTTGAAAGGAAGCGGAGCAGTTCGTTCTGCCGCGAGAAAAAGAGCAGATCGCTCACAATGACGTCAAAGGCGTTTCCCACGGCCCTGCTTTGAAGGGATATGGAACTTGACTCGCTGGCTGCGAGACGTGAATTAAAAGATTCAATGTCTCCACGGTAAATGAATACTGCTGTTCCTGACAGTATTATGCCTGTGAGTAAAAAAAGAATCATAAAAAGAGGGAAAGCAGCATTGCGTTCAGTTCTTTTGCCGTTTTTCAGGTTCGCCATAGAGATTATATACTCAAAAATTATTTTTATAGTACCTTCTTATGTTATTCTTAATGAAGAGGTCTCGTCAAGTTTTTTTGTCGTGGTAACCGTAATGATGATGCATTAAATGAATTTCCGGTATTTTTAGAATACTGTTGACAATAACTGTATTTTGATAATAAACTAAGTTATTACATAATAGTCGATAGAGGTATTATGCCTGATAAAAGACAAAAAAAGAGGGTTCAGCCGGACTCTGAAAATCCTGTAGAAATTCAGATAATAGGAAAAGATTTCTTCGATATTTTTTTAGCCCGTGATGTCAGCGAGACCGGGGTCGGGGTTGTGGTTCCCTATATGTTTGATGGATGTGATATAGATAAGCCCATTGAGTTGATAATTACCCTTCCGCCTGATAACTGCTTTAAAGCAAATGGAATTATCAAACATACTAATGTTCAGCTGACCAATCAGGGAATATTCGGTGTTGAGTTTATTTCGATACAAAAAGGACATGAGAACGATATAAGGCGGTATGTAGAAGAAATGAGTAAAGTCAGGAAGGGGAAATAATATCCTCCGGATTTTCAACAGGTCTGCTCTGAAATATCTGTTTCAGATTTTATAGTATCATGTAACTTATCCCCTGTTATTCCCGAGCCGTCGGGAATCCATTAACTTCCTCTCCTTTTCCCTGAAAAATTTGAGTCTCTGTCTGCAGCATTAAACATTTTTTTTCATATTTCTTTTATGCCTTATAATGTTCTACTTCACCCTGAAGGCGGGATCTGGCTTAAATGATAAAGCTGCGATCTTATTGACAAGTTGTCATTTACTTTATATATTATATGTAAAATTGGATTGTTGTTCATGATCTAACATCATGATATCCCGCCATGTTCAGAGGAATGACTGCTTAAGAAACATTATGAATTATTGAGAAAGGAAATGGATAACCTGAAGGAACTTTATACAAACTCAAATGCAGAACGTGCTGTTTTTTTCGGGCGAATTATATTTTTGTTTATTCTGACTACTCTTCCTTTTTTTATTTATCTTGATATCTTTGTTTTAGGGCTGAATAGGGGGATTATATATTTAAGAATTTTGCCCCTTGTCATAACTTCCATCTTTTTAATTTTCACTTTCATCATAAAGAAAAAAACCGGATATTTTTTTATAGTAATGTATGCTGTTGTACTAATGAGCAATATAGTTATGATGCTGGGGCTTGTTTATATCGTTATGCATACTTCATACTTCCATGACAGCATTATCGCCACTATTATTGTCATACTTCTAATCGCTATTGGATCTGTAAAGGGGATGATTTTTTTGATACCAGTATACGTTGTCCCTTTTGCAGGATTTTTAACTTTCATTGTAATCGAAGGGAATATCGAGTTAAATAATGTTGTGGCGCTTAGCAATCCGATAATCCTTGCGGCAGGATTTATTATTCTTGCTGAGATTGCCGAAAGATCCCGGTTTAAAAATTTTGTTTCGATGAAAACAATTGAACTTCAGACAGAGGAGCTGAAAAAGAAGAACCGTCTAATTGAAGATAAAAATTCAATTTTTGAGAAGGAACTCTCCCTCGCGCGCCTTGTACAGAAAAGTCTTCTTCCTGTTTCGGCGCCATCATTCAGTTCAATAAATACATCAGTTATTTTTAATCCGATGAGGGAAGTCGGCGGTGATCTCTATGACTTTGTATATTTCAGCAATAATGAGAAAATTGGAATTTTTATAAGTGATATTTCCGGTCACGGGATTTCAGCGGCCATAATGTCATCGATGGTGAAGACTCTTCTTGTAACAGCAGGAGCCAGACGTCTGAGTCCATCTCATCTGCTCTCATATTTAAATATCAATCTTACCGGTATGCTTTCAGATAATTTTCTCACGGCCTTCTACGGTATTTATGATCCGCAATTAAGAACTTTTACCTACGCGCGGGGAGGACATGAATATCCGCTTCTCATCACTCCAGATAAAGAACTTGTTCAGCTTAAAAGTTGCGGAAAACTCATAGGTTTTAAGACCGATATTGAATTTGAAGAATGTACTGTAAAATTAAATAAAGGAGATAAAATACTCTTGTTCACAGACGGTTTAACTGAAGCGGTTAATGATTCGGGAATAATGTTTGAAGAAACTATGTTCAACAACATCATTCCGGCAATTTCATCTGAACCGGTAGAACTATTTGTGAGCAGGCTCTATTCTGAACTTATCGATTTTAAAAAAAAGAGAACGCTTGAAGACGATATGTGTATTATTGGTGTTGAAATTCTTAAGTAGAGTTTTTTTCAGATTTGGAGGTTTGCCAGCGGTGTTAGGTTAAATATATTCTTGGAAATAGATTAATTTTCAATAAAGTTTCATCTTTGAAAAAAGTGCAGCATGGATAAGGAAAGGGCCGATATGACTGGAGTTGTGAATGAAAAAAATGAAACCGCAGGAGTGTTAGTTCATGGATATTAATAACAGGAGAACAATTCTTCTTGTAGAAGATGAAGCCGTTACTGCGGTTGCTCAAAAAAGTACACTTGGGAAATACGGTTATAATGTTATTATTGTAAATTCCGGTGAAAGCGCATTGGATCTGTTTAAAAATAATACGGATATAGATCTGATTCTTATGGATATAGACTTGGGAAAGGGGATAGATGGAACTGATGCTGCACTGCAGATTCTGGAGGAACGGCCGGTGCCGATAGTATTTTTATCCAGCCATACAGAACCTGAGGTAGTTGAAAAAACAGAAAAGATTACATCCTACGGTTACGTTGTAAAGAACTCTGGGATTACTGTTCTTGATGCATCAATTAAAATGGCTTTTAAACTTTTTGAGGCTCACGCAAGGATTGAAGAGAGTGAAGCGTCAATAAAGAAAAAACTTGATGCTATTGTTGAACCGGATGGAGATATCGGAGAGCTTAATCTATCAGACTTCATTGATATTCCTGCACTTCAGGCTATGATGGATGACTTTTATCGAATAAATAAAACCTTCGGAAGCGCCATACTCGATATATCAGGAAAGGTTCTTGTCGCTTCGGGCTGGCAGGATGTTTGTACTAAATTTCACAGAGTTCATCCTGAAACATCCAAAAATTGTCTGGAGAGCGACACTGATCTTGCCTCCAGTGTTGTTATTGGGAAATTTAGAGCCTATAAATGCAGGAATAATATGTGGGATATGGCAACACCAATTGAGGTGGGGGGTAAGCATCTGGGTAATATTTATCTTGGACAGTTTTTTTATGAGGATGAAATACCTGATTACAAAACTTTTCGGGAGCAGGCGCAGAAGTACGGATTTAATGAAAGTGAATATATTGAAGCGCTTGATTCAGTTCCGCGTTTGAGCCGGGAAACCACCGAAACAGCCATGTCATTTTTTTTAAAACTTGCAGAGATGATTTCATCCCTGAGCTACAGTAAAATTAAGCTTTCACAAGCCCTTTCTCAAAATGATGCAGTAATACAAAAGCTTGCCGAGAGTGAAATAAAACAGGGTACAATGATATCCAACATTTCGGACGTTATCGCTATAATTGGAAGAGATGGAATTATAAAGTATAAAAGTTCTAATATCAAAAAAATATTCGGATGGTTATCCGAGGACCTTCTTGACACTGATGGATGGTCAGTTGTTCATCCCGATGATCTTGAGCGGATTCAAAAAGAATTTTTTACTCTCCTTGAAAAAGATAAATCATCTAAAACAATGGAGTTTAGATATAAATGTAAAGATGGAAGCTATAGACCAGTAGAACTTACCGCGATTAATCTTGTCAATGACCCGGTTATAAATGGTGTTCTGATGAATTATCATGATATCACCGAACGTAAAAATTCGGATGAGTCGCTTCGTTATAGTGAAGCCCGCTTACGGACATTGGTGGAGTCAATACCTGATCTGGTCTGGCTTAAAGATAAAGATGGAGTATATCTTCTATGTAATCGGATGTTTGAACGATTTTTTGGTGCCGTTGAAGCTGATATAATTGGAAAAAATGACTATGATTTTTTAGGGAGTGATCTTGCAGATTTTTTCAGGGAGAACGACAAGTTTGCGATTGACGAAGAAAAATCTGTCAGTAACGAAGAATGGATTAAATTTGCCGATGATGGCCACCGCGCCCTTCTTGATACAATAAAGACACCGATTTATGATAATAAGGGTATTCTTATTGGAGTATTGGGTATAGGGCGCGATATTACCGGGCGCAAAAAATTAGAAGAGGCGCTGCTTAAATCAGAAGAAAGATATAAAAAAGCTCAGAAAATTGGTCATGTTGGTAACTGGGAATATAATCTGCAGACAGCCGCTTTCTGGGGATCTGATGAGGCAAAGCGCCTTTATGGATTTAATCCTTTAATGCAGGATTTTTCAACTGATGAAGTTGAAAATTGTATTCCTGAGAGAGAACGGGTTCATCAGGCTCTCATTGACCTGATTGAAAAAGGGGAAAAGTATAATATTGAATTTGAAATACATCCGAAAAACAGCGATGAACCACGAATTATATGGTCTGTTGCAGAATTGGAAAGAGATAAAAATGGAGAGCCGCTGGTAGTGACCGGAGTTATTCAGGATATTACCGACCGTAAACGGATGGAAGCGGATCTTAATGCGGCGAATGGAGAGTTGACTGCTGCAATGGAGGAAATGGAAGCAGCAAATGAAGAGCTGATTGCCAATGCAGCAGCACTGGAAGAAAAAGAGAGTGAACTGCTTAAAGAAAAGATTTTTACCGAAGCGCTTTTTGAAAGTATTCCAGGTTACCTCTATGTTTATGATGACCTGGGAAACCTTATAAAATGGAACAAAAAACATGAAGAGATGACAGGTTATTCGGCGGAAGAATTATCTCATATGAATATGTCCGACTGGTTTGAAGGGGAGGACGCAGTGCGGGTTCAGGCTTCGGTTGATGAGGTCCTCTCAAACGGGTATGGTGAAGTTGAAGCACATCTTCTGACAAAAAATAAAGGAAAAATCTTTATACGTTCAAATGGAGTCCGTCTTATTTTAGATGGGAAAACTTATTTCACAGGTGTTGGAATTGATATTACAGGAGAGAAACAGGCGCAGGATGAAATATTAAGACAGAAGAATCTTCTCGATTCTATCATTGAGAGTACTACGGAGGCAATTTTTTCCAAGAATAGGGCCGGACAATATTGTTTTATTAATAAAGCGGGAGCTGAAATTCTGGGGCATACTGCAGATGAGGTCGTAGGGCTGAGTGATAAAGATTTACTTCCCGCAGCGACGGCTGATGAATTCAGGAAAACAGATGAGTATGTAATGTCTTCGGGTAAACCCTATGAACGTGAGGAGATCGGAATAATAAACGGGAATCAATGTACTTTCCTGGCGCATAAAACTCCATGGAGAGATAATTCTGGTAAAATAATTGGAGTAACAGGTGTATCAAATGATATTACTGAACGTAAACTTTCAGAAGAAAAAATCAAGTCCCTGTTAGCTGAAAAAGAACTGCTTCTGAAAGAAGTGCATCACCGGGTAAAAAATTATATGAATACTATATACGGATTTCTCATTCTTCAGGCGGAAATGACGAAAAATCCGTCAGCTGTTGCAGCACTTGAAGATGCCGGAAACCGTGTACAGAGCATGATGGTCCTATTCGATAAATTATATCAGACTGCCGATATCGAAAAAATATCTGCGGAAAAATATATACCGGTTCTTGTTGATGAGATAATTGCAAATTTTCCAAACAGCAATATAGTGAAAGTTGAAAAAAATATTGAAGATTTTTTAGTGGACTTCAAAAAAGTACTACCTCTTGGAATCATAATGAATGAGCTTTTAACTAATGCAATGAAATATGCTTTTAACGGCAGAGATAAAGGATTAATCAAGGTTTCCGCTTCATTGAATGACAATTTGATAAAATTTATAATTCGGGATGATGGTGTGGGGATGCCTGATTCCATAAATTTTGAAACCTCAACCGGTTTCGGCATGCAGCTTGTCAGTATGCTCGTCGAACAGATTGACGGGAGTATAAAAATTAAGCGTGGTGACGGCACGGAGTTTATACTGGAGTTTGATGCTTAACCCGGCGTTGCTCCACCCTGAATATTTAAGAGTCCTTTCATCACTGAAACGTTTACCTTCCCTTCGCATCCTTTAATTTTTCTGTATTACCTCCTGTTCTCATCATTGATCTTCCACTGTCATTTCGAACCCCCTTTCAATTTGTCGGGTGAGAAATCTGCTGTTTCATTTAATTTCGGAATTCTCTGTTCACCATGAACTCTAATGGTCGTCGAAAGGTGATTTTACGGGTAACGCATTGTCATTCCCGTGCAGACGGGAATCCATTTACTTACAGTTATTGAGCCGGCATGAACTTTTAGCGGGTAGGGGACATTGTGTCTCATGACACTTCATACTTTTGTATCGGCACGAAAGGCAGAACGCTTTTTAGGACTTCCTGTCCGCGTTCTCCATACAAAACCTCCTGTTTATATATGCAAAAGGCCGCCCTCAGTCGCCGGGAGGCTGACCCCTCAT
>CAYNFB010000019.1:19435-23564 GCA_964396355.1 uncultured Leptospirales bacterium | reverse complement strand
CTGATAAAGAAGAAAAAAGAGCCGGTAATGATCCGGCCTTTGAAAGCTTCGGAGATTCTCCGGAACTCCCGGAAACAGGTGACACTGGAATTGAAGAAAGTATTCCCGAAGAAACACTGCCCGGGAATGAACCTATTTCTGCAAGCTTTGACGATGTAATAAATTCTTCCACTGATATTGATACTGCCGGAGAAATAACTCCTGATAATGAGCTTATCCTTGATGACTTTGATGACATCATGGACTCTTCCGATAATATTGCAGATACTGCCGGTGCGGTTGATGCCGGAGAAAAAGCTCCCGATGATGAGCTTATCCTCGATGACTTCGATGATTTCATGGACTCTACAGAACAGAATGATAAAGCTCCAGTCAATAACCTGAATCTGGAAATTGAAGCAGCTGATGAGACACCTCTTTCTCCTGAATTAAATAAGACAGACAATGAATTCCTCAGCACAGACATATCTCTCGATGAGCTGGAATTTCACGATGAGTCCGCAGCAGAAGATAACGAACTGAGTTTTGATGAAATAGAAAAAACAGCACCGGATTCTCATCTTCAATCAGATTCACCTGTAAGTGATGACTTTGATGATTTTATTTTTGAAGAGGATGATAAACCTGTAGAAAACTCTCCGCAGTCAGAAGATACAGATGATATTTTTTCAGAAGACGGCATATCAATCGATCTTTCCGACGATATGGTAATTGAAGAACAGCCCGGGGCTGATGAAGAAGCAGATAAAGAAAAAAAACTCAGCTCCCAGGATGATATTGACGCACTCTTCGGGGATATAGTTAAACCCGAGCCTGAGGGTGAAGATGATATTACAATGGATCTCGAATCCATGGAGTTTACCTTTGATGATGAGACTCCCGAAATTCAGGATGACAGTCCGGTATCTGAAGAATCACTGGATTTCGACAATCTCGACGATCAGGAACTTGTTCAGGTTGATCTCGAACAGGTCGAGTCAGACATTTCCCATGTGATATCTGATGAAGAATCAGAGGGAGAACTCACTGATCTCCAGGATAGTGATATTGCCATTGATCTGGATAGTCTGGACATAGAGCTTGATGAAACACCAATAGAGAATAAAAATGATGATTATATCTCATCCGATGAGGATCTGACGCTTAATCTGGATGAACTGGACATAGAGCTTGATGAGAGTATGGAAGAAATTCAGATGCCCGTCTCGGACGATGAGATAACCCTTGATCTTGATGCTCTGGATATTGAGCTGGAGGAGGCAATATCTGTTTCCTCAAATGATGCGATAGGAAGTATCAGTTCTGAATTTGAAGATGATCAGGATGAGAGTATTACAATTGACCTTGATTCTCTGGATCTTGAATTAACAGATGAAACATCATCTCCTGCAGAAGAGATCTCAGAAGATGATGAGAAGCTCACTCTGGATGATGCCGGTCTGACATTCGATGAATTAACCTCTGAAGAACAGGCCGTACTTACTGAAGAGATGGAACTCGAAGAGGATATAAGGCTTACAATAAACGACATCGATCCGGATCTCAGACTTGAATCGATTGCAGATGATTCCACTCTTGAGGAAGAGCCCCTCTCGGATACTTTTAACGATCTTCCTGAAATAGATATGAATGAATTTGAAGAAATCATAGATACGAATGAGAGAAAACCGGAATTACCCGATCTTGAACTGGATGATGAAGACTTCATTCTTGATGAGATGGAGCCCTTTAATTCTTCCCCGGCTGATGATGTATTTCAAGAAAACAGCCGCTCAGAAGCAGCACATGAGAAAGGAAGCACCACATTCTCCATTGATTTTTCTCTCAAGTACTCAAGACAGGGTGCATTTATCCGTCTCATAGGACTCTGCCTTCTAAGCATGATCCCCCACTTCCTCTTAGTACTTGTCTATACAATACTCTCTGTGATACTGGGATTCATTAATCAAATTGTGATATTAACTACGGGAAGATGCGTCGAAGATTTTTCTCAGATAATAGAAAATACCCTGAGATACTTTTTCTACATCGAGACAGATATAATAGGAATTGTAGAGGATCGTCCGATTTACGCCGGAGGTGAAAATATTGATCACCAGATGCAGATGAATTTCACATATCCGCTGAGATATTCAAAAATTACGGCCATACTCAGGCTTTCTATTGCAGGAGTGATCTTATACATGCTGCCGCACCTTATTATAATGATACTTCTCACACTGCTCGTCCCCTTCGCATACATCATCGGAATTATCGCAGTAATAGTTACCGGCAGATGGCCCAATGTATTGTTTACATTTCTCACCCGCTACTTCCGATATATGGCGGGAATATCGGCCTTCATGATAGGCCTTACAGACGAATATCCGAACTTTAAGTTCAACTGATATAAATAAAAAAACCGGCTAAAAGCCGGTTTTTTTATATCTACTCATTTATAAGAATTATCTTTCCAAAATGTCTGGCAGCTTCCATATACCTGTGGGCTTCAACTGCCTCTTCCATTTTAAAGGTTTTGTTTACCAGAGGTTTTATCTCGCAGGATGCGATTTTAGGCCATACATACTCTTCAAGTTCAGCGGCTATTTTTGCCTTAAAGTCCGGTTCTCTGCTTCTTAAAGTCGAACCGGTGAGAGTAAGTCTCTTCAGCATCAGCGGCATGAGATCAACTTCTACCCGCGACCCGAGATTAAATGCAATCTGCACAATCCTTCCGTCAGGCCTGCATGCCTTAATATTCCTGGCAATATAATCTCCTCCGAGAATATCCAGAATCACGCTGGCTCCCTTGCCTTCTTTCCGGACAACCTCAACAAAATCTTCTTTTGTATAATTAATAACTCTATCGGCGCCTATTTCTCTGCATTTATCACATCTCTCATCAGGACTGTCAGTTGCAAAAACCTTTGCACCAAATGCCTTTCCCAGCAATATCGCAGTGGAACCGATTCCTCCGGCCCCTCCGTGTACAAGGAATGTTTCGCCGGCCTGCAGTTTAGCAGTCATAAATATATTACTCCAGACTGTAAAAAACGTTTCAGGAAGACCGGCCGCTTCAACCGTACTGATCCCCCCGGGTACAGGAAGGCAGTGAGAAGCATCTACAGCACAGTATTCGGCATAACCTCCTCCGTTGGTCAGAGCACATACCTGATCACCGGTTTTCCACCTTACTGCATCTGATCCGGCAGCAACTATCTCACCGGCTACCTCAACTCCGAGCAGATCTGATGCTCCCATTGGAGGCGGATAGAATCCCTTTCTCTGTACTATATCAGGACCGTTAACACCTGCTCCGGCAACTTTTATAAGAACCTCATTTTGTTTAAGAACAGGAAGCGGCCTCGATGATACGGTCAGCACTTCCGGCCCGCCGGGCTCACTTATTTCTACAACTTTCATATTTTCGGGTATATCTGCTGTCATAATTTCTCCTTATCTATTTATATAAAAAAATTTAAATCTTTTACTTTTCAATTCCTTCACGTGCTTCAATGCCTTCATTATAGTAATGCTTTATCTCCTTCATTTCTGTAACAAGATCTGCATATTCGATTAATTCTTCAGGCATTTTCCTTCCTGTAATGATAAGCTCTGTTCCGCTATGTTTATTCTTCATCAGCTCTATAACATCTTCAACTTTTACAAGACCGAAGTAAATAGCTATATTAAGCTCATCAAGAATAACCACATCATAGCTGCCCCCTTTGGCCGCCTCAACTGATTCGCTCCACCCCTTTGCAGCAGCATCTATATCATCCTGATCAGGTTTGCTGTGTATAAAGTTTTCCCTTCCGAACTGTTTCGCAGTAATTAAATCAGAGAGTTTTTCCAGTGCAGCAAGCTCGCTGTATTTAAGCCCCTTGACAAACTGTCCAATAAAAACCTTCATCCCTGCACCATATGCCCTCAGCGCCAGTCCCAGGGAAGCCGTAGTCTTTCCTTTGCCGTCACCGGTATAAATATGCACGTATCCGTTTTCCATTACTCATGAACACCCTCTGGAATTGTCTACGTCGCTACCGAGTCGTCGAGACCGGTGCGGAAAGGGAGCGGTCATGAAGAAGAGTGAATCCAGTCGGCCGAAGCGCATCGTGAATTTCCTTGCGTCCGTCGAGGCTGATGACCA
>CAYNFB010000019.1:0-19425 GCA_964396355.1 uncultured Leptospirales bacterium | reverse complement strand
TTTTCCATTACTTATCTCCTCTATCAATTTTCCGGTTCGATCAGGATATTGATCAAAAACATCACACTATTAAAATAAAGCTTTTAAAAAAATAGTCAAGATATTGCATCTAATCTTCTGTGATTGTGAACCGGCATCTTTCCTCTAACCTGAGCAGTCAATTCAGAATCAATCTCTGAAATTATAATTCCTTCACCTCTTTGAATACGGTTCACAACTCTGCCCCAGGGATCTACAATCATGGAATCTCCCGAGGTTTCCTGATTTCTACTGTGAACTCCTCCCTGGTTTGCAGCCAGTATCCAGGTCTGTGTCTCTATTGCCCTTGCCCGTATGAGAGGTTCCCAGTGAGCATCTCCGGTTTCGCGGATGAATGCAGAGGGCAGAGTAATAATGTCAGCCCCGGATCTGCGGAGTCCGAGAAACAGTTCAGCAAAACGCAGGTCATAGCATACGGCAAGGCCCAGTCTGCCCAGAGGAGTGTCGGCTGTTACAGTTTTTTCTCCGTGTTCAAATGTGTCCGATTCCCTGTACTGTTTCAGGCCGGCCGAAACATCTGCATCAAAAAGATGGATCTTGTCATATCTTGCGGTCTCAGATCCTGTACTGTCGTAGACCCTGCATACAGAGCGTAGACGGTTTTCAACAGCGGTACCGTCAGGCCGGAGTGCACACGGCACAGTACCGCCCACAATCCACATTCCAAGGTCACATGCAGCAGATGATAAAAAACTCCTGATTCGACCATTTGTCTCCGACTCCTTAATCCCGGCATCGGTCATCTGTTTAACACTGAAGACTGCAAAATTCTCAGGAAGAACAGCCAGATCAGCACCCTGTCTTGACGCCTCGTTAAGCCAGTGATGAGCACTTTCCAGATTATCATCGATATTCTTTTTACTGACCATCTGTATAACAGCAGCAAATTTCATAATGTCCTCCTGATTCAGTACAGCTTAAAGTTAAGCGAAGTGTATTTAATGTAAACTAAAATTTTAACAAAAAAAGTTCAAATAATGAACAGTAAAAAATTTGAAAAATCCGACAAAATAGCTAGATTGTCAGCATTACACCTTATTAAGGAGTTTTACAATGCTCTACAACCTGATAATACGAAACAGAAAGGTTTTTGCTGTACTGGATGTACTTGAAGGTCTCACCGGATTTATGCTTGCCATATTCCTGTGGATGCACATGTTCTTCGTTGCCAGCATATACTTCGGAACTGCCTTCTACAACAAAGTACCTCTTTTTCTGGAGGAATACTATCTTGCTCAGGTAGGAATTCCCGGTGTGGTCATACTTTTTTTCTTTCACGCTCTTCTTGCTTCAAGAAAAATTCCCACGGCCTACGGAGAGCAGAAAATAATTCTAAGACACACCAGCCTGATAAAGCACCGAGACACATTAAGCTGGATTATACAAGTCATCACAGGCGCATCACTCTTTGCTGTAGCATCAATTCACTTCTGGGTCATTCTTTCCACAGGGGAGATTACCTACGATATAAGCGCGGCAAGAGTGATCCTCGACAGATACCTGGTATTCTACATCATTCTCCTGATCCTCGGAGAAGTCCATGCAACTCTCGGGCTGTACAGGCTGGCCCTCAAATGGGGATGGCCGAAAAGGAATCTTTCTAAATTCCTTACGACGGCAATAACAATCGGAATCCTGATACTCGGTTTCGGGGCACTGTATATGTTCCGGTACCCCCTATACTAAGGAGACACTATGAAAAAACATTATACTGATTTACTTATAGTCGGAGCAGGCCTAGCAGGTGAAAGAGCCGCTGTCGAGGCCGCATCAATGGGATGTGATGTCATAATACTCAGTCTGGTACCGCCCCGGAGATCACACAGCAGCGCTGCTCAGGGAGGAATGCAGGCGGCTCTGGGAAACTGCGCCATGGCGGATGGGGACAGCACTGACATTCACTTTGAGGATACAGTCAAGGGATCAGACTGGGGAGCTGACCAGGATGTTGTGAGGCTCTTCGTTGAAAATGCCGTAGTGGCGGTAAGGCAGATGGCTCACTGGGGAATACCCTGGAACCGTGTCGTTGCAGGGAAGAAAACTCTCCCCAATGGAACTGAAATTGAGGATTCGCAGGATAAATCCGGTCTCATTACCGCCCGTGACTTCGGTGGAGTAAAAAAATGGAGATGCTGCTATACCTCCGACGGAACAGGTCACACCCTGCTATACACAATGGATAATGTTGTCTGCAAGCTCGGCGTTGCAGTTCATGACAGGAAAGAGGCGATTTCTCTTATTCATGACGGAGAGAAATGCTATGGCGCAGTGGTAAGAGATCTGAAAAGCGGAGAGCTGGAAGCATATATTTCTAAGGGCACGCTGATTGCTACAGGCGGTTACGGCCAGATCTACGGAACATCAACTAATGCAGTGATATGCGATGGAAGCGGAATGTCCATTGCCATGGACACCGGTGTTGTACCGCTGGGAAACATGGAGGCCGTTCAGTTTCACCCCACAGGACTTGTGCCTGTGAATATACTGATGACAGAGGGATGCAGAGGAGACGGAGGGTACCTGCTTGATAAAGATGAATACCGATTCATGCCCGACTATGAGCCGGACAAGAAAGAACTTGCCTCAAGAGATGTCGTATCAAGAAGGATGATACAGAGGATGAGAGAGGGATTTGGAGCAGACTCCCCCTACGGGCAGCATCTGTGGCTCGACATCAGACATCTTGGAGAGAAGCATATACACACCAATCTCCGCGAGGTGTCAGATATTTGTGAGAATTTCATCGGAGTCGATCCCGTTAAGGAACTGATACCGGTAAGGCCGACTCAGCATTACAGCATGGGCGGAATAAAAACAAATATAGACGGCGCTGCCTACGGACTCAAAGGGCTCTTCGCAGCGGGTGAGACCGCGTGCTGGGATATGCACGGCTTCAACAGACTTGGAGGAAACTCCGTGGCGGAAACCGTTGTTGCCGGAATGATAGTAGGAAAAAAAGCTGCCGAATTCGTCCAGGGAATCGATCTTGAATATTCTGATAATCTAATAAGAAATGCAGTAGCCAAACAGCAGGAGAGGGTAGACAGACTGATTGCATCCTCAGGCGGGAAAGGGGAAAACGTATTCTTCCTTAAACGTGAGATGGAGAATCTGCTCATGGAAAATGTGGGCATATTCAGAAACGGAGAGGATCTGGAAAAGGCTGTTAAGGGCCTTCGTGAATTATATAATAAATCCGGAAACATCTCTCTCAAATCCTCGGGAAAATGGGGAAACCCCGAACTTGGTATTGCTATGAGACTGCCGGGGCAGCTAAAGCTTGCTCTTTCCATCGCCTATGGCGCCCTGACACGAACTGAAAGCAGGGGCTCTCACTTTAGAGAGGATTACCCGGCAAGAGATGATGCCGGCTGGCTCAAGAGAACACTGGCATACTGGAAAGACGGAAGTGACCTTCCTGTGCTTGACTATGAAAGCATTGTAATCACCGAAATGCCTCCGGGTGATCGTGGCTACGGTGAATCCGCTAAGAAATAATAATAACCAGGAGTTAATTATGACAGGAAGAAAACTGACAATAAGCATATTCAGATATAACCCAAACGAAAAGGATTCTGTTCCTTCAATGCAGGACTATGAGCTGGAAGAGCTTCCAAACTACAATCTTTTCAGAGCACTTATGGATATCAGGGAACAGCAGGACCCATCGCTCATGTTCGATTTCGTATGCCGTGCTTCTATATGCGGAGCCTGTGCTATGATGATAGATGGGAAGCCAGCCCTTGCCTGCAAGACCCTGACTAAAAATCTGCCGGATAAATTCACACTTCATCCGCTCCCTGTATTTAAGATTATAGGGGATCTTACTGTAGACACCGGCACGTGGTTCAGAGGTATGGCGGAAAAAACTGAATCATGGATTCACACAGACAGAACCTTTGATCCCCATTCGCAGGAAGAAAAGATGAATAATGAAGAGGCGCTTGAAATATACGAGCTGGACAGATGCATCGAATGCGGCTGCTGCATTGCAGGATGCGGAACAATGAATATACGCGAGGACTTCATGGGAGCCGCCGGCCTTGTAAGAATAGCAAGATTTATGATTGATCCAAGAGATGAAAGAACAACCTCGGAGTTTTATGATCTCATAGGGTCAGATCAGGGTGTATTCGGATGCATGGGACTCATGGCATGCGAGGATATGTGTCCCAAACAGATTCCAATACAAAAGCAGCTGGCCTTTGTCCGAAGAAAGATGGCCTGGGAGGGAATAAAAGATGCAGTACCCTTTGTGAAAGAAAAGGCAGCAAAATCATAAGATAAAAGACTCTTTGAGAGGAGGGTCTTTTATTCCCTCCTTCAATTATTCCAAACAGCATTAAATTCAACGCCCTGTATACCGGTAAAATCATCAGATAGTTTTTAATAGCAGCCCATTAATTTCTTTACATCACCTGATAAATAAGCTTTCTTAGTCTATATCATTTATGTGAAATGGAGAATAATAATGAATAAAGTTACTGCATTATGGGATAAAAATAAAAGCGAACTGATCTCACCCGAGATGCCCCCAAAATGCTGCCACTGGCTGGCAGAATCAACAGGTACTGTAACAGTCGAAGAAAATGGATTTAAACTGGAGGTGCCGTACTGTAAAAAGCATCTTGAAAAGGCGGACAAATACTACAATGAAGTATACAGGAGTAAAAAAAGAAAATATGTAAAATACTTTGCCTGGGCGGTTGCACCTGTGGCTGCATATATATTTATATTTCTCGCACTCCCTGCATCTGATATAGTAACAGGCGAGGACAAACTTGTTAAAATGTTTGTTGAAGCTTTGGGAGACACCTACACTCCGGATCAGAACATCGACTATCAGATTATTCCCATGTGGATAAAAATACTTGCATGGACTCTTCTTTCGGGAGCATTCTTCAAGGTTATCCCCTACATTCTGGACAAGTGGATGGTTCTCTATACCGGAGCACATGAGCTTGGTTTCTGGGAAAACAGATACTCAGTCATTGTCAGCCCGGGTATTACAGATCTTCAAAGCAAAGATGAGGGCACGGGACAGATTTCCTATACAATATCTTTCCTAAGAAAGGATTATGCAATTCTGATGAGAAAAAAAATGGGAATTGAATGATATACTGCCGGGGAAATATTTATATCTAAGTTATAATAAGCCCTATATTGCTTTTCTACTCTCCCGTTAACCGAAAAACAATCAGACCAGAATACCGCCGGCATCATCGGCGGTATTTTTTAAGTTTACAAAAATAAATAGAAATTTACTCTATGGATTAATAAAAACCGGCCGCAGTATTCACTGCGGCCGGCACTTTGTAATTAATCTTGTCTGACAGGCATTGCCCGCCTGTCAGGCCATTTTCCGATCAGATTAGAATGACCAGATCAGAGGCACGAGAACTATAACAAGAATTAAAGTTATAAGCTGTGGAAACCAGCCTGCCTTGATATAATCCATAAATGAAAGCTTACCAGGTCCAAGTACAATTGTATTCGGGGGAGTAGCTATTGGAGTCATGAAACATAGTGAAGCAGCCATAGCTGTTGCCATTACTACAGGAGCAGGATTGATACCCATTCCCTGAGCAGAAGCAATCGCGATAGGAACAACGATAAGTGTAGTCGCAGTATTTGAAGCAAACTGTGTAAGTGTTGCAGTTACTAGAACCATACCTATCAGCAGGCCTATAGGAGAACCGGCAACCAGAGCGTTCATAGAACTTGCGATCATTTCAACAGCACCAGTTTTAGCAAGAGCTGTACTTGCAGGGAACATACATGCAAAAAGGAAAATCGTTGTCCAGGATACTGAATCAGTCGCTTCCTTCCATGTTATAATTTTAGTCGCAAGTACGAGAGTTGCACCAAGTGCGGCTGCAACGAGAAGGTTTATGTGCAGTGTCTTACTGATGAATGGCACATATTTACCAGCTGCCATGATAACGATTACAAATGCAAAGAAACCAACTGCAAGGGGCATCTTGTCTGATCTATACTCGAAAGAATCATCGATTTTTGGTCCTTCATAGTCATCGCCGGATGTATCAATTGTTCCAGTCGGGAGAAATTTTACACCAACGTAGAGAAAAGCGATAATTGATAATACGGCAATAGGAAGACCTACTAATCCAAACTCGAAGAATCCAAAACCTTCCAAACCGACTTTTTCCATAACACCGTTTGCAACACCATTAGGAGGTGTACCTATAAGTGTCATAGTACCGCCAAATGAAGCCGCATAGGCCATTGCCATCATGAACTGCTTTGTAGAAAATCCTGCTCTTCCGATTACAGCTATAACAATTGGAAGAAAACATACAGTTGTACCTGTATTTGAAAGAAATGCAGAAAGAACAGCAACTGAACCCATGATGAAAAGCATTACCTTTCTCTCATTTCCGCCGCCTTTTTCAACTGCCCATTTACCAACTTTATCGGCAAATCCGGTTCGGAACAGAGCTTCGCCCATCATGAACATAAAAAGAAATATCAGTGTCCATTTGTTGGCAAAATCCTTGAATGCAACCGCTGGCTTGAGAATACCCAGAATAACCAGGGTAATAGGTACAAACATCGCTGTTGCAACCAGGGGAATAACCTCTGTAAGAAAAAGAATAAACGCACCGGCAATTACTGCCATTGTCAGATAAGCCTTAGTCTTATCAACTTTAGGTGCCGGCTTCTTAGCCGCTTCCATTTTTACTTCTGCTTTTTTTTCAGGAGCTTTAGCAGCGTCCTTAACAACATCTTTTTTGGCATCCGCAGCAGCATATGCCTTTGATGAGAAACTGTCAACTGATGACATTACGGCCATACTGCCGAATGCTAAAAGCATTGTGAGAAATACTATTCCCAACCTTTTCATTAGTGTGAACCTCCTATTAAATTCTTATTATCCCATCTATCCATATAAGGAACAGGGTATAACTTGCGATTGAAATATTTGAGACCTCTACTAAGCTATAATATAATATAAAAAGAACATTTCAATTTTAAATTCTAATATGGTTCCTGAGAAAAACAGCCTTCTCTCTTTAAATCTGAATTTACAAACATCTGATACTCTTTACAAAAAATTGAGGGGGCAGGCTGACCTGCCCCCTGATATTATCCACCAAACAGGGATAAAAGTACTCCAGCTGATACAGCTGATCCAATAACTCCGGCAACGTTGGGACCCATTGCATGCATGAGCAGAAAGTTTGACGGATTCTCTTTCTGTCCTACTACCTGGGATACCCTAGCTGCCATGGGAACTGCAGAAACACCTGCTGATCCAATAAGCGGATTGATCGGTTTAGCAAGGAATATATTCATAAGCTTTGCTAAAAGAACTCCTGATGCTGTTCCTATACCGAAAGCAATGACGCCCAGTGCAAGGATAGCAAGAGTCTCTACTTTAAGAAACTGCTCGCCGGTAGCAGTCGCTCCCACTGTAACTCCAAGAAAAATTGTAACAATATTTATCAGAGCATTTTTTGCAGTGTCTTCAAGTCTTGCAGTAACACCGCATTCTCTAAAAAGATTTCCAAGCATCAGCATTCCTATAAGAGGTGCTGCGGCAGGGATAATTAAACTTACAACCATAGTAACAACGATTGGGAAGATAATCTTTTCTCTCTGAGAAACTGATCTCAGCTGCTCCATCTTGATTTCTCTTTCCTTCTTCGTAGTAAGTGCTTTCATAATAGGCGGCTGGATAATAGGAACCAGGGCCATATATGAATATGCTGCAACTGCAATAGGTCCAAGCAGATGCGGAGCCAGTTTGGATGACAGATAAATAGCTGTCGGTCCATCAGCACCGCCGATGATTCCTATTGAAGCCGCTTCCTGAGCTGTAAACAGCCCGGACATGATAGCGCCCAGAAATGTGATGAATATTCCAAACTGAGCAGCTGCTCCAAGCAGCAGAGACTTGGGATTTGCAATAAGCGGACCGAAATCAGTCATTGCACCCACACCCATAAATATGAGCGGCGGGAAAATCCCCAGGTGATCACCCTGAACAAGGTAGTAAAGCAGTCCACCAGGCATTACTGTATGCACGGCCTTTTCACTTACTTCAAGCACCGGCGGGTCCATAAGACCTGCAAAAGGCATGTTGGTAAGAATTATACCAAATGCAATCGGTACAAGGAGCAGAGGCTCAAACCCCTTTGCTATTGCAAGGTACATCAGCACACATGCAACTGCTATCATTATTACGTGATTTATAGTTAGACCGTAAACTCCGGTACTATGTAAAAAATTTAATAAAGCTGTTCCCATCTTAATATCTCCTTTAGACTAGAATCTTAAGAGATCACAACCAAAACTTCTCCAGTGTCTACCGAAGCTCCCTGTGATGCCTTTACCTCTGCTACCGTACCATCTATTGGCGCAGCAATTTCATTTTCCATTTTCATAGCCTCGAGGATTAAAAGAGTATCTCCCTTGGCAACCTTATCACCAGCGCTTACATTAACTTTGAGAACTGTTCCCGGAAGCGGTGCTGTAACTGAACCTGAACCTGCCGGTGCAGCTGCTGCAGGTGCCGCCTTTGGAGCAGCAGGTGCTGCTGGTGCCGCTGCTGCTGCAGGTCTTGCTGCAACAGGAGCAGGTGCAGAAGTTCCGCCGATTTCTTCAACACCGACTTGGTACTCTGTCCCGTTAACTACTATCTTATAGTTTTTCATTTTTTATAATCTCCTCTTTTCTGATCTTAAAATCTGTTATTCATCTGTTCAGTTATACCTGACTTAAACCATCCAGGTGCGTTATCTCTAACTCTTTGAACATTTTTGATTACGATGTTGCCCGCAGCTGTACCTATTGAGGCCGCCACCGCCGCTGTTATAACCGCGATCAATTCGTTGTTATCAGACCCTGATACCGGAGCATCTGAAACTCTTGCAGCCTGGACAGTTTTGACCGGTGCCGCAACCCTAGGTGCTAACAACTTCTGCTGAACCATGATCACAAACATAAGGATGATAAGAACTGCAAATGTGATACCCATACCCATTATCACAGTTGCCGTAACACCCTTCAAAAGATCCCCAGACGCCATGGTCTTAATTATGGTTGGATCAGCAAAGTTTTTCAAAAGAATTGTCATATCCATATTAAATCACTCCAATAACTATTATAGAGGTATGTTATCATGCTTCTTGGCCGGCAGAGACACTCTCTTGCCTTCCAGCATATTGAATGCATCTATTATTCGCTGCCTTGAAGTCTTAGGCTCAATAACATCATCAACAAAACCTCTTTCTGCTGCCTTGTAGGGAGTAGCAAACATTTCAGTATATTCATCAAGCCGCTGTTTTCTTGTTGCAGCAGGATCGTCAGCTTCATCGATCTCTTTTTTGAATATAATGTTAACAGCACCCTCTGAACCCATTACCGCAATTTCAGCAGTCGGCCATGCAAATACCATATCAGCACCAAGAGATTTGGCACACATTGCAAGATAAGCTCCGCCGTATGCTTTACGGGTAATGAGAGTTACAAGCGGCACAGTCGCTTCACTGTAAGAATAAAGTATTTTAGCACCATGCCTGATTATTCCGCTGTACTCCTGAGTCGTTCCAGGGAGATATCCGGGTACATCAACTATTGTAAGAATCGGAACATTGAAAGCATCACAGGTTCTGATAAATCTTGAAGATTTGTCACCTGAATTTATATCCAGACATCCAGCCATAACCTGAGGCTGATTAGCAATAATACCAACAGATTTGCCGTTTATTCTTGCAAAGCAGGTAATGATGTTCTTTGCATAATGAGGCTGACTCTCCAGGTAATCTCCATTATCAACAATCTCACTGATGACATCAAACATGTTGTAAGCTTTGTTCGGACTGTCAGGAATAATTGTATCAAGAGACTCCACGTGTCTGTTAATATCATCTGCACTTTCAAACTCGGGAGCAAGCTCCATATTGTTTGACGGAAGAAAACTCAGAAGCCTTCTTATCTCTGCGATACATGATGCATCATCCTGCGAGATAAAATGAGCATTTCCGCTTGTGCTGTTATGAGTCATAGCTCCACCAAGAGCTTCTGATGTGACTATTTCACCGGTTACAGCCTTAATAACGTTAGGACCGGTAATGAACATCTGTGATGTCTGATCAACCATGAAGATAAAATCTGTAAGAGCAGGTGAATAAACCGCACCGCCCGCACAGGGTCCCATGATTGCGGAAATCTGAGGAATAACACCTGAATAGATGGAGTTATTATAAAAAATCTCTCCATAACCGTTAAGTGCATCAACAGCTTCCTGAATTCTAGCTCCGCCTGAATCGTTAAGACCTACAATAGGAGCACCTATTTTTGCAGCATTTTCCTGCACTTTGATTATTTTTGCCGCATGCATCTCTCCAAGAGATCCGCCTGTTACAGTAAAGTCCTGAGAGAAAGCATAAACGATTCTGCCGTCTACCTGGCCATATCCTGTAACGATTGACTCTCCTTCCATTTCCATCTTGTCCATTCCGAAATTAACACATCTATGTTTTACAAAAGCGTCAATTTCTACGAATGTTCCTTCATCGAAAAGAAGGTTGAGTCTTTCTCTGGCTGTGAGTTTCCCCTTTTTATGCTGTGAATCAATCTTCTTAGGGCCACCGCCGAGAGCTATTTTTTCTTTCTTTTTTAACAGTACTTCTTTTTTGTCAACAGACATATGTAAGCCTCCAACTAATTATCTTTCGCACAACTCTATTAGTACACCGTTTGTTGATTTAGGATGACAAAATGCAATTTTTGCCCCGCCCGCACCATATCTCGGTGTTTCATCAATCATTCTATATCCTTTAGCCTTCATTGCCTCTATAGCATCAGCAACACTGTCAACTTTGAATGCCAGATGCTGAATGCCTTCACCTTTCTTCTCGATGTACTTGGCTATGGGGCCGTCAGGAGCAGTTGATTCCAGAAGTTCAACTTCTGTATCTCCTACAGGTAAAAAAGCAACTCTTACCTTCTGCTCATCCACTGTTTCTATTCCCTGAGACTTTATGCCCAGTGCTGTTTCATAGAAATCAATTGATGCCTCTAAATCTTTAACTGCTATTCCTATATGATCCACTTTTAATGCTTTCATTCAGTTCCTCCTACTTTAGATTTAACCTGTTCAGCATCTGATCAGCAGCTGAATAGGGGTCCACTTCTCTTGCGACAATTTTTTCTGAAAGTTCATTTATAAAATCGCCGTTATACGTTTCTTCAATCATCAATTTTGTTACACGCTCTTTAACCAGGTGGATTAATCCGTTCTTCCGGTTTTCCACTCTTCGTTTATAACCCCGACCGCTTTCAAGCATAAACTCCCTGTGCTTTTCAATCGAATCGATAACATCGGTAATGCCCTCATTATCTGAAGCAATAGTCATGGTAACCGTAGGCTGCCAGTCATCCTTCTTAAAATCCAGCATCATCGCCAGTTCTCTGGCAGTTCTCTGTGCTCCGTCTCTGTCTGCCTTGTTTACAACAAATACATCTCCGATTTCCATTATACCTGCTTTGATCGCCTGTATATCATCGCCGAGCCCCGGTACTGAGACAAGAACAGTCGTATCGCAGTTTCGAACAATATCTACTTCCGATTGTCCCACTCCTACCGTCTCAACAAAAATGTAATCACATCCGTAAATATCCAGAACATCAACTGCGGCACCTGTAGCCTCGGATACTCCTCCCAAATGTCCCCGTGCACCCATAGATCTTATGAATACTCCGGGATCAGTATTGAGATCACTCATTCTGACCCTGTCTCCCAAAAGTGCTCCTCCAGTAAAAGGACTTGTGGGATCAATTGCTATGACGCCTACTTTCTTCCCCTGAGCCCTGCAGGCCTTGACAAGTTTGTCTGTCAGAGTGCTCTTGCCCGCCCCTGGGGGGCCGGTAATGCCTATAACGTAGGCATTACCGGTTTTGTTATAAAGCTCTTTGATTATCGAAAGTTCTCCATTGACATCATTTTCAACTATGGATATAAGCCTTGCTGCAGCCCTTTTGTTGCCTTGTAAAAGTCTCTCCTTAAGGTTATCCATAATTATTCTCTTTACCTTTTACTTCTTAACGTTTTTCTGTATGAATTCTATTGTTACAGAAGTCGGCGTACCTGGAGTAAAAACCTCTGCACAACCCTTTTCTTTTAAGAAAGGAATATCCTCTGCGGGAATAACTCCACCGCCGATAAAAAGGATATCATCTGCATCATTTTCTTTTAAAAGCTCCTTAATTCTCGGAAGCAGTGTGTTGTGAGCACCTGATAGAATACTTGCTGCAACACAATCAACGTCTTCCTGAACCGCTGCATTTACTATCTGCTCAGGGGTCTGACGAACACCTGTATAGATTACTTCCATTCCAGCATCCCTGAGGGATCTTGCTATAACTTTTGCGCCTCTATCATGTCCGTCAAGTCCCGGCTTCGCTACCAAAACTCTTATAGGTCTATCCATTACTATCCTCCTGAAATCCTTATCTTATAAATTTACACTTTGCTGATATTCGCCGAAAACTTCTCTCATTACGCCGCAGATTTCGCCGAGTGTTGCGTATGTCTTAACTGCCTCAACAATAAAAGGCATAACATTGTCTGTTCCTTCACATGCAGTCTTAAGAGCAGCGAGTTTTGCATCAACCTGAGCATTATCTCTTTCAGCTCTGAGCTTAACAAGTCTGTCACTCTGCATTTTTCCAACTGAAGGATCAACTCTCAGGAGTCCTGTAGGAGGAGCTTCTTCAATTTGAAACTTATTCATTCCAACTATAACTGTCTTTCCTGTTTCAATATCTTTCTGATAGTTATAAGCTGAATCCATTATTTCCTGCTGGATATAACCTTTCTCAATTGCAGCAACAACTCCGCCGATATCATCAATCTTCTTGATGTATTCCATTGCTTTTTCTTCGATTTCATTAGTCTTAGCTTCGATGAAGTAAGAACCTGCAAGAGGATCGACAGTGTTGGTAACACCGCTTTCATAAGCAACAACCTGCTGAGTTCTTAAAGCTACTCGTACTGAATCTTCATTAGGAAGAGCAAGCGCCTCATCTTTTGAGTTAGTGTGCAGAGACTGTGTTCCTCCCATAACCGCAGCAAGAGTCTGAATTGCAACCCTGACGATGTTATTTTCAGGCTGCTGAGCTGTAAGAGTTGAACCGCCGGTCTGTGTATGGAACTTGAGAGACATGGATTTTGCACTTTTTGCGCCGAATCTGTCCTTCATGATCTTCGCCCACAGTCTTCTTGCTGCTCTGTACTTAGCAACTTCTTCAAGAAGGTCATTGTGTGCATTAAAGAAGAAAGAAAGTCTTGGTGCGAAAGTATCAACATCAAGTCCGGCCTTGATAGCCGCATCTACGTATGCAATACCGTCAGCCAGTGTGAAACCCACTTCCTGAGCAGCTGATGAACCGGCTTCTCTGATGTGGTATCCTGAAATACTGATTGTATTCCACTGCGGAACATTTTTTGAGCAGTACTCAAAAATATTTGTGATGAGTCTCATTGACTGTGCAGGAGGAAAAATATAAGTTCCCCGGGCAACATACTCCTTGAGAACATCATTCTGAATTGTTCCTCTGAGCTTCTCAGGAGAAGTTCCCTGCTTTTCTGCAACTGCAATATACATTGCAAGAAGAACTGATGCAGGTGCGTTAATCGTCATTGATGTACTAACTTTATCCAGCGGAATTCCATCAAATAGAGTTTCCATATCAGCAAGAGAGTCAATAGCAACACCGACTTTTCCTACTTCACCTTCTGCAAGCGGATCATCAGAGTCATAGCCTATCTGTGTAGGAAGGTCCATGGCAACAGAAAGTCCGCCGGATCCCTGCTCTACAAGAAATTTATATCTGGCATTTGATTCAGCAGCAGTAGCAAAACCGGCATACATCCTCATTGTCCAGAGTCTTCCTCTGTACATTGTATCCTGAACACCTCTTGTGTAGGGATACTGTCCCGGAAATCCTATATCTTCAACATAATCCATGTTTTCTACATCATTAGGTGTATAGAGTCTTTTTACTTCATCTCCGGAACCAGTGTAGAATATTTCCTGACGCTCGGGTCTTTTTTCAAGGCCCTTGGTTACTTTTTCTTCATACTGGTCAAATTTCTCTTTTACTTCTTTTAAATTTGCCTCATTGAACATCATAGTGTTCCCCCTTCTAATCTTCAAATCTTGATTGTTATTTAATTTTCATACTTCCGGTCTTATTGAATCTGTCATGCCATGACAGCGCTTCATCCATAAGATGAGGAGTATGCTGAAATTTTCCTTTTTTTGACTTCTCATAATATTCCCGCAGCATCGGCCTGTAATCGGGATGGGCACAGTTTTCGATAATCTTCTCTGCACGTTCCTGCGGAGAACATCCTCTCAGGTCAGCAACTCCCTGATCTGTAACTATTACCATTACCTCATGCTCAGTATGATCATGATGAGAAACCATCGGTACTATTGATGATATATCTCCGCCCTTGGCTGTTGATACAGTAGTAAATATTGTGATGTAGCCGTTTCTTGTGAAGTCTCCTGAACCGCCGATTCCATTCATCATTCTTGAACCCATGATATGAGTGGAGTTGACATTACCATAAATATCACACTCAATAGCCGTGTTCATGGTAATAACACCAAGTCGGCGTGCAATCTCAGGATTATTGCTTATTTCCTGAGGTCTCATTATTATAACATCCTTATACTTATTGATGTTCTTATAAAAATGTTCGAGACCCGTATTTGAAAGTGTAATAGAAGTACAGGAAACAGCCTCAGCCTTGCCTGTATCAATAAGATCAAGCATTGAGTCCTGAACAACCTCAGTATAGCATGTGAGATTGTCGAAGTCTGAATCAGCCATACCTGCAAGAACTGCATTGGCAACACTTCCTACTCCTGACTGAAGAGGAAGAAGATTCTTGGGAAGACGTCCCTCTTTCACTTCATTTTCAAAAAATTTGATAAGGTGACCGGAAATTGCCTTTGCATCATCATCTATAGGAGCAAGATCACGCGTTGTGTCCTTAACATCACACATGACCACAGCAGCAATCTTTGCGGGGTCACAGGGAATGGCAGTTGTTCCGATTCTGTCATGAGTCTTTAGTATCGGAATTGCTTCTCTGTTCGGAGGATTCTTTGGAAGATATATATCCGACATACCTTCAAGTTCCAGCGGCTGAGTTGTATTAACCTCGACAATAACCTTGTCTGCCATCTCAACATAAACCGGTGAATTTCCAACCGATGTTGAAGGAACAAGACCTCCATCTTCAGTAATGGCTACAACTTCAATAATAGCCACATCAATCTTTCCCCAGAAACCGTATCTGACCTGCTGAGCTACCTGACTCAGGTGACAGTCGATGTATGAGGTAGAACCATTGTTGATATTATTTCTCATATCACCAGTAGTCTGATAAGGCATTCTCTTTGCGACAACGCCTGCTCTTGAAAGAGCTCCATCCAGCTCATCACCCACAGAAGCACCTGTGTAGAGATTGATTTTGAGCTTTTCACCGCTCTCTTCAACTCTCCTGGCTAAAGCCGTAGGAACTGCCTTAGGATAACCTGCAGGTGTAAATCCGCTTGCACCAACATTCATGCCATCCTTTATAAGAGCAGCTGCCTCTTCTGCTGACATTAACTTACTTTCAGCAACTTTGTTTCGAATTCGTTCGCTTGACATAAGTAAACTCACCTCCTGACGTGCATTTAATCTTTTTTTTTCAAATAGCAACTGAATGCAGCCTTCTCAAAAACCATTCAGTCAATCTATCTGTTACCAGTCTCATTAGTGGGTCCGAATATACTGAAAAAAATTCACTCCGTCACCCTGGGACTAATTTTAATCTGCCTATAAACAAAAAAAAGTTGATTTACATATCTCGACCTAACTATACCTCACATATAATTCGGTTAAGACAGTAAATCAACTTTCATTTTATTCGCATGGTTTGTGATAAAGGGTTACTTTATCGGCCATGAGAATCCGTTATTTACCAGATTAAAATGTTAAATCTCAAATCCTTCTATTTCGTCTTTCTTCCCATCCTCTTTGACCCTTTCACCGCGGTCATAAAGTACTTTCAAATACTTGGTGTAACAGATTCTGCAAGCTGACATCAAAGCCTTTCTTACTGCGCCGTGATAAATCACCTTGAACTTCTCTTCGATTCTCTTTACATCTTTAATGTTTTCACCAACGAGAATCTTTTTAACAACGTTTCTGGCCACATCAGTCATCAGAGTGCAATCTGCGGCAATAATCTCCCCGGTGTTACCGTCCACCTCCATTGCAAGAACAATTACACTGTAAAGCTCTGCAAGGGTTATCCCTTCAGGAATTTTAGCGTATCCTGTTAGGAGAAGATTATTTTCCTCCAAAGAGTTCCTCCGTCTGGGCCTCCACTTAGCACATAAAGTATGAAGACCCGCAATTAATGTCAACAAAATATAAAATTTTTTAAAAAAATTAATAAATTTTATGTTAATCAGTTCACAAAAAACAATTTATTGTCTAGAAAAATTGTTTTTCAAACACTGTTTACAGGGTCACAGAAAAGCTGTCCATGGCCGGAAGAACTCTTTCTCTGCTGCTCTCACAAGAAAAAAGAGAGTATGCTCTGCTTCCGCTGCTGTATTCAGGCAGGGCATAATGAAAGACAGCTCCGCCGAACTGCTGCAGATTAACAGCATGGACATCAAGCCCTTTATTCACCAGAAGAGTCACGTCATCACCACAGGAACATGCAAGAGCATGCTCCAGAATAAATCTGAATGACAGCGGATCAAGAACCGCCACGGAATAAAGATACCAGTCCCTGACGTATTTAATGAGCAGCCTCTTCTCTTCTGAACTGAGAATTTTGTGAGCAGGACAGAGAAAGCCTCCGCATATCCTGCTCCCGAAGAGTGACCTGTCACGGAGTTCCTCCCCCCTGCCGAGAGGATGAATGAGGCATCCGGGCTTACCGCTGCTTAAAAACCCCTGATAGGGACATATATGAGAACCCGCGTCCCTGACATCAGAGGGCTCAACATACTGGTCATGACAGGATAACTCCTCCTCTCTTGACCTGCCCTCTGAGAGAAAGTGCTCAAGATTCTCTCTGGAAATATCAGCAAGATTGAAGAGACCGCAGCATACACTGCAGCCCCTGTGTAAATCAGGCTGACACAGAATCAATTCACAATCCTCTGCACTGCTCATCCGGCCCGCCCTTTAAATCACAGCTCTGGTGTAGTTGAGGAGTCCTCCCTGAAGAAGAATCTCTCTCTGTCTGTCTGACGCGAAGAGATCAAGCACGTAATCCCTGCCGTTTACAGAAACCGTCACATCGCCGCCCCGGGCAACCATATCTCTCAGGCCGGTGATGATAAATTCGCTGCCCTGCTCCATGGACTCATAGTCTGAGCTGTTCTTAAAAAGCAGCGGCAGAATGCCGAAATTCACCAGATTTCCAGAATGAATTCTCTCAAATGACTGCGCCATAACCACTCTTACACCAAGATGCATGGGACATATCGCCGCGTGCTCCCGGCTTGATCCCTGTCCGTAGCTCTGGCCTCCAACAATGGCGGTGTAAATCCCTTTGTTCTTGTTCTCCAGTGTTCTCGGTGCGAAAGTACTGTCCACATGCTCGAAGACAAACTGCGAATATGCCGGCACATTTGACCTGAACTTCAGTCTCTGGCCTGCAGGCATTATATGATCAGTAGTAATCTTATCTCCCACCTTCAGGCCGATGACACCTTTAATTTCATCCATAAGCGGCTCAGTATAGGGAGGGTCGCCGATGTTGGGCCCTCTGAATATTTCAGTCTTTCCATTTGCAGGAGGGATAATCATTGAATCATCTACTATAAATTTCTCAGGAACTTTAACAGCAGGATATTCCTCCGGTGAATAAACCATGGGGTCGGCCAGAACTCCCTCCAGTGCAGACAGAGCAGCCACCTCGGGACTCACCAGATATATCTGGCCCGAGGCTGTTCCCGATCTCCCTTCAAAATTTCGATTATTCGTCCGTATGGATACACCATCAGTCACAGGGGCCTGGCCTGCGCCGATACAGAATCCGCAGGCAGACTCCATGATTCTGGCGCCGCTTGCCACGATATCGGCAAGAGCTCCGTTTTCTGCAATCATTTCAAGGACCTGTTTTGAGCCCGGCGCGACGATGAAGCTGATTCCGGGATTAGCCTTCTTCCCCTTAAGGATGCCTGCCACAGTCATCAGATCCTTATATGATGCGTTTGTGCAGCTTCCGATTGCCACCTGATCTATTTTCATTCCGGCAAGCTCGGAAATTTTCTTTATATTATCGGGAGAGTGAGGACATGCAACAAGCGGCTCAAGCTCCCCCATGTCGATTTCGATTATTCTGTCATACTCCGCGTCCTCATCGGCCGTCAGATCGGCCCACACATCACCTCTCTGCTGGGCATCAAGAAAGTCTTTTGTCACTGAGTCGCTGGGAAAAAGAGAAGTGGTAACTCCAAGCTCGGCGCCCATATTGGTAATAGTCGCTCTCTCAGGAACAGAAAGATTCTTCACTCCCGGGCCGCTGTACTCCACGACTGAGCCCACATTACCCTTCGTTGTCATTATCTCCAGAACCTTTAAGATCACATCCTTGGCGCTCACCCAGGGTCTGAGCTTTCCTGTAAGTTTAACATTGACCACCTTCGGGCAGGTGATGAAGAAGGGGCCTCCTCCCATGGCCACAGCAACATCAAGTCCTCCTGCTCCAATTGCAATCATGCCTATTCCTCCCCCTGTGGGAGTATGGCTGTCAGAACCAAGAAGAGTCGCGCCGGGTCTTCCAAATCTCTCCACGTGAACCTGGTGACAGATGCCGTTTCCGGCCTTTGAATAATATATGCCGTAGTTTGAATTCATTGTCTGGAGATACTTGTGATCATCGGCATTTTCAAATCCCATCTGCAGGGTATTGTGATCCACGTATGAAACAGAAAGCTCTGTCTTCACAGAGTCCATGCCCATTGCCTCAAACTGAAGATAAGCCATTGTGCCGGTTGCATCCTGTGTGAGAGTCTGATCGATTCTGATTCCGATCTCGCTGCCTGCAGAGAGTTCCCCCTCCACCAGATGATCCTTTAAAATTTTATATGTTACCGATAATCCCATAATGCTCTCCTGTTGTATAATATGAATCAGCCGCTTCTGCCTGTCAGGCTGATGATTTAAACATGTACATTAAATATTAAAGAAAAGACAGCGACAATTCACTTAAAATTTCATGCCGCAAAGGCAGGTAAAGGTTATTTTTACCGACATAAATAATCAATCAAGCTTTTTTTTAAATTTGATAATTACAAGATTCACTGCCTGTGCCGGGCTTCGGCAGCT
>CAYNFB010000018.1:7273-23692 GCA_964396355.1 uncultured Leptospirales bacterium | reverse complement strand
AAGTTCTCTGAGACTATCTGCACTGTAATGTTCAAATTTATATTCACGAAGGGGTCGTACCGGGTCAGTGGACTGATCTGTAATATCAGCAGGATGAAGGAGCGCTCCATGATGAATCTCTCTGACAAATTCATCAGCTGAATCAAGATGCCCCGCAATGATCACTTTTTTCATCCTGCATATAGCCATTTGAAAATCCTATTCAAGAATTTTACTTATTATAAAATCAACAACTTCCCCGATTTTCTTTTCGCTCTCTGACTGAATAAGGGAAACCTGTTCATCTATATGTATTTTCTTCTTTTCGTATTCGGCCGCAGCTGCAGTACCGGCCTTCTCTATCACGATTAATTCCTTAGATGGGTATTCCCGGTTGAGATCTTCGATTTTTACCGTGTATTCACCTTTAATTTTTTTCAGCCTCTCTGCAGATCTGTGTTCTGCGTCTGAGACAATATTCCGGGCCCTATTTTCAGCATCCCGGATACCCTCAATGAGACTGTTTTCAATTGCCATAATATTCATCTCCAGCGCTGAGTCTGTTATATTATTATATACCAACAGTTAGAACCGTATTCAAATTTTTTGTAACCTCACCGCAGTTTATTCAGATAAAAATGTTTATTCCACAAGTTATACAAAAGAGCCGCCTTGCCGAGTCTTTGCATAAAAGTTTCGGTTTTGATGACTTTGAAGCGGATAAATACATTAACCTGTTAATACAGAAAAACAGCTGTATTGCGTAAAAGTAGTCACCATTTGAATAACCAGCCAGGCGGTTCATGTAATATATATTTTAAATGCTAAAAATAACTTGAAAATATCAGATACCCTTATTTATAATCATTTCATAATAAAAAGAGGAGAAAATCTATGGGAAACCTTAAGGGAACAAAGACACTGGAAAATCTGATGAAAGCCTTCGCCGGAGAATCTCAGGCAAGAAACAGATATAATTTTTACGCCTCAATTGCCAGAAAAGAGGGATTCAGGCAGATAGAAGCAATTTTCACAGAAACAGCTGACAATGAGAAGGAGCATGCCAAGAGATTCTACAAGTACATGCTGGCTAATCTGGAGGGAGAACTTCCGGCAGAAGTAGAGATAACAGCCGCCTTCCCCGTTGCACAGGCTAAGACCATTGACAATTTAAAGGCTGCAGCTGCGGGAGAAAATGAAGAGTGGGCAGATCTCTATCCAGAGTTTGCCGATGTAGCCGATGCAGAGGGATTCGACGAAATTGCCGTAGCCTTCAGGATGATTGCCAAGGTGGAAGAGAGGCATGAAGCCCGTTTTCTAAAGCTTGCAGAAAATATTGAAGAAGGAAAGGTCTTCAAGAAAGAGTCGAAGACTTTCTGGAAATGTACAAACTGCGGATACATCCATGAGGGAGAATGCGCTCCTGAATTATGTCCTGCATGTGCCCATCCCCAGGAGCACTTTGAAGTAGCAGCATTTAATTACTAGAAAATAATAAATGACAGGAAGCCGTGCCTGCATGTCGCGGCCTCCTGTTTTACCTTCCATGCAGTAAATTACTTCTCCCATTGTTCATATAAAATAATTTTTTAATCGGATTTCACTGTTATTATCTTACAGACATATATCTGCGATTATAACTATACCTCCGAAGGAGAATAAATAGTGAAGAGATTATTATCATTGATGCTGATTATTTCATTTACAGCCGGTGTTACCGGATGTGTGAGATATTACAGGACTAAGGAAGTAAACAGGAACCTTAACAGAGTAATTTCAGATTCAGATAAAATTACTTCACGGATGAACAAGGACTATTCGAAAAAGAAAATGATTTACTACCGGATAACCGGTTTGATCCCCGATAAGGCTGTTAAACCCTATCCTGAACTTGCACGGGAACTTATAGGCATGGAGAAAGCACTAAATGAGACGAAGAAAATCAATTCAGAACAAAAAGAGAAAATCCGCAAATTCCGGTCGTCATGGAAAAGCGGTTGCCCCTCGAGAATGATCGTTGGTCGGAACGCGCCCTCCCGCGAGGAAGAGCGCGTTCCGGTCTTCATGGAAAAGCGGAAAAAAGATTAAATCAGACTCCCCTTCCTGGAATGCCCTGACCGCCCTGCAGGATGAAATAACTCTCATGTCGGAGAAGAATAAAAAGACAATAGACGTGTATGATAAATCATCGAAGAAATTCACAGATTTGGCCAAGGAGTACACAATAACAGAGATCAATGCAGAAAAACTTCAGAAGCCCATATTAAACTATATCAGAAGAATGAACAGGACCATTAAAGATGGGAGAGAAAAAATTGATCAGGCCTATGACGATCTTGACCGTGAGATAAAGAGAGGCATGGACAGATCCCGGGCTGACAGCAAACGCAGCATTCTTGAAAAGATTCAAAATCTGATTGATGCCGTAGAATCAGAGAACAATGAACTTCTAAAGCTCCTGGAGGAAATCAGAAGAGAGGCAGGAGCTGCTGATAAATTCTGGTCCGGCCCGGGGATGAAAAGTCATGAGGCAATGCTGAAAATAGAAGAAAAAGCCCGCAGAATAAATCAGCTGGAGAAAGATATCATCAGAGAATCTTCAGAGTACAAAAATTGATAACAAAGCCGTACCCCGGCTTTTTTATCAATCCATGAGTTCATCTGACCACATCTGATAATACTGTCCGTAGACCTCTTTAAAACATGCTATTATTTCCGAGACCCTTGTGTCCGGCCTTACAGAGGCCATACTTCCCGCCATTCGATTAGTCCTGCATGCTATAATTGAGGCCTTCACCGGGTCAAGGCCTGCATATATCAGAGCTGAGACAAGGCCGGTAACGGTATCGCCGGTTCCTCCCACAGGCTCCAGCTCGGGAATGTCGGGTTCACTGACAGTGCTTACAATTTCACCATTTTTGATTACAAGATCCAGAGCTCCTTTCATGAGGACCACCTCAGGCCCTTTAAGATGCTCATAGAAGCTCTTTATCAGTTCATCAACAGATACATTGTCCGCCTGAATAAAGTAATTGCTCACATATGCAGGGTGAACAGCATCGGGATCTGCAAGAAATTTCATCTCCGCAATATCAGGCGTAAAGAGATCGAACTTACCGGACAGTCCGGCTGCCTTGGCCGCATACATCGCACCGGCATCAGCGATCATTACCGGAGACTGATCCATTGCATCAACGGTTTTCATTACCCTCCTCATCAGTCCCATAACAGGCTGAAGGTAGTGGAGTGTGACCACCCGCGGAGAGAGTACGGGAAGTTCCGTGCAGAGCTTATCATAAATTTTTCTGCTTCCCGCTGCATCACCAATATCCCCTGCCAGGAGAGCAACAGGCGGTTTCGTCCCCATGAAAGAGGCTGTCTCGACTGCTGAGCTTACCATTGCGGCAGTTCCCATGCCGCAGGGAATGGAGAAGCCTTCTACAATCAGGTTATCCCCGTCAAGCTCAGCAGGCCCCATTATCAGAGGCATATCTTCAATAGGTACTGTTCCTGATATTAAAAACATTTCAGTTCCCTCCGGTAATCGACAGGCATTCATCGAAGGCCCTGTTGAGCATCAAAGCGCACAGAGTATATCCAAGACCTGATGGCGAAGGGGCATCTTCAATATTACGACCCACGAGCATTCTGTAGAGATATGGAACATCAGGACATCCTCCGCCCGAAACATTCACTATTTCTCCGGTACTGCGTCTGACGGTAATTTTCATATTGCCTGCCCTTACCATGATAAATTCACCGTAATCAGTAGTATCTACCATCGATACAGGCCGGGGATTACCTTCCTCAAGTTTTGCTATTTCAATAAATTTCAGCTTCAAATCAACGAGAATGCGTTCGATGAGAACCCTTTCTATAAGATTAAACTCCAGAGCAAGATCACATCCTATCCGCATATTAACAGGCGGTGCCGCGAGTTTTATGGACAATCCTCCATGGCGGAGCTGTTTCTCGGCCTTCATGGCATCGTGAGTTGTTTCAAAGAGCACGATACCGCCCCCTTCGAATTCATCAGTTTTTCTGCCGGTTATTTTTTCTACTATGTTCGATAATGACATTTGACGAAACTCCCTTTAATATAAGAAACATGGATCCCTCTGAAATGACGGGAATCCATGTACAGGTAATGAAAAAATTTATAAGCTCTGATCTTACGAAACAGATATTATAAAATCCTCTCCATCCTCTTTAACATCAGCGTTCTTACTGTTCTTAGTAACACATCTGAGAACATTTTCTTTAGAGACTTCGCTGTTAACCAATACCTGAAAGCTTTCTGTACCGTCCTTAATTGCCTTGTTGGTCAGAAGAACCGGCTGCGGACAGGACAGGCCTCTGGCATCTATTTTTATGTCGCTCATTATCTGCTCCTTTTGTAATTTTTAATACTCCACATCTATGCACTCATTTTTTCTCTCATGGCAAAACCTATGGCAAGACAAAAAATCAGACCGGAGATAACGCCGGCTGCACCGAATGCGCCTATCCCCTTTGGAGAACTTGCCATTGCAAAATTATGAGCAAATGCTGCTCCTGTAATCATACCCATTACAAAAACTGCAGAATCGCCATCACCCTCGCCTGCCATTATCAGCTGACGTCCCGGACATCCTCCGGCAAGAGCAAAGGCAAGACCTGCAAGCAGCATACCGAGAAAGTTCCACAGATGATCGGTGTGAGCTACCGGCTGTGCTTCAAATCCAATCTTAAACTGACCGAGAAAACAGTTCATCCCAAATGCTAAGACCAGAAGAGATATAATTCCGCTCATCAGATGAAAATCTTTGGCAAGAATAATATCCCTGAAAGAGCCCATGGTACAGAAACGGCTTCTCTGAGCCAGTGCGCCTATAATTAAAGCAGCTCCAAGACTTATCCAGACATTTGCATGCATTGATCCGGGTCCTTTTTGACTGAAGAATATCGCGCCTCCCTCTGAAAATGAAACCTTAAACAGAAGAAGCCCCATGAGAACTACCATGAATGCAGGAAAAACCCAGCCTGCTGTTTTTTTTGCCGCATAGGATCTGCCGAGATTATATCCGTTTTTCAGAAACATCACACCTATTGTAATTCCGGCAATAAGTCCCGCGATTCCGGTTAGGGCATTAAGATCCCCGCCAGCAAGTCTGAGAAGAGCTCTCCATGGACAGCCGAGAAAGACCAGAGCACCGATCATGGCAAATATTCCCAGAAAAAATCTTATTATTGTAGATGATCCCATTCGCGGTTTAAACTCCGACTTAAGTGATGCGATAATGGTTGAACCCAGAACAAAACCTGCAATCTCAGGTCTGATATACTGCACAACTGCTGCCCTGTGAAGTCCAAGAGCCCCGGCGATATCCCGCTCGAAACAGGCCACACAGATACCCATGTTAGCGGGGTTGCCGAGATACTGAAGCAGAGTGGCGAAAATACCAATCACCCCTCCCACCAGTATGATCCCCTTTTTCGTTGCGAAAAAGTTTTTCATAAAAAATCCTCCAATTTGTAAATACTTCTTTTTATAATTTATAATACCGAATACATGAATCAATATTTTCAATATATTAAATCGATGTTAACGATGGTCAAGATATTTTTTTAAAAAAAATTAATCTTTATCACGACTGGAGGATTACATATCTTCAGCGGAATAATCAGTAAATATGCTGATACGGTATTTTAAGCGAAGAACTACAGTAGAGAAGAATTGCTATGAATAAGAGTCAGGGGGGGGTGATTAAAAATTTTGCCAACGGAAGAGAAGTCTGCAGATTAGATTTTTTCAATAAGATCATTCTTTATTGCATAATAGGTAATCTCTGCATTGTTCTTAAGATTCATCTTGTCAATAATTCTCGATCTGTAGGTACTGACAGTTTTTACACTTAGGAAAAGTTCATTTGCTATATCAGAGACCGATTTCCCCGCACCAATTTTAAGAAAGACTTCATACTCTCTGTCGGTCAGTGATTCATGAGGCGAATCAGGAACTGTCATATTCATGCTGCATGCAATTTTCTCAGCTATGGCCGGGCTGACGTATGTTCCGCCCCTTGCAACCTTATAAATGGCCTCAATAAGCTCCTCTGGTTCAACATCCTTATTCATATATCCGCAGGCTCCGGCTTTTAAAACCCGTACCGCGAACTGATCTTCCGGATAGTAACTCAGAGCAAGAACAGGAGTCTTGTCTCCTGAGGCTCTTATCTGTTTAATTATTTCAATACCGTTTCGTCCGGGCATGGATATATCAATAATAATTACATCATAGTGGTTCTTCTTAATCTCATCAATAAGCTTCTGTCCGTCAGAGGCTTCTCCGCAGACCTTCATGTCATGAGCACCTTCAATAAGCTGTTTGATTCCTGCCCTTATTATTATATGATCATCGGCAATTATTATTCGAATCATACCTTAGCTCCCGGCAAAACAATTTAATCGATTTAAATATTTACACAATAAGTTGTACAACTATTTTTAATATATATCCGGAATAATAAGAGGGGAAGAAAACTCCCCCCTTATTTCAAACAAAACTGCATTCATGATTAAGGACGGTATTACCTGTAACGTCCTTTCCCTCAATCTGAGGCATGCTGATAAAACACGCTTTTTAACTGCACTCTACATCTTTACACTGCTTTGAAAATACCATGAAGTATGCGAAACCTACGAAGAATGCTCCGCCTACGATATTTCCAAGAGTAACAGGCAGAAGATTATTAGCGAAGAATCCCTGCCAGGTCAGAGCATCAGCCCTTGCACCGTATCCTGCGACTATTTCTGTCAGAGCAGCATCACCCTTGAGAATAATTCCATAGGGAACAAAGTACATATTCGCGACACAGTGTTCAAAACCGGAAGCAACGAATGCCATAATAGGAAAGAATATACCGAGTATTTTACCGCCCACGTCTTTAGCTGCCACCGCAAGCCATACGGCAAGACATACCAGCCAGTTACAGCCTATAGCTCTGAAAAATGCCTCACCAAAACCGAGATTTACTTTACCAACGGCAATATTAAGTGCAACAGTTGCATTTGCAAGATTTCCTGATTTCCATAGATTAGAATAATACATGATATAGACCAGAAGCAGCGAACCGATAAAGTTTGCAATATAGACGAAGAACCAGTTTGTAAGAACTTCCTTTAAACTGATTTTCCCGCTTACCATACCGACGATCATTAAATTGTTGCCGGTAAAAAGTTCTGCTCCACCTATAACAACGAGCATCAGTCCTACACTAAATACTGCACCTCCGAGAAGTTTTGCAACTCCCAGGCCTAGTTTTGCAGATGTTCCTGTCAGGACCATAGTGCAGAGTTCAGCACCAAATCCGATATAGGCTCCTGCAAAGATACCCATGATAATCATGGTCAAGATTGGTAAAGAAGCTTTTGATTTGCCCATATTGGTAACAGATTCTGCCACCTGAGCCGGCGTATTAAATGCCATGAGATTCCCCCTCTTTTTTTGAATTATTTTTGTAATACTCCAGAGCATTCCACCCGGGAGAGATTAAACATTATTAAATTATCATATTCAGGATTTATATTTATTCCGCTGCAGAGGGAGTGATACTTTGAGAACCGTACCGGAGTCGTGATTATTCATAATCGAAAAATTACCCTGAAAGCTGAGAATTCGTTCTCTCATTCCCTGAATACCGAATGAGTTATCACGATTGACATCTTCCTCTGTTATACCTCTGCCGTTATCCAGAACAATTAAGAAAACTTCATCTTTGGTTCTTTTAAAATTAACCAGCACCTCATCTGCGCCTGAATGTCTGATAATATTCGTAGTAGCCTCCTGAAAAATTCTGAATAAAGCCGTAGTATATTCATCATCCAGAACCATATCTTCAGGTGAACAATTTACGTGAAATTTCACTCCAGTATTTTTTTCGGTATCCCGGGCAAGCCATTCTATTGCAGCGGCTATGCCGAGCTTATCAAGAACACCGGGTCTGAGACTTGATGTAATATTCCTCAGAGTTGTCATAGCTCCGTCCAGGACGCCCATCAGTTCATCAATTTCAGAATCAGCATCAACGTCTTTATCTGACAATGTACTCTTTAAATTAAGAATTTCATACCGCAGAGTAAGAAGCTTCTGGCCGAATTCATCATGAATGGCCCGGGCCACATTTTTCCTCTCATTTTCTCTAACGTTTTCATGATAGGAAGCAAGACGCCTCAATTCCTCATTAGTTTTTGTAAGTTCATCAATTGATTTTCTGCTGCTTAAATATTTTCCTATCTGTTCAGCAATCGCATTGATGAGATCGTTTTCCATTTTCAAAATATTTTCAGTATTCTTATAGTGATCCTGATTGAGAAAAACCTCAATCTCTCCCACCGCTTTATCATCTAATAAGATTGGAGAACATATGCGTAAAACAGTCTCATGAAAATCGTCGGATTGAATAACTCTGCCATAATAGGTGATTCTCGCCTGCCCTTTACCTTCGTAACAAACTGCATTTTCTATACTTTGGCATATGTACTTCATTACGGAATCAATTTTCAAATCAGGAATCTTCATTACATCTGAAATATAATAAAGACATCTGAGTTCCTTCAGCAATAGTTCACTATTATTATTCTTTTCATCTGATTCATGGCAATGTGCAGTTTCTGGAACATCAGTTCCATTTTTTTTAGTTCTCCGGGTTATTTCATTTACAACATACTTATGATCAGCTCTATTCCCGGGTAACATAATGTTCAGTATTTTTTCAACACTCATATCCCGCAGGTAATATTCAGCATTCGAAGTTAAAAAAACTACAGGTATTTCAAGGTGTATGGCTTTCTCAATCGACTGAACAAGTTTCTGCTCTTCAAAAGCTGAAGCTCCCGCAATAATAAAATTACGGGAATGAATAAGTTCACCATCAAAATCAATATTATCAGAGGATACTATTTCTACATTATCATAATCAAAAAGATTAAGCAGTTTCCGAAGTTTCAACGATGTTGAAAAATCCTTAAACAATATCAGTAAATTATTATCCATCAAAACCTCTATTGTAATAAAAGAGCTTTAATCCGGATATAAAATCCGGATCAGACTCAACTAATAACTTCATTAAATTGAATGATAAGATTCTCGGCATTTTTAACACCCGACAGTGCAGCCTCGGAAAGTTCGGGGTTTATCGTCATGGTTTTTTCCCCGTCAACTCCGATACCGAGAAAAAATACTGTTTCACAGAAATCTTTTAAGAATTTTATCAAATACTGAACAGGGATATTATGAGTCATAAAAGTATTCGCTTCCTCTTCTGTCACATCGAGAAACTGAGCCTCCCCCTCTTCAAGTCCGAGAACCGCATCAACTACAACTATAATATCAGGATTAAACTTTCTGATAAGATGAATCTGATTTTCAGGACAATCCTCTCCCTGAAAGATCTCCCATTCATCTGTTTCACTCAGTCTTTCCCCAAGGACGTATCCCACACCATCGTCACCGCGCAGAGTATTCCCCACTGTCAGTATTGCTTTCTTCATGACTTCCTCAAAGCATTAGTTTTATAACACTATTGTGCACATTCACTCAAATCATCAATTTTTTTAAGAACAATATACCCCTCCTGCAGATCCTTTATTAAATCCGCAAGAGCAGAGGGAGGCATCTCCCCTGAAAGTTTTTCTGCATGTTCAGGGAATATATCCACTTCGAAATAACTGTTTAGGTTACCAAGTTTAAATCTGCCGTAATCACCACATCCCTGAACTATTAAATCATATTCCTCATCTGTCATTTCCATAACACACTGATTAAAATCAATACTGCCCAATCCATGTCCAACTTTCAGCACATGAAGTTTAATCTGCCGGGCTGTAACATTTGAATTAAGGGAGGGATCTACGATCCTCTCCATGAGCCTGAAGATTTTAATCATTTAGATATCTCCTATGATGTACTGCTGTTTCATGTCTTCACCAATAGTTACCAGGCGGTCGACCCACTCCAGATAAACATCATTGTGAAGGACCCGGAGGCATTCAGCATATCTTGGGTCCTCCTCGTCAGATATTACACTGGTCATCATTGAAAAGACTTCACCGGCATCTTCAATTTTCCCGGCACCTTTCATAGCTGAACAATATTTTTCGAAGAGTTTTCTACCGTGGATATATCCCATGAGAGATTTACTTTCCACGAAAAGATCTCTTTCAAAAAGTGAATTATTCATCAATGACTTACCGTCAAAAGGTACTTTCCCGTCATCAAGATCAAAAACCGTCTTTTTCAGCTTCTGATCAATAATCCCCAGAGCTATGGCAAATCCCTGAAGTATCGTTGCCGGATGAGGAGGACATCCGGGAATAAACAGATCAACCGGAATGTGGGAATCTATACCGGACCAGGTGCTGTAGCAATCGTGAAAGATTCCTCCGGTACAGCCGCAGGCCCCAACTGCAGCTACGATTTTCGGATCCGGCATTGCCTCATAGGCCCGAAGCAGCGGATACCTCATCATTCTCGTTACCGATCCGGTACATACGAGAATATCAGCATGTCTTGGAGAGGCAACGAGTTTAAATCCAAGACGTTCAGGATCCCACAGAGGTGTGGTCGCTGAAAATATTTCAATATCACAGCCGTTACATGAGCCTGCATCGACACGATATACGAAAAAAGATCTCTTTATCCTGCCGATATGTTCCAGTTTCTTTTCGAGAGTATTTTCATTCTGAATATTTTCAGGTACAGTATATAACTTATTCATCATGACCTCCCTCTGCAGATACATATGATTCTACGGCCTGTTCCCTCCTGCATTGAGGGCAGAGATGGACGTGTTTTACTTTTTCATCAATACTTGTCTCATCCCAACCGGTAGAGACGAGTTTGTCAATTACATAATTGCATAATCTCTCTGTAGAATAGGGACTGCCGCAGGACGAACATTTTTTTAATTTAATTTCGCCTGTAACAGTCAAATCCTGCTTATCGAAGAGAACAGACATCATGTATTCCTTCGTAAGCGAAATTGCAGATGTCGGACAGACCTCCTCGCATCTGCCGCAGAAAATACACCTTCCGTAATCCATTCTCCAGATTACAGAGTCCTTCTCTCCATTCTCTTTAAGACTGATCGCATTTGGAGGACAGGCAACAGCACATGCACCGCAGCCTATACATTTTGCAAAATCATACTCTGGCTTACCTCTGTAACCATCTGTAACTTCATAAGGTTCAACAGGATAATTAAGAGTAACCATCTTTTCTTTTTTAGCAAATTCTAATATCTTCATACTGAACCCCTGTCAGATATCCTTTATCGGTGAATTTTTATGCGTAATCGCATATTTCTTTAAGTCATCCATTTCAATAATTTTAGACTTCCCTTTTTTAACATCAACTACAGTTACCCTTTCTGTACATGAATAACACGGATCAAGAGATCCTACAATCAGCGGGGCATCTGCAACTGAATTCCCTCTGAACTGATATCTGAGGCCTGTCCAGTTATTATATGTAGCCGCTCTCACCCGCCACCGGTATACACTCTGAGCATTTCCATGCATAGTCCAGTGTACATTTTCACCTCTCGGCGCCTCGACAAAACCGAGTCCGAATGAATGGGGCTCAACAAAGGGTTTTTTAGCCATTATCGAACCGGAAGGCAGGAGTTCAAGACACTGCCTTATAATTGAGATGCTCTGATGAAATTCTGCGGCTCTTACAAGAACCCTGGAAAGAACATCACCTCCCTTCTCCGTGGCAACATCGAATGATACATGCTTATACCAGTCAAATGCATGGTCATACCTGGCATCTCTGTTGAAGCCGGAACCCCTCACAGTCGGACCCACAGGAGAGAAGTCGCGTGCGACCTTCTTACTTAAGATTCCTACGCCAGTAACTCTCTTTATAAAGTTAGGAGCATCCGCTATGCTTTCAAAGCATTCCCGGAAATCCACTTCAACTTTATTCATGATACGTATCATTTCCCTTCTTTCTACATCAGTGATATCACGCCTCACTCCGCCGGTTAATATCATTCCGTAGGTTTTTCTGCCGCCGGTTAATATCTGAGCCATTTCCATAGTATGCTCCCTTATCTTAAAGAGCTGAAGAAATGCTGTAACGTTGCCGGTAAATTCACTGGCAAGCCCTATATTAAGCAGATGTGAGTGAAGCCTTTCTGTTTCAAGACAAATTGTTCTTATGGCCTGTGCTCTGGCCGGTACTTCTACTGCTGAAACATTTTCTGAACTTTCAATGCATGCGACCGCATGCGCGAATCCGCAGATCCCTCAAATACGTTCGGCGAGAAACCCCATCTGGTCATAGTTCATTCTGTTTTCTGCAAGTTTTTCCATTCCTCTGTGAACGTAGAACATCTTGTAATCAGCATCCACTATTGTTTCACCATCCACAAAGAGTCTGAAATGTCCCGGCTCATCAGATGTGATATGAAGGGGCCCCACCGGAACATCAACAGTTCCTGATCCTTCGGGATAGAGAAAATCGTAATCAGGTTCCTTGTCCAGATCATAGGGAGCAAATCTCTCTCTGTAATCTATTGAGTCTTTACGAAGAGGATATAATCCTTCGGGAAAGTCATCGGACAGAACCAGTCTTCTCTTGTCGGGAAGACCTTCTGCAACAAGCCCCATCATATCGCGGGCTTCCCTCTCATACCATACTGCAGCAGGGACTTTGAGAGTAACAGAAGGATATACCGGATCACTTGCCGGAATAAGAGCTTTAACAGCGATAAAGCATTTTTCCTCTGCAGGAAGCTCATCCCCCTCTTCCATCTTGCCCCCTTCCATTGACAGGACGTAGTACAGAGCATAGTGACCGTTTATCTCTCTTTCATCATTGGGAATCATTGTTGAGAGCCAGCCCCCCATGTCGTAATAAAGCGTCCTGACGACCTCGGGAAGGTCATTTCTGTCAACAAGTATGGTTATCTGATCATCCGGCTGATGCCTGATGATTTCTATTTTGAATCTGTTGCTTAAAGCTGATATAAATCTCTTACCTTTAATAACAGTCTGTTCCATTTTCATCTCCTTTAAGTTAACGGAATATTAGTTACAATTAAGACGGCATTTTTAAATAACGATAAAAGAAACTCCGGAGGCCAAATCCCTATCACACAGACAATGCATGCCATCAAGATTAACGGAAAAACTGCAGACATTGATACTTCTGAGTTATGAACAACTTCACCTGCCGGTTTTCCGTAAACAATCTTTATAAAATTACTGACAAGGCCGTAGAATACTACAGCAAGACCTGTCAGGAATAGTGCTACAGATATATAATGCTTTGTGTCAATACCTGCTGTAATTGCATAAAATTCACTTGTAAAAACAGCAAGTGGAGGCATACCTGCAAGAGAAAACATAGACACTCCCAAGATTACAGCAGTGACAGGAGCTATTTTAATCAGTCCCCCCATTTTAGTAATATCTCTTGTACCATATATTTCCTGAAGATTTCCCGTCGTACAGAAAGCAAGAGCCTTTGTAACCGAGTGGTTTACCATGTGAAAAAATACAGCAAATATACCAATTTTTCCGCCAAAAGCCAGAGCGGTAGCTATTATCCCAATATTTTCAGTAGAGCTATAGGCAAACATTCTCTTAATATCTTTTTGACGAACAATAAAGAGTGCAGCAAGAAGGATAGAGCCTATTCCAAGTATCAGCAGAATCTTCTGCATAAATACTGCTACATCAGGAATTCTGTTCATAACACAATAAAATCTGAGAATCGCCGCCATTGCACATTTTAAGAGTACCGCTGATAAAAAAGCAGAAGCAGGAGCCGGACCTTCAGCATGTGCATCAGGCAGCCAGGTATGCATAGGAGCAAGTCCCGCTTTTGTTCCATATCCGATAATAATGAAAATGAATATAATCTTCATCAAATCAGGATCAAATTTTGATGCATTTTCCATCAAAGAAGTCCACAACATCGCATTATGAGCATCTCCAATTACGTTATATGCAGAGCTGTACATCAGCACAGTACCATAGAGAGCAAAGGCAAGGCCTATGCTGCATATAATTATATACTTCCATCCGCCTTCAACAGCCCGTTTGTTTTTATAAAGGGATACAAGGAAAACCGAAGAAAGTGTAGTTGCTTCAACAGCTACCCACATAAGAACTATATTATTGGATACAACAGAAAGAAGCATTGTAAAAACAAAGACATGGGATAGAGAAAAGAAAAGTCTTGCATCTGAAAATTTAATATCTCCCTTATCGAGTTCCCATGATATATATTTCATCGAATATAGATTTATCAATAAACCTACAACTGAAATTATTACGACAAAAATGCCGCTCATTGAGTCAAAAATCAAAAAATCATTTAAAACAGAATAACTCTCACCATTGACAACAGCCATAACGCAGTTAAGCCCGGCTGCAGATGTTGCAAATGCAGCCAATAGATGAAGAGTAAAAAGAACTGACCTGTTGTTTCCTCTGGCAGCAATCCAGATAATCAATGACGCTGCGAAAGGAATGGCCAGCAATATATTTATCGCCATATTCATATTACCAATCATACCATTACCCCTTTAATTCACTTGCTTGAGATGTATCCAGCGTGCCGAAATGATCAAAAAACCTCATCGCAAGAGCACCCATAACTATTACAGAAAATATAGCATCCGTTAGAATTCCCATCTCAATTGTTTCAGGTGCATTATATGCGGTAAGTGCGAGCGTCAGATGCACACCATTTTCAAACAGACAGTATGCGAGTATCTGCTTGATTGCCGATTTTCTGAAGACCAGTCCCAGTATGCCCATCATGAATACAAATATTGATACAATGATAGGTATCTGCAGCTTTAGAAGAGAAAATCTTAAAAATATTGGTTCGAGCATAATTGCTACGCCAATTGAAACTGAAATAGAAACAAAAGGATGGAAGAGACTGCCGAATGGTGCTTCTTCATGCATGACACCGGTTTTTTGAATCAATCTTAAAATTAAATACGGTACAAGTAGAACCTTGGTAAAAAATGCCGTAAATCCCCAGATATAGAGAGTTCCGATATTATGTTCCCATGCAATAGCAGTAAAGATTGCAACAAGCAGCAAAGTCTGAACAGCATATAGATGAGTCGCCCTTTTCAGACTCCTTATTTCAATTACAGCAAAAGACATAAGAGCAAGAAGTAATGACAATCCTACAATTAAGTTAAATTCCATTATCCGACCCTCCCTATTACAAACAGTATTAAAGAAATAAACGAAAGGATTAAGGCCCCGGATGCAGTGAAACGCATGTCACTGAGACGAAGACGTGTACTGACTCCTTCGATAAATGATGCGAAGTAGTAAAAAACACCCAGTTTAAAAATAAAAATAAGAAGAGCCAGGAATGGATTAGCAACAACAGGCCATGGTACGTATATTGAGATAAAGAGGCCTACAATTGCTATCTGTTTAAGGATGAGAGAACCGTGAGCAATAGCAAGTCTTCTCCCTGAATATTCAGCAAGGAGCCCCTCCTGAACTTCCTGCTCGGCTTCTGCCATATCGAAGGGTTTTTTGCCTGTCTCGACATAGGCCGCCCACAGGAAAGCTACTGCGGAAAAGATAAACACGGGGATAACCTTTAAAATCTGATCAGATACAACAAAGTTTCTGATCTCAGCCAGATTTGTTACCCCTCCTGCCATAAAGACAACAACAACTGATGAAAGAACAATTGTCGGTTCAACAAAGAGAGCAAGCATCTGTTCCCTGCTTCCGGCAATACCCGCAAAAGGATTTCCGGAATCAACAGCTGCCACTCCGAAGATAAATCTCATCAGCGCAAAGAGATAAATTATAACGAAGAGATCAGATGCTGCAGCAAAAGTTTTACCGCTGTTCATCACAGGTAGAACTGCTATTATTGATGCCGCAACTGCAAACATTAAATACGGTGCAGCACGGAACAGCCATGTTCCGCAATCAGGCAGAGTCTCTGATCTTTTAAACAGCTTAATTATATCTCTGTAAGTCTGAAATATATCAGCAGGTCCCTGCCTGCTCTGAAATTTTGCATTCATTATTCTTCCGATGCCGTCAAAAAAAGGACTGACCAGAATGATAACGAATACCTGTATTAGTATTAAAGCGATGTCTATTATATTCATTTTATTGCCTCTAACCGAACATTGCTATTAAGATAAATGACGCCAGCATCACCAGCACGTATGATGCGTATATCTGCATTCTGCCGTTCTGAAGTACGCTCAATCTGTCTGACGCACCCTGAACCCCTTTAATTATGGGGACGTAAAATATTTCCCACCAGATATCTTTCGCATGTGAGCTGTATTTCACTTTTCCGAAGTATCCATCTGTCTCTTCAAATACCACCTCATTCCTGAAAAGCCAGTTCATAACCTGTCTGAGAAGACCGGTAAAGGGTGATGCCGT
>CAYNFB010000018.1:2588-7263 GCA_964396355.1 uncultured Leptospirales bacterium | reverse complement strand
ATTCTCTCTGAATACTTGAACCCGCATGCCCAGGGCCTGGTCTCTCTCACCGTTGATGTGCTGTCTTTGAAGATAGCGGCGAAAAGAACCGGTATTATAAGCATTGAGAGAAATATTATAAAAATCAGCGCAGGAGAAATAATTGAATTTGTAGTTGAAACAACATTTATTCCATCGGAAGCAAGGAACTGCATACCAGTAACCGAGACCACAACTCCCATTATTCTCGAGGCTACAGCCGGAGCTGCGAGTCCAAGAAGTATACAGGCGGCAACAAGCAGAAACATTCCTGCAACCATCAGAACCGGAGATTCCTTTGATTTATCAAGAATTGCTTCATCTCTTGCAACACCGGTAAATATCACGCTGTAGACCTTAACAAAACACATAACGGCAAGAACTCCTGTTAAAGCAAGGGCAAGGATTGCCATTGTAAAAATCAATGTGCCTCCGGGTCCTGATGCCAAAGCTGCATGAATGAGAGACTGATATGTAAACCACTCACTTACAAAACCATTCAAAGGAGGAAGTGCCGATATGGCCATTGATCCGATTAAAAATGCAAATGCTGTATAGGGCATCTTCTTCGCAAGGCCGCCTAGTTTTTCCATATCCGGAGTGTGAGTTCTGAAGATTACACTACCTGCACCGAGAAAAAGCAGCCCCTTGAAAGTCGCGTGATTAAGGACGTGATAAAGACCGCCGAGGAAACCCGCTGCTGCAAGTAAACCATTACCGGAAGCCATACCGTAAATCCCCGTTCCGCATCCGAGAAGAATTATTCCGATATTTTCAACTGAATGATACGCAAGCAAGGCCTTTGTATCATGCTGCGTCAATGCGTAGAGTACACCAAGCAATGATGAAAGAGCACCGAACACCAGTATCAATATGCCCCACCATTCACTTAGAGGAAGCCACATGCAGCATCTTATAATTCCATATATGGCTGTCTTAATCATAACAGCCGACATCAGAGCCGACACGTGAGACGGAGCTGCAGGGTGTGCTTTGGGAAGCCATACGTGAACAGGAAAGACTCCCGCCTTTGACCCGAAGCCGAAGAAGAAAAGCAGAAAAACTATCGATGCCATAACAGGACTGATTGTTATGTCTGAGAAATCGCTGAAGTTCATAGAACCTGCAGTTGAGGACATCAAGAGCATGGCGGCCAGTATTGCCGCACCGCCCACATGTGCAATGACCATATATAGAATTGTTGCACCTGCAGTCTTTTCTGAATCATTAAAATGGATAAGGAAAAATGACGATAGTGTCATAAACTCCCAGAATACCATAAACCAGAAAACATTGGCAGCTGCTACTACCAGAAGCATTGAAACAATGAAGAGATTAAAGAAAAACCCCATTGCCCCGATCCTTACTGAATCTTTATATTCTTCAGCATAATGAATTCCATATATAGAAGCAGCCAGAGCGACAAGGCAGATCACAAAGGAAAAGAATGCTGAGAGAGGATCTACTGCAAAAGCTGCGTCAAAAACAGGCATGGAAATTTTGAATTCGCACCCGCCTGTCATATTAACTATAAAAAACCATACACCTGCAGCTGAAGCTATTGCGGAAATTCCAAATCCGATATATGCTGCAGCTTTCTGAAACTTATATAGAAGAATTGATGCCGCAGCACCAATGAAGAAAAGAAGATATATTCCTTCCATCATTTTACCTCCAGCTTATTTTCACAGAATTTATTCCCTGCCGTGTCTTTCTTGAAAATTGAAACCAGCTTGTGAATTGAATTCTGAGCTTTATCCGGAACTGATCCGCTTTCAATTAAATCCGGTGTATAATAGGTCAGCGCCTTTGCCGGACATGCACTGACACAAGCAGGCCCGTCCTCTCTTCCTTCACAGAGGTCGCATTTAACAGCCACGGTTCTCTGACCTACAGCCACTTCTATTGCCTTATCAATATTATCTTCATACAGATAGTTTACAGATGGCATTAACTCAGCCTCGGGCATCACAGCTCCGTAGGGGCAGACCATGACGCACATCTTGCAGCCGATGCATAATTCTTCATGAAGCTCTACCTTGCCGCTTCCCATCTTAATTGCTCCTGTAGGACAAACCCTTGCACAGGGAGCATCCTCGCAATGTCTGCACTGATTGGGCATACAGCCTGACTCAGAATGCACAACCTGAAGTCTCGCCGTTGCGACCTTCCCTCTTTTTCTGGCAGATTCATAACATGCCGACATGCATGTATAGCAGCCCATACATTTATCAGGATCACAGAGAACAAATCTGTTGAGTTTTTCATTCATGACAAATGACATCTCACGCCTCCTTTCCGATTTGACTATGGCGTGCATGATTATGAATTTCAGGAAAAATCATACTTTCATGACCAACGCTATCAATCTGAAACTTCTCTTTCTTTTCCTTCAGAACTGTTAGATAATCCTGCTCCGATATTTTCACTATGTTCACCGCAGATATTTTCAGTTCAGGAATTTTACTGACAGGATCGAGCCCTGCTGAATTTGTCAGTTCATTGACGCTTGCCTCCCAGTAATGAAAGCTTCCAAAGACAACATTATCTTTAATGCGGTTCATTACACGCGCCCTTGCTGCGATATAGCCTCTTTCGTTTTCTATGCGTATATATCCCCAGTCCTTTTGCTGCAGTTTTGCCGATCTCTATTACCGCAGGACCGTATAAATCTGCCCCGTTTTCAAGCGCCTTGTTTTTCCTGGTCATTGTTCCGGTATGATACTGATAGACGTAGCGTCCTGTAGTAAGTATGAATGGATACTTTTCAGAAGCTCTCTCATTTACCGAACCTGCCATGACCGGATAATCATTATCCATTCCAAGTCTGTCGCGAAGATCTAACTCCATCTTTTCCTTATTCTCTTTATCTTCTGTAAAAAGGACAGGAATAAGCTTTGCCTTTCCGTCGGGAGTGGAAAATTTTCCTCCTTCATAGAGAACAGGCGTTCCCGGATGCATGTGATTAGGACAGGGCGCATTGAGACCGTTGAGTTCTCTCAGCCGGCTGTAATCCATGCCGCCGAACTGGCCGCGGTTTACATTGCGAATCTCGTCCCATATGTCTCTGGCATCTCTGAATGAGAATCCGGTTTCTCCCAGTCTCTCCGCCGCAAGAGATATAATTTCCCAGTCCGTCTTAGCCTCTCCGGGAGGATCAACAGCCTTGTTTACAATCTGCACGCGCCGCGATGTATTGACAAAAGTTCCCTCTTTCTCTGCAAAACACGCTGCAGGCAGAACCAGATCGGCTTTCAGACATGTTTCGGTGAGAAATATATCCTGGGCGACCATAAAATCGAGATTCTTCAATGAATGAACAAAGTGATCTGAATCCGGATCGGACAGCACCGGGTTTTCTCCGAAAATCCATAAGAATTTTATATTTCCATTCTCAATATTTTCAGGAACATTGGTAAGAGCAAATCCCGGCTTTGAAGGAATTTCACAATTCCATATACTCTCAAGATCCGCTCTGCCGGCCTCGTCTGTAACAGGCTTACCGTTGGCAAGAACTGTCGGCAGCGCCGCAAGCATACATGCACCCTGAACATTATTCTGCCCCCGGAGAGGATTGACTCCACCCCCTGGAATTCCCAGATTACCGGTAATTGCAGCAAGATTTGAAGTGCTCCACACATTGCCTGTGCCGTGTGAAAACTGAGTGAGCCCCATGGCATAGAGTATTGCAGCAGGTTTTGACTGGCCGTAAATTCTCGCGGCCTCTTCAATAAGACCGCTGTCTATACCTGTCATTTTTGATACTGATTCAGGAGTGTATTCTTTTACCGCCTCCTGGAGATATTCAAAACCGACAGTATTGTTTTCTACAAAATTCTTATCATAAAGCTCTTCTTTTATTATTACATTGATCATGGCATTCATAACCGGGATATTATACCCCGGAGGCACCTGCAGAAATACATCTGCCTTCTTAGCCATTTCTGTTTTTCTCGGATCAATAACCACCAGACGAGCCCCTCTTTCAAGTGCTCTTATTACATGCATGCCCACAATGGGGTGATTTTCACTTGTATTTGATCCGATGATAAGAAAACAATCCGAGTATGTGCTGAATTCCGCAAGATCATTAGACATTGACCCGTTTCCAAGACTCTTAGCCAGACCGGCTACAGTTGGTGCGTGTCAAAGACGTGCGCAGTGATCAATATTATTGGTGCCTAATGCCTGTCTGAAAAATTTCTGAAACAGATAATTTTCCTCATTGGTGCACCTTGCAGAGGAAAAACCCATAAAGGAATCAGGTCCGTAATCTTTTTTAACATCCAGAATTTTCTCTGTGAGCAGATCAAGCGCCTCTTCCCACTCAACCTCTTCAAGAACTCCTGATCTCGAGAATTCACCGCCTGACTTTCTCATTAGCGGTTTCGTAAGACGTGAAGCAGAATGTACGAATTCCCAGCCGTACAGCCCCTTCAAACACAATTCACCATCATTGACCGGATGATTTTCAGTAGCTGAAGCACCGATGATCCGGTTATTCTCTACATGTAAATCGATATTACACCCGGTACCGCAATAGGGACACGTTGTCTGAATTTTTTTCATAAGACCCCCTGGTAACATCCTATCTTTATTTTAAATTTTTTCTGATTATTTTTTGGAGGATATATATTATGAGTGAAACATTAAAGGT
>CAYNFB010000018.1:0-2577 GCA_964396355.1 uncultured Leptospirales bacterium | reverse complement strand
GAATCAGAAAAACAATCGCCGGTAATACCTATGGTGATTATCCGTATTTTAATATTTTATTCAACCGGACTCTGTCTTTTTCTTATGTAGGATAAGTGCTCATTATTCAATAGGAGTTTGTCTTACATGATTAGGGGGGGTATGGCGGGTTTTAATACATCCGGATTTATGGCAAATTAACTGTTATCTGCATCAAGAAGGGAATCAACTTCACGGTTCAGCGAAGTTGTGGCAGAGGCCATTTCCTCTGTAGAGATTGTCACCTCAGACATTAGCCCCGAGATATACTCAAACTGCTGAAAGACATCACCACTTTGCTTAAATATATTTCCAAATGTTTTCTCTATGGCGTCCGAAAATGGGCCTATTTTCTTCACTTCTGACTGCGTTGTCTCGGAAAGCTTTTTAATTTCATTTGAAACAACTGCAAACCCCAGGCCTGCATTACCGGCACGGGCGGCTTCAATAGCCGCATTGAGCGACAACAGATTTGTCCTGTCTGCAATGTCTGTGATTGATTCGACAATTGATTTCAGGCCCAGGAGAAAACCATTGGCATCTTTAACATCATCCATGAGAATTTTCAGAGCATTTCTCTGTTCTGTCGAAAGCATAGAAAGTTTTACTGCCATTTTTGCGATAGAATCATTATTTGCTTCCAGTTCCGTTGTGGTAACAGAAATTGTTCTGGCCATATCATTTCTGCGCTGATATTCATCATTGAGCTTTTTCTGCCCTCTTTCGATACGTTCTAGTGCACTCAGAGTGCTCCGGTGTTCCTCCTCGGCCTTACTGTGTTCAATTTCTATCTGTGCCTGCTTGTAGAAATGGCAATTTCCCGGCTTGTTCAGACCATTGTGAATTGCCGTTGCCATATCCAGACAACTTCCATACCCGCAGGAAGAGCAGTTATAAAGATCATTCTCTCCATCTTTAAGCATTGATTTCCAGATCAGAGAGAGCTCTTCATCATCCGGTATAAGAAGAGTTATATTTTCCGAAAGATCACGATATTTCCGGCCATACAGATCCCTCCTCCAGTATTTGTCGAGAACTGAGTGCACATTCTTTGAACTGCTGCTGAATATATTTTTCGAGTACTTATCCTCCATTGCTTTCCTGCGCTTTTGAATTTCACTTTCCATTATATCCACAGCCTTCCCGCTGTTCAGAGCGCCTGGCCCGCCGTTACAGCCAAACTCGCAGTTAAGGCAGTCTATAAGAAGGGGGCTCTTCTCTTCGGAAATGGCCTGGGGAAGATCCTTTAAATATGGATAGATCTGCGAAACGCCTTCAATCTTCCTCGTCAAATCACGAATACCCGGAATATCCCTCTGCGCCGTTGCCACAAGTCCGCCCGGGGTGGAAAATGAAACAGCCCTCTCTGCAGGCGGATTATCAAAATCACTTTCACCGTAAACTGACACATCAATATCTTTATCACTGAAATATTTTTCAATGGATTTAAAGGTAATATTATACACCCGGTCTCCAAGATTTGTTTCGTCAAATTCACGGCGCTTTCCATAACACGGGGATATGACAGCTATTTTCATTTCCGAATATTCTTCATGGAATGAATCTATCATTTTGATTATGTGCAGCATAGGAGAATCCAAAGGAGCAAGGAACGGCAGAAGCTCAGGCTGATAAAGCTCGATATATGAGACTATAGCAGAACACGGCTGTGCAATAACGGTCTGGGGCTTATCAATTTTAAGATGTTCAACATATGATTTAACAGTCAGCTCCGCACCGAAGCTAACATCAAAAACAGCTTTTATCCCCAAAGACCTGAGCCATGTATTTAATCTTAATAAATTACCAGGAAAACTGGAGGCTGCAGAAGGAGCTACAATCGCTATTATATCTTTTCCTCTTCCTGTGTCTTCAATGAATCTATCAAAATCATCCAATCCGTAACGGGCCCCGTGGGAACAGGCATCTATGCAATTACCGCATCCGATACACATGTTCTCATTTATTTCAACAACATCACCACTGGCATCGTTACAAAACTTCACAGGGCATGCAGTTACACATGCATGACAATTCACGCATTTATCACGATCAACAGCGATGATTCTGCTTAATTTTTTCATATTACACCTGCGATAATAGTTTAATACTGAACCGGTACTACGTAATTCAACATTTTTATTATCTATTCAATGAGCAGTTAATATAACGGAGTCTATCCTTTTTATCTGTAGGAGAATGGACAATTTTAATGTGAGAGTCAGTCTTACATCATTATCCGGGCTGTCAGTTAAAACCTGCATTGGATAAACCCTAAAAAATATATCACAACCTTAGAAGCACCGGACAGCTTCAAATTAGACGAGAACAGAATAAATAAAAACAAATTCGGAATGTGATTTTGCAATTCATCGATTTTATTGAGTAATTAATTCATTTCTTCCCATCATATCCTGACCAGAAGCTACCCTTGCAGCCACAATTTCCAAAGATTAGAACATCAAAAAGAGTTTGACGGATGGTCAGGCTTTCTGTAAATCTAATACCGGCTCATGAGGTATGTCTGTTGGGAAAATTTTAAATACATACTTTTAAAAA
>CAYNFB010000017.1:337-24296 GCA_964396355.1 uncultured Leptospirales bacterium | reverse complement strand
ACGGGGATCTGAATGAGGCCGTGAGAAAGACAATGTCCCGGATCGAGGGGACATTCGGGATGGCCGTTATCCACCGGAAACTCCCCGGGCAGATCGTTGTTGCTCGAAGGGGGAGCCCATTGATCATCGGGGTGGGCGAGGATGGCCATTTTGCGGCTTCGGACGTGTCGGCCATGGTCCGGTATACCAACAAGGTGGTTCATCTGAATGACAATGAACTGGCCCTTGTCTCTGAAGATGGTTTCACTATTTCCACGGCACAGGCCAAGCCCGTTCAGCGGGCCACTGAAACTGTGGAATGGCAGGCGGAAGATGCCGAACTCGGCGGTTTTCCTCATTTCATGCTAAAAGAAATTTTTGAACAACCTGAAACCCTGAAGAATGCCATGAGGGGGAGGCTCGAGGTCGGAGAGGGCGTCCCTAAGCTGGGCGGTATCATGCCGGTATGGGAAAAACTTAAGAATTGCAAGCACATGGTCATCGTCGCCTGTGGTACATCTTATTACGCCGGGAGTGTGGGAAGATATGTTTTCGAAAAGTTGACTGAAATCGATGTTGAGGTGGAGCTTGCCTCGGAATTTCGTTATCGAAAGCTCAATTTTCCGCCTAATACCTTTATCATTGCCATAAGCCAATCCGGCGAGACGGCGGATACCCTTGCGGCCATCCGGGAGGCAAAGAGAAAAGATGCTCATCTGCTGGGCATTGTGAATGTTGTTGGAAGTTCCATCGCCCGCGTCACGGATGCCGGTATCTACAACCACGCAGGCCCGGAGATCGGTGTCGCCTCCACCAAGATCTTTATTTCACAATTGACCATTCTGACTCTCCTTGCCCTTCTTCTGGGCCGCCACCAGAAGCTCTCTCTCACTGAAGGCGTGGAAGCCCTCAAGGCCCTGACCATGCTCCCTGATCAGGTGAAAAGTATCCTGTCGAAGGATAGCCATATCCAGACCATTGCAGAAAAGTATTACCGTAAAACAAATTGGCTTTTCCTGGGAAGGCATTATGAGTACCCCATAGCCATGGAGGGTGCGCTCAAGCTCAAAGAGATCTCCTATATCCACGCCGAAGGCTATGCAGCCGGTGAAATGAAACACGGTCCTATCGCTCTGATCAATCCCGATATGCCGACCGTGGCCATTGCACCAAGGGATGCCATGTGTGAAAAAATGATCAACAATATACATGAAATCAAGAGCAGAAAGGGACCCGTGATCGCCATTGCCAATGAAGGGGATGACCTTATCAAAGAACTGGCGGACGAAGTCATCGAAGTGCCAAAGACCCTTGATTTTCTATATCCCCTGTTGACTGTGGTCCCGTGTCAGCTCCTGGCCTATCATTGTGCACGTTTCCTGAACCGGGATATTGACAAGCCCAGAAACCTGGCAAAAAGCGTGACCGTCGAATAGACCCTACTCCTCATGTCAACCCGGGTCGGTCTTGAATCAATTGAAGAATAATCAATGGAAAAATGATGCGGCCGCCGGATCTTCCATGAGGGGTTTTGTTATGGAAACAAGGCGCCCCGGGTTTGTTCGTGCCGTAAAGTCCATTGCCGGGCCTTTGCTCTCCACCCGCTTCAGGCTGGAGGTTGAAGGACTGGAGCATCTTCCTCGAGAAAGCGCTTTCGCCGTCCTGCCGAAACATCAGCGCTGGGAGGATATCGTCCTGCTGGCCCTTGCCACACCCAGACCACTCTATTACATGGCCAAGATTGAATTGTTTTCAAACCCCTTTTCGTCCTGGTTCATCTTTTCCCTTGGAGGCGTTCCGGTCAATCGAGCCCGGCCCCTTGCGAGCAGGCGTTTTTTCCGGCATATGATTGCCTGTCTTTCAAAAGGGGAAGGCATGGTGGTTTTCCCGGAGGGGACCTATTACAAAAACGTGGTTGGGCCCGGCCACCCGGGGCTGATCAGGATGATCCACTCGCGATTCGATATTCCATTCATTCCGACGGGAATCCATTACGCCGAAGGGATGGGGCGAAGGAGTGTGAAAATTCGTTTTGGAAGGCCGTTGTTGGGAAAAGGCTTTTCGAATAGCCGAGACCTGTTTGAGTGTGTTATGGCAGAAATTGCGCGACTTTCGGATCTGAAAGGTAATTGCGACTATTAGTATAACTTTAGCCTTTCGAAAAGAGACTGTCATGACATTTTCATTGCCGAATGCGAGTCAAAAAGCCAAATAGTTCCTAAATTTAATTATCGGGAGAAAAAATCAATGTCGACATTAAGGGATGTTTTCCAGTGGATCGATGATTCAAGAGAAAAAATCTACGCCCTGCAGCGAGATCTCACTTCAAGACCGGCCCTTAGCCCCGTGAACGGCGGGCAGGGGGAACATGAAAAGGCCGAGTATTTAAAAGCAAGACTTGAAGCGCTCTCTCCGGACGTCTTGGAGGAAATCAAGGCGCCGGATGAAAAGGCCCGAGACGGTTATCGCCCTAATCTCATGGCCCTATGGAAAGGAGAGGCCCGGGGGCCTAAGGTTTGGGTCTTGAGCCACATGGATATCGTGCCACCGGGTGATCTTTCCCTATGGGACGGTGATCCTTACGTGGTGCGAATCGAGGGGGAGAGGCTCATCGGAAGAGGCGTTCAAGACGATCAGCAAGGCATCGTGAGTTCTTGTTTGGCTATGGAGGCCATAAAGGCATCAGGTCTGAGACCCAAGAGAACGGTGGGGTTGTGTTTTTTTGCTGATGAGGAAACCGGAAGCCGGCATGGACTGGAATATGTTCTCACACACCACGGGGATGCATTTCATCCCGAAGACCTGATCGTTGTTCCGGACGCAGGAAACGATAGCGGAACCATGATTGAGGTGGCTGAAAAGTCTATGCTGTGGCTCAGATTTACGGTTCAAGGTACCCAGTGCCATGCCAGCACCCCGGAAAAGGGCGAGAACAGCCTTGTCGGCGCAGCAAAACTTATCCTGGCCCTTGATACCATCAGAGGGAAATTTGACCTGGCCAATGACCTTTTCAAGCCGGCCACATCGACCTTTGCGCCCACAAAAATGGAAGCCAATGTGCCTAATATCAATACGATTCCCGGTCGTGACGTGTTTTATATGGACTGCCGTATTCTGCCCCAATACCGGATCGATGAAATCCTATCCGCGATCGAAGGGGTTGCAGGTGAGGTCGCACAGGCAACAGGGCTCTTGATTCGGGTGTAGGTCGTGCAGCGGCAGGATGCCGCAGAGCCGACTTCTCCGGACGCCCAGGTCGTGAAGGATCTTTCAAAGGCGATCAAAGCCGTTTCAGGTTTGACGGCGGTTCCTATGGGCATCGGAGGCGGCACGGTAGCCGCGTTATTGCGAAAGGCCGGTTTACCGGCCGCTGTGTGGATGACGGCTCCCGATTCCGCCCACCAGCCCAATGAATACTGTCTGATTGGAGACATCGTTAAAGATGCCAAGGTCTTGTCCTGTCTTTTCCTCGATGCCTACGAGACCACCTGAGGGATTGAATGGGAATAACAGAAAGAAGCATGTCTTTCGGCGTACCGAATACTTGGAACCGGCGGTATGGGACATCTCTTGCTCTAATTCTTTGAGATTTTGGCCTCATATAACTGGCCCGGAAATCTCAGGGAACTGGTGTACGCCCTGGACCAGGCTGTCATCGTCGACCCTTCCCATCCCATCCTGCTTGCCAAGCATCTCCCGGACAGAATTTTCAATGGGAGTCGGTTCTTTTCTCACCGCCGGGGCCGCTGTCACTCGGCTCAAATCGGAACCTGTCCGAATGGAATCACAGCCCCATGTCAGGGGTATGATTTCGTTGAGCTACACTCTCTATGAAGTTCACTGGGCGGGTAAGAAAGGTATCTATCATGCATTTCCAACCGGGTATCATCCCGCCGTCCGATATATACGGACCGGGTTGGTGGTTTTTTTTTCGAGCCAACAGGCTACTCGTTCAGAGAGTGGCAGGGGCCGCTGCGGGTCCGTGGGGGAATGATCCGGCGGGCATGGGCCTTCCCCTTGTGCGCCGGCAATATCTCGGCACTCTGGACGGGAAGGATTGCTATGCCGCCGAGTGCAGCCTCCAGGCCGTCCCCTCGGAAGGCATGTCATTTTTAGGGCTTCGCCGGTTGTTCGGCCTTCTGGATGACAAGATGTCTCAGGTGGCGGGTCGAGCGTTTCAGATTATGAACTGGGATCGGAATAATCAATTCTGCGGCCGTTGCGGTACCTCCACCCGTCTTTCATCAGAAGAAAGAGTCAGGATATGCCCGAAGTGCGGATTCAAGCGATTCCCCCGTCTGTCGCCGGCCGTTATAGTCGCCATATTGAAGGGACGGCGGATACTTCTGGCGAGGGCCGATCGATTTCCCGAAGAGCTCTACAGTGTGTTGGCCGGTTTCGTGGAACCCGGCGAGAGCCTTGAGGAATGCCTGCGGCGTGAGGTGAGAGAGGAGGTAGGAATAGAAATCAAGAATATCAGGTATTTCGGAAGTCAGCCCTGGCCATTCCCGGATTCCCTGATGATCGGTTTTACAGCCCGATATGCCGGCGGAAAGATCGCCATAGACAACCGGGAAATTGTGGAGGCATCCTGGTTCAGTGCCGATAATCTGCCAAAAATCCCTGACAAAATAAGCATTGCCAGAAGATTGATCGATTGGTTCATTGAGAATACCCTCCTTGGCCAGTAACCGAATAGCTTTTTGAAACGCATTCAGATTTTCAAGAGGGCGAACCTGTAAACTGATTAAAATTTAACCTATTAAATTAATAGGAAAAATATTATAATCCCTTGAAAGTGTTCATCCAGAAAGACATGATTTCAGGATGGAGAGGTCGGTTGTTTGCTTTCAGCACGCAGCTTAAGATGTTCCTTCATGATTTCTTCTCACGCAAAGAATCGTAGGGAAAAGGAGAGGGGAGATGAGGCTATCATCCAGAAGTCGCTATGGGACAAGGTTGATGCTGGATTTGGCGGAACACTACGGGGGAGACTTCATTCAATTGAAAGAAATTTCAAACCGCCAGGGCATTTCTCTGAAGTATCTTGAACAGATTATGATTCCCCTAAAAAAGGCCCAATACGTCAAAGGTCTCAGAGGAGCAAAGGGGGGGTATAAACTGTCCAAACCGCCGGGAGAGATCACGGTAGGGGAGATCGTTGCGCTGCTTGAAAGCGGTTTACCCGTGACCGAGTGCTCAGTGAATCCTGAGGTCTGTGAACGCTCGGAGTATTGTCCCACACGTGTTTTGTGGAAAGAGACGGCCGATGCCATGTTTGAAAAACTGAATGCCGTCACCCTGGCGGACATGGTAAAGAGGGAGTTGAAAGACGAGGATGCGGCGCTATAGGGGCCCCTCAAGGTCCCTCGCCCGGAGGATTAAGAACAGGGGGGAATCAAATGAAAATAGTCTCTATCGCAGTGAGCGATAAAAAAGGGACACGGAAAAAGCCGGTCGAAGAAGTGCTTTTCAGAGAAAACCATGGCATCAGCGGAGACGCCCATGGAGGCCCTTGGGCAAGGCAAGTGAGCATCCTGGCCTCGGAAAGTATTGAAAAGGCCCGCGCATCGGGGCTGACGGTCTCCTTTGGAGACTTTGCCGAAAACATCGCAACCGAGGGCATGGACTGGACGAACATGCCCCTGGGCACTCGGGTATGCCTGGGAGATTCGGTTGTTCTCGAAATCACACAGATCGGGAAAGAGTGCACGAAGAAATGCGCTATTTATTACCGGGCCGGCGACTGCATTATGCCGCGCGAGGGTATATTTGCTCGGGTGCTGGAGGGAGGGTCCATCCGTTCGGGCGATCCTATTCAAATCTTGAAATCCTGATGGGCCCGCGTCATGCTGTTATTCGTAAACACTTAACGATCCATATTAGGTTCAAGCATGCATCTGGAAATGAATGAGACTTCTATTTGGGCTTTGCCGGAACCGTCACAACGGTTACCGGAGAATGCTTGACCACCTTTTCCGTAACGCTACCGAAATCAAAACGTGATTTTCGCCCTGTGGTGGCCATGACGACCATATCCGTTTTTTCAATATCTATAAGCTTGAGGATTTCCTCGGCAGGATTGCCCACGGCCACATGCTTGATATAGAGAGGGCATCCCTGAAGGTGTGCTTCGCAGATTTCATCAAGTCTTTCTCTGGCCTTCTTGTCCTCCCAACGGTGGATCTTCTCTATGTGGGTCTTATCGAAATCCCCATACCAGGATTCATGAAGGGCCAGTTCTTCAATCACATAGAGAACATGCACTTCGGTTTGAAACTTTTCCGAAAGTAATGTGACAAAAGGCAGGGCTGAAGAGGCGTTCTCGGAAAAATCGGTAGGCCATAGAATTTTTTTTATCTCCATGCTGGTACCTCCGTTTTGTAGGGTGTTTCCGATCCTTGTCCTCACAAAAACAAATTTATATTTTATCCGCTGTTGGATATCCTTGTAAAGCATTGATTGGGAAACCCTGATCCACTTTCAAGGCCCCATCTGTCCCGTGCATCCCGAAATGGCATTCACGCCGTGCAAGGCAGGGAGGAGGTTTACCCGCCTCAGGAGGACAGGCAGGCCCCGAGGTGGGCAAGGGCGCACTCTTCTCTCCGAGCCGTAGGCCTTGCGGCTACAGCCCGTACGCGTCGGTCGTCACTTTCCTCTCCTTTACCTCATGTCAGGAATTGCAAACGCAGCGCGCCATTTTCTCGAAGGACTTCAGCAAAACGTCGTATCCCGCGGTGGTCATTCCACCACCCACACCGTGCAGTTGCGGGCATGGTTGACGATTTTGTTGGAAATGCTGCCGAAAAGGAATTCTTCACTCCGTGAAAAGCCCTGCCTTCCCACGACAATCGTTGTGTTCCCAGCGTTTTTGCATTCCGCCAGAATGCACTCGGCGATGGAAGGATAGGAAAGCGGGGCGGAGCGCTGGGCGATGTCCTGCGATCTGAAGCCTTCGCGAATCATGACCTGACGGTAGTCATCTAGAAGGGCATCCGTCTTTTTCTTGTAATGAGAAAGCCATTTTATCTTTTCTTCTTGGGACGGGAAGTAGTCGTCTTCCGGATCCGGAATGATGTGGAGAAGTGTGATTTTGAAATTACTTGCTCCACCCAGCAATTGCCCCACATAGGTGACGGCGCGAAGGGCATTCTCAGAATCGTCTACAGCAATAAGGATTTCTTTTTTGTTCATTTTTTCTTTAGAAGCCATTTTGAAAAATTATTCCGATGTTTAAGCCGATCCCTTGCATTCCTCGAGGTCCTCAAGCAACTGGAAGGTATGCTCGTAAAACCAGTTTGCACCATTTGAGAAGTGCAGGAGCACACGATTCATGGATTCGGGAATATAGGGGTAAAGTTTTCTAAGATTGACCAGACGGTTGTGAAACACAATATTCACATCATCACTATTCAATTTATCGAGCACGGCATGTCCCTGCCTGGAAAGGTCTTGGAGAACAATATCCCCTTTGCCCACGAGAAAGATGAGGATATTACCCAGACCGAAAAGATCATAAGTGTACATGCTTTCCGCATGACGCAGGTTGAAGTCGAAGTCTATCCAGCGATAAAGGCCGGTGTACCGGTCAATGATAATGTGATCCCTGCGTATATCCCCGTGCCTTTCACGATGGCTGTGAAGAAAGCCTATGGCCCGGATGCAGGCCATGAAATGATCCAGCACGGAGGGGAAAATTTCAAAATAGTAACGCTCGTGATCCATGTCCAGCCCATCGAGAAAGGTGGGAAGCGGTTCACCCTTTATGACTTCCAGCACGCGAACGATGTTCCCTTTTTCGTCTTCAGCACCATAGCCGTGCATGAAATTCTCATGGTCGGCCACCAGCTTGAGGATGCGGGCCTCTTTCCTGGGGCTTCTGAAACACTCGAATTCAATATTACCGATTCTTGACATGAATTTTTCGAAAAAGACGAGTTTGATGATTTTGGGTGTACCGTCTTTCAAATCAATGGATCTTTTGACCCAGTATTTGATTTCATCCGCCAGCCCGAAGCGAAGCTCCTTCGCATTATGCCTGACCAAAAAGGGCGTTTCTTGAATGAGCACCACATCGTCATAATCCACACGAAAAAAATCAGACGTATCGGTATGAATCCGGAAATGGCTCGGAACCTTGTGATCAGGAAGGAAGCGTGAAGCCATTTGCCTGAGCTGTTCTTGTGAAAATGTGTGTTCCATGGGTCGCTCTCGCCAGGATCACCATATCAATGCAACCACCGGGAATCGGTTGGTTGCATGAAAGCGAAGGTCATAAAAACATGCCGAGTGATTATAAGGGCTAGAGGGAGGTTGTGTCAAGAAAGGAGGCACCAACCCTCACCATCAAGGCATCATCCAGTGGAATTGGTCACCACGGGTGCAGTCTTCGGCTGGACGCCGGAAGCTTCTTCCTGTAAAATACGGTCCGATTTGCTCAAAGGCCGTGGCAAAGAGTCAAGGGCGTCCAAAATGGATTTTATTCGAAATGTGCTCCAATGGGTTTGAGTAAGATATAATATCCAAAATGTATCAGGCTCGGATGAAAAGACCTTCTTGGGAGAGCTTCAAAGGGGAATGGTAATCGGTAAAATGATGGAAAGAGGCCTAACTGTTTTTGTTTGTGTGGCGGGTATCCTATTTGTATCCTACGGCATGGTGAGACATGACAAAGCACTTTTTATTATTGGTATAATGTGTGTTATCGGGGGATACCTCTTGATTAGAAAGAATTTGAAGGCCTCTATTAGGAAAAGAAACAGGGATGATGATCTGTCCTAAAACGAGGCAATGTGTATTTCCCTTTGCCACGCAAGTCTTTGCCCAAGCGTTGAATGCCGGAGATGCATCGCCGCCCTCGTGCCTCCTTTTTCATTGGTCTTCCCGCGTTGGCCACTCATTTTTTTGAAAATGCCTGCCATGACCAAGAACCTTTATTTTCAAAAGGCTGGACTCATACAAATGGTACAATTTGATATCAACCTGATACGGAGAAATAAGCTCGTCTTTCAGCAGTATACACAACAAAGGCGTCGTTATGCCTTTGAGTTGAATGCAGAAAAGGCCTCGATTGCCTTTGAACTCATCCCCGTCCTCCTGAGCCTCAACGAGCCGGATTTACCGGGCCACGTTGCCGATGGCGGTGAGAGCTGCGGCGTTTATAATATAGGTGCGGCGCGCAAGCTAAAGGAGCTCATTCAATCCTATTTCCCGGAAACCAGAAAACGGAGGATTCCCTATCAGAAATATCTTGTCAAACGCCCCATCATTGAAACGTTGTTTGTTATGGGAAGCGTGGGGACAGTGGCTCAGACCGAAAAATCCGATTATGATTATTGGGTTTGCGTGAATTCTTCCCTTTTCGAAAAGGACAGCATTCAAAAGCTTTGTGATAAGACGGATAGGGTTGCCGACTGGTGCGAACGAGAGTTCGGTATGGAAGTCCATTTTTTCGTCTCGGAGCTCGATAGGGTGAGAAACAACGATTTCGGTAGTGTGGATGAGGAGAGCACGGGATCGAGCCAAAAGCGGTTTTTGAAAGAAGAGTGTTACCGCACGATGCTCCTCGTAGCCGGCAAGATCCCTCTGTGGTGGGTCCTGCCTCACGGGATTGATCAGGAGGGCTATCAAAATTATCAGGACTGGCTGGCAAAGGAGGCCGCATACGATTTTAACGAATTTGTGGACCTTGGTTTTCTCGGGGATATTTCCCGGGAGGAGTTTCTGGGCACGGCCCTGTGGCAATTGAGTAAAGGCATTAAAGATCCCTTCAAGGCCGTGTTAAAAATGTCGATGATGGAGTGGTATCTCTCCGATCTTTTCGAGGGTAAGTTGCTTTGTGAGATGTTGAAAGAAAGGGTTCTCAGTGGATGTAAAGGCAAGGCGGAAACGGACCCCTATCTTCTGATGATCGAAACAATCCTGGAATTTTATGACCGACAGGGGATGGATGATCACATGAATCTCGTCAAGAAGGCCTTTTATGTCAAGGCGGACCCCAAAATTACGAGAGGGCAGTTCAGGAAGAGGGCCGGCGACTATAAGGTCAAAGTATTCAGGGGTCTCATGAAGGCATGGAAATGGTCCCCGGAATCGGTGGAAGAACTCAACCGGATAGCGCACTGGAGCTATGCCCGCCGGTTAAAGTTGTCTTCCGAAATCAATATGTTTTTTTTCTCCACCTACCGGCGCCTTTCCGAGGCACAGATACTCAAGGAAAAGCAGGCGATCAACGACCGGGATATGACGGTTTTGGCCAGGAAGATTTACGTGCTTTTTTCAAGGCAGCAGAAAAAACTGCAGTTGATTCCTTCTCTGACCGGGCGAAGGATTATACTGGATCAATGTATCATTCAACTGAGACGCGACAAAACGGGAAAGAACAGGTGGGTGCTCTTTGATGCCACCCGATACCCTTTGGAAAAGACCCATAAGAATCTCGGAATATTCAGTTCCGGGAGGATTGTTCGTTCCGCCGCTTGGCTTGTGATCAACGGGATATGCGACACTTACGACACCGCCATTGAAATGCCTTTGAATCCCTCCGGGGTCATGCTCAAGGATCTGATCGAATTGTTGCGGAATCTGCAGGATTTCTTCTCCTCAGCCTCGAGCCATGTCACCATGGGAACAAAATTGCAGGAAGAGGCAACGGTTGATCGAATCATGGTGGTTGTGGATTTTGAAGAGGTTAAGGCCTCAAACGGTCCTTCGGGAATTGATCTGGTCTACCGCAATACCTGGGGGGAGATCTTTACGGATGCCTGCCCCTTTCAAGAGGGCCTCGTCATGATCCAGAAATACGTGGCGAATATGAGGGGCGATAGTCCTGCCGACGTGGTCTCGAGGGTGAACGTCCATATTCGCAAAACGGGCAAGGAAAAGAGCCGCCGGAAAATGATCTACCAGGCCGTTCTTCAGGGATTGGTTGAATAAGCTTTAGGCCGCCAAGAGACGGCTCCTTCCGCAGGGCATCTCAAGGCCTGGTTAATGTTTCCTTCTCACAACACGCCTTCGAACCACCTTTCTCTTTTTTCCGCCTGAACCTTTTCTTACTCTCACCAGTTTTTTGGACGACTGCGAAGATCTCCGGTCCAGAGCATCGGTGGTTTCAAACGGATGCTTTTGCCAGTGGGCGCATGTGGCTCTCGGACATTTCAGCATGGGGATGCCGTCCTTACCGGTCACTTCTACTAAAAAGGGGTTTTCGCACTGGGGACAGGTGATGTGGAAGGGCTTCCCCCAGCTTATGAAATTACAGTTAACGGAGGTACATTTAAAAAACGACTTTCCGGAAGAGGTTCTATTCTGAGCAATGACACCAGTTTTGCAAATCGGGCATTGAAGCGATAGCTTTCCTTCAAATTCGGCAATACGTTTTTCTATGTCTTGATTTTCCTGCGCAATCTCCGGTTCGACGGGCATGTCTTGCCGCTCCATTAAAGATTGGGGCCTTTCCGGTTCCAACTCCAAGCTCTTTGAGCTGCTTATCGTTGTAGTTCATAGCCTGACCGATTATAAGAGCGTAGAAGGTCACATTGACGGAATGAGTTACCAGATAATTTCTATCCACATCATCCAGTCCGTTAAGAAACAAAAATACATTGCTGTTTTCAGAAAGCAGCTCAATTATCTCAGACACAATTGATTCAACACCCGAAAAATCTATTGAAAGGTCTTTGCGTATAGAAGAATAAATCTGGTCAATCACGTAGCAGGCATTGCTGTGGACTTCAATCATCTTCTTTCTCATACCAAGAAGCTTTTCATATTTTTCAATTACCTGGTTGGATCCGGGTACGGAAACAATCCCTCCTTCAGTATCCGGAGTATGAGTGGCCTCACCCATTGTTTCAACCTCGGTAATGCCCCACTTCATTATTTTTTTTATGTCACTCTCTGAAACAGGCACATTGGGGCCGACGAGAATATTTTCGCTGTCTATATATACAGCCTGGCTGAAGATCATTCCAGGTTTAAGTGTTTCAACTGATATTTTTTTCATTTCAGCCATTAAGAAATCCCGACTCATTCATTTTATTTTTAAATCCTTCATTCACCTGATAACAATATGACATAACGGCTGCAAGAGCACTGAAAAGCGATTCCGGAATACTGTCCCCGGGTTTAAAAACAGAAAGGACTTCGGCAAGATCTCTGTCCCTGTAAACAGTTATATCTCTTTCCTCTGCAATTTTCAACATTTTTTTTAACATATCGCCGCGTGCAGTAAACAGAACTCTCGGTGCATCATTCCTGTATTCAAGCGCAATTCCTTTATCCATATACTGTCCGCCTATATTCTTACATCAAAACCGCTTTTTATAATAAAATCTGAACTCCATAGATGTATTTTATCAACTATTTTCTTCATACTATAATAACCTATATCGGTTTTTTTTATGCCGTTCTGCTCCATTAAATTTAAAAGAAGAGGATTTTTCTCTTTCATCAAATTTAGTACATCCTGATTTTCTGTAAAAAAATTTACAATCAGTTTCTTATTCAATGATTTAATTAATACACATATTCTCCCGAGTCCGGAAAGGTTAAAATTCACCATACAGCTCTCTCCGTGAAAAATATATTCACAGATACTCATGCCGTCCTCATCAGGAAGCACTACTACATCAGAGAAAGTTTCATTTTCATCAGCCCCGACTATTCTGTCTATCAATGAAATAAGGCTGCCGTCGTCAATTTCATCAAGAAGAGACTCAATCTCATCATCCATGGCGCTTCTTGAATTCTCATCCATGAAATCCGGTTTCTTCCCCCGGAGCATCATAAAATACAAATAGGGAATCACAATTTCGGAGCTGAACCTTCCCGATGTAAGCAGAGAAAAATAGGAGAGAGTTCCGGCACCTGCCCCCCTATCCATCATATTCTTTAAAATATCAGTCAGCTCCCTTGCCTTCCTGCCGTTCCTCTTCAATCCCAGAAGAAAAAGACTGATATCGAAGAGTCCCGGACCGGTGGAAGAGATAAAACGAACGAGATTCTGAATGGAGAAGCTGTTAAGCTCCTCATCTGAAAGTATAACAGCATTTGTAAATACAGAAAACTCGCGAAACAGCCCCCTTCCTGCTGTAAGAGCAAACACAATGTTTTTGCCGTTCTTCTCAGTTAGAATCAAATCTATGTGGTTTCCCTCAGGCACTCCCCGGAGAAAATCGGCTCTTATGCGATGTCCCCCGATATCAAGCAGAGCCTCACTGCCCTTACGCGTAATTATCTCGGCAGAAACAGTATCTCCAATTTTAACGCCGGCGAGCTTCGAAAGAAGATCCCTTGTACTGCCTATACTGACAGATTCGGAGACCGATGCACTACCGGATATCTTCATCAGAAAGGACTCTCGTCTGCAGGAATCATACTCTTAAGCGGCTCATAGCTTCTTCTGTGTACAGGAGAAGGACCTATTGAGCCAATAGCCTCCCGATGCTGTTTAGTGCCATACCCCTTATGCTGTGAAAAGCCGTAACCGGGAAATTTATCGTCCAGCCCCGCCATGATAAGATCTCTTGCGACTTTGGCAATAACCGATGCCGAGGCGATAGAAAGAGATTTCTGATCTCCCTTTATCACCGGCATGAAGGGAACGGGGAATTTAAATTTGAAATTTCCGTCCATTATAAGCATATCAGGATTTACCGGAGCCCTGTGAATAAGTTTTGATACTCCAAGTTCAGTGGCTCTGTTTACGTTTATTCTGTCTATTTCGCTGTGAGGAATAAAGACCGAATCGAAGTACAGGGCATGCCTCTTTACAATTTCCACAGCAAAGAGCCTGCGCCTATGGGTGAGCATCTTTGAGTCTTTGATCGTTTCGAGAAGTTCTTCTGATGGATTTGAAATCACCCCGGGGTCATATATCACCATGCCGACGCACAGAGGCCCTGCAAGAGCACCACGGCCGGCCTCATCAAATCCCGCTATCAGGCTGTGCCCGTTGCCGAGAAAAGATGACTCGATAGAAAAATCCGGCCTGTTGAGGGATAAATCAGAAAGGGCGGACATAATCAGTCCACCCCTTCTATCTTAACCATATGATAAATAAGTTCTGTCAGTAATATACTACTCAGATTTTTCTTCTGATACATCACTGCTTACTTCTGTCTCCTGCTTTACTACAGGTGCAGCAGCTACTTTTTTATCCTTCTTGGTAAATCTTCTCTCTTTAAGCTTGGCAGATTTTCCTCTGAGCTCTCTGAGATAGTAAAGTTTAGCTCTTCTTACTTTACTTTTTCTCATAACTTCAATTTTTGCGATTCTCGGTGAGAATACAGGAAAAATTCTTTCTACTCCAACATCAAAGGACAGCTTTCTCACTGTAAAAGTCTTGCTTATACCTTTGTTGTCGATAGCTATAACAACTCCTTCAAAAACCTGGATTCGCTCCTTGGTTCCCTCAACAATTTTGTAATGAACACGGACAGTATCTCCCACCTCAAAATCGATGGTCCTTTCTATCGGCATGATGTCATTCTGTATAGCCTGCATTATATCCATTTCGATTACTCCCCTAATATTTTTCTCATAAGATATTTTTTAAAAAGATCGGGTCTAACCGTCTTAGTTTTTTCAATTCTACGTTCAAGACGCCACCGGGCAATTTTCTCATGATCCCCGCTAAGCAGAACATCGGGAACTTTCATGTCTCTGAAAACAGCAGGTCTTGTATATTGAGCATACTCCAGAAGATCGGATTCAAAACTCTCCTCAACCAGAGACTCGCTGTTTGACATAAAACCGGGAATATACCTGGCCACTGAATCAGCAATAACCAGTGCAGCATATTCTCCGCCGGAAAGAACGTAATCGCCAATCGATACTTCATGATCAACGTATTTATCTACTACCCTCTGATCAAGCCCCTCATAGTGGCCGCAGATAATAGAAATTACACCCTCGTTACTCAGCTCCCTGACGAAATTCTGAGAAAGAGGCTTCCCCGAAGGTGATGTATATAACACCTGTGACTCTTCCTCTTCATTATCCTCGAGTGCTCTGAAAACCGGTTCTGCATTTAAAACCATTCCGGAACCGCCCCCGTAGGGATAATCATCACATCTCTTGAATCTGTCATCAGAATAATCACGAATATCGATTATTTCAAATTTTATAATACCCGATTCTACTGCCTTACCCATTAACCCCGAGGCAAGGGGAGAAACAAAAAAATCGGGAAAAAGTGTATAAATCCTAAAAATCAAGTAAACCCTCAACAGGGGTTATATCTATTATACCTTCTGAAACACGCTCCGTTTTCACCATACTGTCAACAAACGGGACTAAAAACTCACGGTTCTCATTATTCTTTATTACAAGAATCTCGCCGGCGCCTGCTTCCATTATATCAACAACATTTCCAAACTCAACATCATCCAGATAGACTCTACATCCTACCAAATCATGATAAAAGAAGGTGTCCTCATCAAAATCGCCTCTTACGGCTTCACCTTCTTCTCTGCTGATAAAGACGTCAACGCCTTTAAGCAAATCGGCACTATTTCTGTCATTAACCCCCTTAAGCTTCAGGAGGCCGACATTTCCTTTCGATAATCCAAAATCTTCAATAACGAAGGTCTTGTAGTTTTCCTTCAACTTAAGGAAAACCTCTCCACCTTTCTGGAATCGGCTCATAATATCCGAAACAACGTAAATTTTGAGCCTGCCGTTCAGGGCATGTGAACCTGTAACTCTAGCAACTCTTAAATATTCATTATCAGAAATCAATCAAGAATTTCCAGCACTACCCTTTTACCAGTTTTTGTTGCCGAGGCATTAATTATAGTTCTGATGGCTCTCGCGATCCGTCCGTGTTTACCTATAACCTTCCCGATATCCTCTTTCATAACTTTCAGTTCAAGAATAGTTGATTTTTCGCCTTCAATTTCACGAATTTCTACCTGATCCGGATGATCAACCAGAGACTTCACCATGTAACTTACGAGTTCACTATAATTCATTACAGCCTCCTGAACAATTATTTAGCGCTTTTGAACTTCTGCCAGATTCCTTCTTTTTTCAGTAACTGCAAAATAGTATCTGAGGGCTGCGCGCCTTTACCAAGCCATTTCAATACTTTCTCTTCATCTACTTCAAACTGCGTACCATCAACAATGGGCTGATATCTTCCAACGAAATCGATGACTTCTCCGTCTCTCTTCTTTCTGCTGTCAACTGCCACTACTCTGTAAAATGGTTTCTTCTTAGTTCCAACTCTCTGCAACCGAATTTTAACCGACACTAGGCCTACCTCCTGATATAGTTAGGGAGTAAATTATTTTTACCCCTCTTTTTTTGTCAACATTAATTACCCGAGAACAGCTTTTTTTAAATCAGCAACATTCCCGTTAACATCTCCATTTCTGTACGCCGAGCTTCCTGCGACAATAATTTCAGCTCCGGCATTAACAACTTCTTTTATATTATTCAGGTTGATTCCTCCATCCACCTGAATCTGAACCCTTCCGGGATGATTTTCATCTATGAACTTCTTTAACCTCTTTATCCGCGGAACAGCAGTCTCCATAAAAGACTGTCCTGCAAAACCCGGATCGACAGACATGACAAGCACGAGATCACAGTAAGGCAGCAAATCAAAAATCGCCTCCACAGGTGTTGCCGGATTAACAGAAAGACCGGCCCTGCTTCCTCCTTCCCGAATAAGCTTCAACAGCCTTGCCGGGAATCGGGTGCTCTCGTAGTGAATAACCGTACACCAGGGACTCAGCCTGATATACTCCTCAAGCGAATTTTCCGGTTTTTCAATCATCAGATGGACATCAAGAGGAATATCTGTATGCTTCTTAACATTAGCGATGAAACCGGGCCCGAAGGTAAGATTGGGAACAAAATTCCCGTCCATCACATCCATGTGAAGCAGATCTACAACGTTGCTGTCAAAACCTGACACATCATGACCAATTGTGCTCAGATCACCCGCTATTACTGACGGAGATACGAGTATACTATTCGAATTCATCGACATTAATACTCATAATCCTTATATTATTTTTATCCCTGTTTATCATTATCTTTGAATTTCCCACCCTGTGATAAAGGAAGCTGATTTTCTGCCCTGGAGACATGGTCGAAGAAAAACGAACTCTTTTTGAAAAATTATCCTCAATATAGGCCTCATAAAGCCCTGCAGGCTGATCGGAGGGAATAGTATATTCAATATGTTCATAGGAGGTATAAGGATGTTCACGAAGTTTATACCAGTAGACCCCTATCTTGACCGGTGCACCTTCTTTTATTAAAGCGCCCTTTCTTATACTCTGAGAAGCGACTAATCCGCTCTTCTTTATATCTCCGGTTTTAATGATTTCCTCTTTCACCTTAAGTCCCTTGGCAAGGAGGAGATCGTAACAGAGATCAATAGACTGACCTGTTACAGAAGGCATCCTTCTGTCGTCCTTCACCGAACCGCTTGAGACGAGCAGATTAACCTTCCTGTCGGGGGTAATTCTCGTCCCCGGCTTGGGAGACTGAGAGATGACAACATTGTCTGCGGTCTTCTCCGACGGGATATATGATACAACGCCTGTGCTCACTGACACAGACTTATCCTGATAATGCATATTTTTCAGCTTGTTCACGGCAATAGGCAGTTGTGATCCCACAAGACTGGGAACTTCTATAAAGAAACCGCTCCTGCTTACAGTTAGCCTCAGGCTGCTGTCTTCCGAGACGACCTTCCCGCTTTCAGGGTACTGACTGAGAACAACACCGTCATCCATATCATATACGTCTATGAATTTAAGATCCGTTCTAAAACCTCTTCGAACAAGGCTGTTGCTCACATCGACGTATCTCTTTCCAAGTACATCGGGCACCTTAACCTCCCTGGATGATTTGGTAAGAAAAATCAGTATCATCGTCGAGGAGAAAAGATAGACGGAAAAACCCAGGAAAAAAATCAGAGCCAGTCTTCCGACAGGCTTAAAATAAGAAAATTTCAACTCTTCTTCTTTGTTTATCTCATTACTCATATATTACTCTCTGCAATTATTACTCTATTGATTCATTTCGTAAACTCATAGTTTTTTGATATTTGTCAATAAAATAACATGGAAATTATTAAATTAATCCCCTTCCCTGTTCTTTGATTACAATTAAAAGTAAAAGACACTTAATTTAATTTACAAATAGAAGCTCCTCATGCTATAGTATGTATATTTTAATAATATTCAAAGTACAATAAATTCAGTATGTTTATTTTTTATTGAGGCAAATAAAATTAATGGATCTTCTTTAATGACAACAAGGGTTCTACTTACATCGGATCTTCACCTGGGACTAAGAAGAGATAATTTCATCGACAACAGAGAGCAGCATCTATCAACATTCCGGAAAATAGCAGCAATGTCCGGAAGATATGACATCCTGCTCATTGCCGGTCACCTTATAGATGAAAACTACACTGACTCTTCCCTGTTAGATGTGATAAAGGAAGAATTCTGTGCAATTACAGAGAAAGGAACCGAAATTTTCTATACAACCGCCCATGACGAATTTTCCGATCACGATGTAATCGAAGACATTGAGAAAATTCAGGGCGTGACCATTTTCCATGACGGGAGTAAATCCGGCTCTGTTAAATCGGGAAAAGGGAATATTTATGTCCACGGCATACGGTCCGGGATAGAAACCAGAGAAAAAAATCAGCATTTCACCTGGGATTATTTCATGCAGACTTTACTCCTCATCTCTCCAAAAGCGATGAGGGATGCATCAATAAAGAAGATATCAGAGATCTGAACCTTCACTTCTACGCCCTGGGGAAAAGCCATAATTTCAAAATGTTTAAATCTATGAATAGAATTATAGGAGCCTATGCGGGAAGTCCTGAACCATGCTGTTTCGATGAACCAGGAGACAGATATGTAATATCCATGGAAGTAGAGAACGACCAGCTTTCACAGATAAAGAGAATCTCTGTCAATAACGACAATGTCACCATGTGCCGAATTGAATGCACCTATATAAGTAATGATAAAGAACTCCTCCTGAGGATAAAAGCAATGGAGCATACAGAGTCTATTTACAACATTGTGCTGTGCGGGACAAGGGGATTCAATATTGATCAGGACTTTAATTCTGAGCTGAAGGGTTCCTTCAGGGGTCTGCGCATAGTGGATCAGACTGTTCCATCTTTAGAAATGCAGGCTGAAAAATTCCGGAATTTGAAAACGCTTAAAGGGGAATTCTTCAGATCAATTTCAGATATGATTGAAAACGGTAATATTCCCGGAGAAATTGATAAGGACATCCTTGCTGAAATATTAAATCAGGGAGAAACAGCTGAAGAAACAGGCGCGGAGGTTTTATTTTGTACTTTCTGAAGATCGATTTCAACCTTCACGAAGCAAAACCGGATTCAATTGAGTTAGACAGCGGACTGAATATAGTTTTTGCAGAACAGAGCAGCAGGATCAGCAGCCTTCTGGATGTTCTCACAGATACGGTCTGCGGAGAATCTGAAGAAGGGAATTCCGGCGATTCAGGTTCATGCAGAATTCTCCTGAGTATGGCGGATCTGGAATTCGATATAACATCCGATCAAATCAGCACCGATTATAAGGGAACAGAGCCGGAAACTGATGAACACCAGAAAGCACTATCAGACTACAGAACTATATTCAGCCGGCACTCATTCATAAGCACATCAATTATTGATATGTCAGGACAGATAAAGAATACAGATATCACCCGTTCTGTTCCGGCAATCAAAGAAATCCTTCTCAATGAACAGCTTCTGAACGGTTCAATAAACATCATCAGGAATGAAAAAAATCTGAAAAAACAGATTGCCGATGCTGACAAAGAACTTCAGCTTCTGGAAATTAAAAGTCTGAGAAAAGAAAAACTTAAAAGAGAAATAGATTCTGTAAACAGGATAATAAGCAAACTCATTAAAAAGAAAAGCTCTTTAACTGAATACCTTGATACGCTCGGCAGGATTCACATTCTTCTTAAGGAGAAAGAAAATCTGGATTCAGAAAGAGACAGGCTCAAGGGAAATATAATAAAACTTGATGAACTGATAAAAAGAATCAAATCCATAGAAGAAGACGTAAATTTAAAATTCCCCCATCTCCGGGATAAATTATCCGGTGACGAGGATAATCTTGACAGAATACAGGGACTCTTCAACAGCATAAGAGACATCAGCGGCAGAGTAGACTCATACTTCAGCAACAGGCGGGTGATCCTCAGCCGGATGAAGAAATATATATCAGCAATAGCGGTATCAGCCCTTATTGTAACCACCTTTCTCCTCTATAAATCAGCAGGTGACAGGTCAGCAGTGGAGTTCCCTCTTTACATAACAGGAATAACACTATTTTGTATTGCAGTAATTATATTTTATCAAAGTCTCCATGCTGTTAAAAAAATGTATCCTGAAGAGTTGATCGAAGAAAAAAGAACCATGGAAAAAGAACTCTTTGACTACATGGAGCAGAGCAGCTTTGAAATGGAGGATTACAAAACCGGGGAACTATATGAATTTCTTCTTCAATATTTCGAAGATTTCATTAAGTTCAATGACCTGAAATCTGAAATTACTGAACTCAGGAAAATGATGAACAGTCAGACAGATATCAGTGAAGAGAAAAAAAATCTGGATTCGGTAGTCATCAAACTCAGGGAGACCGAAGAAAAGATAAACTCAGAAATAAAAAAAATCAACGACAAACTTCACCCTTTGCCGGATTTTCATAAGATCGAAGATGCTGTTCATGAAATAAAAGATATTCTGTCTGAGACCGAAATTGAGATAAATCAGGAAAAAACTATTTATGAAAACATAAATAATGAAATCAAAAAGTACGGATCGGAGGAAGATCTTTCTTTCACTGAAAAAGCCGATAAAATCGGAGAGAAAATTAGTACTCTCCAAAAAGAGCTGGATGCTCTGACATTTATAAGCAGTACTTTGAAAAAATCTGCTGATTCATGGCTTAGCTCACACCTGGAGGAGCTGATAGACAGGACAGATGAAGTCTTTGAAACTATTTCCTCAAATGAACAAAGAGAAAAATACGACCGGCAGATGATTGAAAAAATCATCACATCAGAGACAGAGGAAAGCTATAATGAAATTTCAGAAGGATTGATCCTGTCTTTATCCACAGCCATGGCTTATTTAATGAAAGACTCCCCATTTCTTCCTCCCCTTATAATTATACCGCCGTCTGATTCAGACGACAGTAAAATTGTTGATCAATTAAATAAAATTGTGCTTGAACTGTCAGGCATCAGACAGGTCATTATATTTACTTCACGCCGGATGAGTCTTGATCACGGCAAACAAATAACAATATAATTTATAATATGGACAGAAACGGACAGCTAACTTTTTCAGATGACCCTCTTTTGAATGAAAGCAGTGAGATATACGAGCTCATCAGTGAAGGCAAATTCAAAGAGGCAATCAAAAAAATAGACAAACTGATGACTCTCAATCCTGACTATCCCGGTCTTGCCGAGGCGTACAGAACTTCAAAATTCTGGGGAAACAGGGAAAGAGATCTCAAAAAAACCGCTGAAGGAAAGGCCAGAGCCGATTTCCTTATGGAGGAATGGTCTGTATACGATGAATATGCATTATTAAAGAACATGCAGTCTTCTTCTGCGTACAGAGCAGTAATAAGATATATTTTCTTCAAGGCATCAGAACACTACAAACTGGCCTTTCAGAAAAATGAGGACACTGACAGCAGGTTTGATCTGCTTCTCAACCTGGGAGAATGCTTCCTGAGGCTCAAAGAATATAAATACGCTGCAGAGACCCTGGAATTCACAAAGAACTCCTATACAGCAAATGCCAGACTCTTTTACATCCTGGGAGAATCATACTTTCACCTGGATGATATCCCCAAGAGTCTGCTGAATTTCAAGGAAGCCTTTCTTATTGATCCTTCAAAGATTGACATGTCCATGATTCTTGCAAAACCCATTATGGAAATAGTAGAGGCAATAAATCAGAGCGGCAATAAATACAGAGACGTAAGAGAGTGGATTCCAGTATACGGATTCATAACAGATATTTTCTACGTGAGAAGAAATATCAACAAACATCAGCTTGAATCTCTAAAAAGAGAAGTTTTCAATCTCGAGAGTAATTTTGTAAAACTCAACAGAGAAGAAGTGGAATCAACAAATATACTGCCCAGAATGATGAACAAATACCTGTGGCTGCTTGACTATTACGAAAATCAAAATATCAATCCTGACAACACTGACCAGATACGAAGCAGACTTCTCACTCTCAATAAGGAGCTCTTTGAAGATTATTTTAAAAAGAACTCTCATCGCTGATGATAAAAAACTCCCCAGCCGAGGCAAAAAAGCAAAACGCAGGTAAGACGATGTAAATATAACTCAATTTTTACGTAATGCTTTTTTTTTATTGCTTTTTTGTATTATCTAAAAAAGGTTCTAATTACTATAATATTATCGGAATGGTTTAGATGAAGGGTTTTACAATAATTTCATATCCCACACAGAAGGATGCAACTCTGCTATCTCTTTCTCAATCAAGATCAAGATACATGCTTCCCATAGGCGGAAGATTCAGAGTAGTGGATTTTACAATACGCAATTCAGTATCCTCGGGCGCAGAGAGCACAATACTCTATAACAGTTCAAATGATGACCTTGATCAGTACCTCAAGGACTATACTGACATCAGCCAGGAAAACGATATTCATAATATAAAAATTTATCCTCTGGATCACTCAAATCTCAATTCAATTCTGGAAGTAATATCAGAATCAAATTCATCCAATTTCGTCATTTATAACGGAGATAATCCTTCAATAATTGACTTTTCAAAACTGGTAAATAAATTCAAATCTTCGAAGAAGAAGAGTGTTCTCTTTAAATTAAAACTCGACGGGAAAGCATCGATGGCTCACAAGATAGTTATCACTGACAAGAGAACACTTACCTCGGTAATAAAAAAAGCTCTCAAGGAAAACCGTGAGGCTCCGAATTTCTTTGAAATGATAATTAACATTCTGATTCACGACGGCATCAGCACCTCTGCCATAGATGCCTTTTACAGACCCATAAACAATGTTAATGAGTACTACAACCTCAACAGAGAGATCATCTGGAACCGTGATATAGCAGAACTCCTGCACAGAGAAAAGCTGATAAAGAGTCAGATAAAATCAGATGGATATGCTCTTCTCGATGAAAGAGGCGTGATAAAGAACTCATTTATATCAGACTACTGCTATATTAATGGAACTGTAGAGAACTCTATTGTCTTCCCCGGTGTAGAGATTCACGAAAAGGCTCTTATAAAAAATTCAATCATTCTGCCCTTTATAAAAGTAGGCCCGGGAGCCAGAATCATCAACTCAATCATAGACGAAAATACAGTGCCCGAAAATAAAACCTTCAATATAGAAATGAACTGCCGCATAGGCTCTGATGAAAAGTTTGTAAAAAACAGCGACTTCCCCAGACTGCTGAATTCCAGCCTGACTCTCATTGGAAAAGAAAATGTAATCAAAGAAAACGCCGTCATCGGCGCCGGATGCTACGTGGCCTCCGGCCGGGCAGCTGATTTTTTCATGGATAAGAACCGTCTGCCCGACGGGAAATCACTTCTTTAATAAATCAGAAAATAAAATCTGTTGAGAGAAAATTTGATTTATCCTCCTTCAATATTGTCCTGATAATATCTTTATTGAGAGAATTATTCCTGGCCGCAACAAGTGATCTTATAGAAAACACTCTGAGGGCATCAGAGACTGAAAGAGTCCCTTCGGCCGAATCCTTTCTTCCGGTAAAGGGAAATTTATCAGGCCCTCTCTGGCACTGACTGTTGATGTTTACCCTTGCCACCTGATTGACGAGAGGATCTATCAATTCTGCAATAACTCCCGGATCACTTGCGAATATACTTACCTGCTGTCCGTAATTTGATTCGACAATGTAGTCAAGAGGC
>CAYNFB010000017.1:0-327 GCA_964396355.1 uncultured Leptospirales bacterium | reverse complement strand
GATCTTCCATTTGTATAGTTAAAGAAGTAATTCCTTTATTAACAGGATAAACAAGAGCCGGATAAAAGATGCTTTTAGCGTACTCTCCGCCCCGGCTGTTAAGCACCGATGCTCCTCTGGAAACAGCATCCTCAACCAGAGATTGAAGAAATTCACACTTGTTATCCTCAGGCAGAGGGGTGATATCCACACCTTCATCCCAGGGCATTCCAAGCTTAAGACGATCAAGCCGGAAGCTCAGCATTTGGGAAAATTTGTCTACAATACTGCTGTGGACAAAGAGCATTTTAATAGCTGTGCATCTTTGACCGTTATATGATAAAGTAC
>CAYNFB010000016.1:0-24448 GCA_964396355.1 uncultured Leptospirales bacterium | reverse complement strand
AAAATTAAGTTAAAAAAAGAAAAAATCTCTGTAACAACTGACCGAACATTATTTTTATCCGGTACCTTCGTCAATGAAAAAAATTTATCCTTTATTTTTTCCTGCTTTTAGACTTATCTCCCTTAATTCCGGCTATAAAAATACCTGCAAGTTCTATTCTGACACTCTTCTTAACCGGCAGTTTATCATAAATATCCTCATCACAGAGAAGATCCATAACCTGTGGACCTATTTTAGCCTTAACAATAGGAACTTTCTTTAGTTTATAAATCTTGGGCACCTGCCCCAGTACGCTCTTAGGTATGTTTGCATTATTAATTTTATCCATTCTCTTTTCGAGAATCAAGGCTGATGTAAGAACTTTATGCTGCTCAACCATATACTTCTGTGTATTGGCCTTTTTCTCCATATTCTTTTTCAAGAAAATATAACCTGCCACAAGTACGGCTATTACTATTCCCAGTATTATGTACAATACCCACCATTCCACTTGAATTGCCTCCAAAAATATTATAATTCACTTACTTATCTATAAGACCTTTCGTCAAGTCAAATTATTATCTCTTAAAGGCAGAAGCAGCAGGTTAGGCAATCACTTTTTTGACACTTTGTTCACCTTTCCAGCTTTTTTAATTGAAAAGATAGGCCCTGATTTTTAAATGATCATAGGATTATAAAAAATTGACAGGTAAATCAGATGGAACCTAAAAAAGTAACATACAAAAAACTTGAGAAAGCGATGGAAGATCTCAAGGAAGGCTCAGAAGATGCAATTGGAAACTATCTATTCAAAGGCTACAGAATTCAGATAAGCAAATACAAATCATCTGGAACAGAAAGGTATATGAGGCTTTACAGAACCCGGAGAGAACAGGGTCTCTGCGTAAGATGCGGAAAGAAAGTAACAGAAAAAAATCCAAGAACGAAAAAACTATATAGACTATGTGAATATCACAGAGAAACAACAGACAGAAAAAAGAGATAAAACCGCAAGGGGTTTTATCTCTTTCAGCCCTTTACTTGCTTCTCACTGATATAATAACTACATCCTTTACCGGAACATTCTGAAAATACCCCGAATTTCCCGTTGCTACATTTTTAATCCTGTCGACGACATCCATTCCCTTGACAACTCTGCCGAAGACGCAGTATCCAAATCCCCGGGCACTGGAATCACGATAGTCAAGAAATGCATTATCCTTAACATTTATAAAAAACTGTGCCGTTGCGCTGTTAACGTCCATAGTCCTTGCCATTGCAAGGGTCCCTCTACTGTTCTTCAGCCCGTTCGCAGCTTCATTTTTAATAGGAGCAGAACACGCTTTCTGACGCATGCCGGAGACAAATCCTCCGCCCTGAATCATGAAGTTATTTATAACACGATGAAATATAGTCCCGTCGTAAAAACCGGAATCCACATACTTCAAAAAGTTATTAACTGTTACCGGAGCCTGAGTCTTGTAGAGTTCAATCTCAACTGTTCCCATGGAAGTCTTCATTTCAACCACAGGATTCTTTGCAGCACAGGCAAGAACTGCACCTGTGAAAACAATACAGACTATTAATACTATTTTCTTCATCACATATTCCTCTTTTTTTTAAGCATGATTACTTGAGAGCATAAAAATTTCAAGATTTATTCATAATTCAATACGTAAGTTAATAAACCAGACAGCATTAAAATGACTGAAACAAAACCAGGAAAAAAGCAGTCAGTCTTTATACCGCTTTCCTGTACTCTGAAGGAGTAAGTCCTGTATTTTCCTTAAAAATTCTATTGAAGGCAGACTTGGTATTAAAACCGGAATCAAAGGCTATTCTCAGCAGTGAATAATCTCTGAAATTATCATCATTGAGCCGCTCAATCACATCAGCCATACGGAAGCTGTTTACATAGGCATAGAAATTCATTCCGCACCGGCTGTTTATAACCTGTGAGATATGATGACGGGGAATCTCAAGCTCTTCTGAAAGTTCATTTATAGTCAAATCCCCATTGAGATAGGGCTTCTCAGTCCTCATAAATTTTTCAATCTCTTCTATATATGTATTCTGCTGCTCCTCCCCGAGGCCTGATTTTTCATACTTCTTTTCCGGCGAAGCCTCCTCACCCTCAAGCAGCTTTTCTCCGAAAATAGGAGGCTGTTTTATAGAAAAAATACTGAAAATAAAGATAAAAAAAGTCAGACCATAGGTTTCTGCAAGATTGGGATTAAGGATATGATGTTTCTTCAGCGCCGGAGAGATAAAAAATGCAGAAAACATGAAGAGAGTTGCAAACATAAAGGCCGCCACAATGAGGCTTACCCACCTGAGATTGAGCAGCTCGGTTTCATAGGAAAAAAAGTTTTTTATGTTATCCCTGTGTTTCCTGAGCATCATGAAAATTTTAAACCCGTATAAGAAAAATGAGATTATAAAAAGTCCCGGCACACTGAAGAGCAGATCAAATACATCTGAAAGCTTTATTTCACCAGGAGGAGGTTTCGGCCTGAACCTTTTTTCTCCGGGAGGAAGATCCCTCACATCCTCGCGGGCCATTTTGTTTTCCATCACCTGCAGAGGAGGTTTGCCCTTTGCGCGGGCTGCATCGGAAACTCCCGAACGGTGTCCTGCCCACTGCACTTCCGCATTTGCTCCGGCCGGCGGACTCTGAAAAAAAAGCGAAAAAACCAGTAGAGCCGCAAATGGAAAAAGATGCATAAGATAAGATTTTCTAAAGGTACTTTTCTCATCAATTTCAAAGAGGACGTAGAAGAAGAGAAGAGGCCCGAAGAGCAGGGGGATGCTGTTTATTCTTAAAAAATAATTCCCGGGGAAAACTTCCCATAAATCCGGTATCAGCCGGCAGAACATGTGCAGGATAAGGGAGGACATGAGAATGACGACGTATTTAGAACTTTTCCTCCCGCTGTTTCGAATAATAAAGTATAGGAGAGTAAAAAGTCCCTGCACTATTCCAATAATCAGGACTGCACTCATTATCTAACCCGTATAAAAATAATATCAGAGACCCTGAGGGCATTATGCAGTCAGGGTCTCTGTTAATTGTAAAATAATACTATGAAAAGGTTTGTTTACCTGCCCTGAGGTTTACCCATATCATCTTTGGTCAGATAGCCGTCACTGTTTTTATCCATCTTCTTAAAGTTTGCGCTGTGAAAACTCTTCCATTCACTGTAAGAGACCTTATTGTCTCCATCTTTATCAATCGTGCTTACTGAAAGAGGAGGAGGTCCCTGACGTCTGTTCATTCCGCCTTCATTTCCGCCGGATTCTCTTCCTCCCTCTGAATTGCCTGGCCTGGTTAATTCGCTGTCTACCAGATAACCGTCACTGTTCTTATCCATTTTACTGAACAATGTCTTATGAAATGCCAGCCACTCTTTTTTTGACACCTTCCTATCCTGATTCGAGTCCATGCTTCGCATATCAGGTCCATGAGGTCTGCCGCCTTCTCTCATATTTTGAGAACATGCAGTCTGTGCAATAATCATACTTATACAAAACATAGTAAGCAGACAGAGCGAACTTCTTGTTATGATTGATTTCTTCATATCTAAACTCCTTAATTTCTGTGATTTGTACTTACCCTATCACAGAAATCAGGTGCCTTCGACCACGCCGTCAGGCTGAGACCCTTTTATTTCAGCGCCTCATCCACTGCAGCTGAGGCATGGAGCTCTGTTGTATCATAAAGCGGCAGAGCCGTATCAGCAGGCTTTATAAGCAGAGGAATTTCAGTGCATCCCAGGACTATTCCCTCGGCCCCTCTATCAGAAAGCTCATCTATGATTCTCAGATATTCTTTCTTTGATGATTCTTTAATAATTCCCCTGCACAACTCATCAAAAATAACAGAATTAACCATGGCTCTGTCCTTGCTTACGGGAATTATGACATCGATGCCGTGGTCTTTTTTAAGCCTCTCGGTATAGAACCCCTCAGACATGGTAAATTCTGTTCCAAGAAGAGCCACCCTGTCTGCACCGTGCTTCTTTATATCCTCTGCCGCGGCGTCTGCAATATGGAGGAGAGGAACACCTATTCTCTTCTGAATTGCTCCGGCCATCTTATGCATCGTATTGGTGCAAATGAGAATCATTTCAGCACCCGATCTTTCGAGCAGTTCTGCAGTCGATATCAGGGAATTCTCAAGACTCTTCCAGTCTCCGTCAGCCAAATATTTTTCAATTTCCTCAAAATTATAGGAATTCATAATAATCTTCGCAGAATTGAGCCCGCCCAGTCTGTCCCTGACCTTTTCATTGATAAGCCTGTAGTATTCCAGTGTAGATTCCCAGCTCATTCCGCCTATCAGTCCTATTGTCTTCATAAACCGCCCCTTTATCAGTTATTTTTTCTTCTTTAAAATATTTATCTTCTTTTCAATACTTATAATCTGATCCCGCAATACAGCAGCTTTTTCAAAATCCAGATCCTCTGCCGCCTGAAGCATCTCCCCTTTAAGAGTATCTCTGTACTCCTGAAGATCTTTAAGATTGTCGCTTCTGTAGGAGGGTGGCCTCTCTGCAACGAGACTCATATAGCTGTTATCCCTCAGATATTCTCTCTCTAATATATCAACAATATCCTTCTTTATCGATTCGGGAACTATATTATTTTCTTTATTATACTCCATCTGAATTTTTCTTCTTCTTTCGGTCTCTTCGATAGCCTCCTGCATGGATCCTGTTATTCTGTCTGCATACATTATGACCGAACCGTTAAGATTACGCGCCGCACGGCCGGAAGTCTGGATCAGGGATCTTCTGGATCTAAGAAAGCCCTCCTTATCCGCATCGAGAATTGCAACCAGAGATACCTCGGGAATATCAAGCCCCTCTCTGAGGAGATTTATTCCTATGAGACAGTCAAATTCGCCTTTTCTCAGATCTCTTATTATCTCCACCCTCTCTATTGTGTCGATTTCAGAATGAAGATATCTTGCATTAATTCCTACCTCCTCGAAATAAACAGAGAGATCTTCAGCCATCTTCTGGGTCAGAGTTGTAACAAGAACTCTCTCCCCTGCTTCAACTCTCTTATTTATCTCACCGATGAGATCATCAACCTGATTTTTGGCAGGCCTCACCTCAATAGGCGGATCAAGCAGGCCCGTGGGACGGATAATCTGCTCAACAATATTTTCCGAATTTTCCAGTTCATAATCTGAAGGAGTTGCCGACACAAAGATAGCCTGATCTATGATATCTTCAAACTCTTCGAAAACCAGAGGCCGGTTGTCAAGAGCAGAGGGAAGCCTGAAACCGTAATTAACAAGATTTTCCTTTCTCGATCTGTCTCCCCCGTACATGCCCCTCACCTGGGGAAGAGTCGCATGGGACTCATCAACGAGCATAAGATAATCGTTCTTAAAATAATCCAGAAGACAGGACGGCCTCTTCCCCTCATCCCTCCTCTCTATAATACGCGAATAATTTTCAATACCGCTGCAGTAGCCCGTTTCCAGAAGCATTTCTATATCGTATTTAGTGCGGCTTTCAAGCCTCTGAGCCTCGAGAAGTTTACCCGCCTTTCTGAAGGACTCGAGACTCTTTTCAAGCTCAGTTTCTATGAGTTTAACCGTAGCCCCCATTTCATCAGGTGATGAGACAAAATGCTTTGCCGGATATATCACACAGGTATCGGTGCGGCCCAGAATTTCTCCGCTCACAGGATTGAATTGAGAGATTCTCTCCACCTCGTCCCCGAAAAACTCTATGCGAAAAGCCTCCTGCTTCAAATAGGCCGGATAGACATCGACAATGTCTCCCTTCACCTTAAAAGTACCTCGGACAAAGGATATATCATTTCTCTCATAGTACACAGCTACGAGTTTCCGGAGGAGTGCATCCCTTCCAATCTCGCTGCCCTCTCTCACAACAATGTGTGACTTCTCAAAATCTTCGGGCCTTCCCAGTCCGTAGATGCATGACACAGAGGATACAACAATTACATCCTTTCTCTCAAGCAGAGAAGATGTGGCCTTGAGCCTGAGCCTGTCGATCTCATCGTTTATCGATGAGTCTTTCTCTATATAAAGATCAGATGAGACCACGTAGGCCTCGGGCTGATAGTAATCATAATAGGATACGAAGTATTCCACGGCATTTTCCGGGAAAAACTCGCTGAATTCGCGAAAAAGCTGAGCTGCAAGAGTCTTGTTGTGTGTCAGGACGAGAGCAGGCTTATTTATTTCCTCTATTACCTTTGCCATTGTAAAGGTCTTGCCTGAACCGGTTACGCCCAGAAGAGTCTGATGCTTATTCCCGGATCTTATTCCCTTCGAGAGGCTGTCAATTGCCGCTGCCTGATGAGTAGAGGCTCTATATGATGATACTACCTTGAATTTATTCATCTATATTCCCGGATTTTTCCTGCTGAATTTTTACAGTTATTGCAATACACTAATCTGTTGCCGGAAAGAGTAAATTGTTTTTATAATCTTTGTAAATTTCTTTCTTTTTTATTAGATACTATCTATAATGGAAAAATGAATAAAGAAAAAACTATACTGATAATAAATATGCCTCCCCGCAGTCAGCAGGCGATGGAGAGAGCCGTTGAACAATCCGGCCGCAGCGCCTGCTTCAAAAAAGCATCTGAACTATGCAATGCGGATCACAACCCTGACATAATTATATATGCAGCTGATCCGCATTCCCCTGATTCTGAATTTCAGGATGTAAAAGAGTTATCAGCCTCTTATGAAACACCCCTATTCGCTCTTATTGCATCGGAGGAAAAAAGCCTTTATATCAGACTCCTTCAATCAGGCATTTATAATGTAATAACAACACCTGTAATGAAGAAAGACCTCATCTGCCAGATCACTGAAAGCAGTACAATCGTTCAATATGCAGAACGGGAAAATGCTGAAAGAAGCATAAGATACAGAGATGATTCAGGAGAAGAGAGAGAAATAAATATCTCAACTGAAAATCTCGTTTCCCTCTTCAACACATTGATTAATAACTTAATAAATCAGAATAAAATAGCACGCATAAACCTCCGAAAATCCCGGGAGCATGAGAGGGAAAACAAGGAGAGACGTGTCAAAGACAATGACCAGCGTAATCAGGAAGATAAACTCTGGAAATACCTGGAAGCAGAGCGTTTCCGTCTGTTTTACCAGCCGGTTGTATCATTCTCAACGGGCAGACTCTCAGGATTTGAAGCGCTGATAAGAATTGATGACCCTGAGGAAGGGATAATCACCCCCGATAAGTTCATATCAACTGCAGAGAATTCAGCAATTATATTTCCTCTGGGCCTGTGGATAGTAGAAGAAGCCTGCGCCCAGATAAAGAAGTGGAAAAGTGAACTAAAGCTGACCTCCCCACTGAGAATAAATATAAACCTCTCGCCAAAGCAGTTTCTCCACCCGGGCCTGACCGAACACATTTTTGAGATAACAGACAGATACGAGATTGAACACGATGATATCGGATTTGAACTGACAGAGAGCTCATTCATGGATGACATGGAAGCGGCCAATATCGCCCTGCTGGAACTCAGGTCCAAAAAGTTTCCCATATACATGGATGATTTCGGTACAGGCTATTCCTCTCTCAGCTATCTGATGCACTTCCCCGTAAATATTCTCAAAGTGGACCAGTCCTTCGTGAAGTGGATGCATCTGGATGAATCCAGTGAAACTATTGTAAAATCGATAATAAATCTTGCCCACAACCTGGGACTCCGTGTAGTTGCAGAGGGGATTGATGATGAATGTCACGTCAAAATGCTTAATAATTTCGACTGCGATTATGCCCAGGGTTATTTCATATCAGAACCGCTTTCCGGACCCGATGCAACAGAATTTATAAAAAACGGATACCAGTTTAAAGAAACATACGGCTGTTAAATTGCCGTTTGTTTGCTCTTTATTCTTATCTCGCTTACAATCATACCCAGAAGAATAAGAAAGCATCCCGCAACCGCACCGGAGCCCAGCCTCTCACCCAGAAGAATGAAACCAAAAATTCCGGCAAAAACCGGTTCCCCTGCAAAAATAAGAGCGGTATGGGTGGGGGAGGTAAAGCGCTGCATTAAATTCTGAATGAGATATGCTCCAACTGTAGCAAATATTGAAGTTACCAGAATTGCACTCCACACCACAGCTGTGTCGGGAAGAACCGGCTCCTCAACGGCAATGGTACAGAAGAAAGAGAAGACAGCAACCGTTGCTATCTGAACAACAGTAAGCAGCACAGAATCAGTCTTAACAGTATAGTATCCTACAGAAATTATATGGAAGGCAACCGCAACTGCACAGAATAAAACCAGCAGATCTCCCTTTGTAAACACACTGGTATCGCTGTATGAAAGCAGGAAGAGACCGGCAACTGCCAGAACTACTCCGGCGATACTCTCCTTCCGCGGCATTGATTTTATAAACAAGGCAGAAAACAGTGGAACAAGAACTACGCTGAAGCCGGTGATAAAACCGGCATTGGATGCAGTTGTATACTTTAATCCCACGGTTTGAAACGCATAGGCAAGAAAGAGAAATATTCCGATGAGTACACCGCTTTTAAAAGTAATACGGTCAAGATTTCTTAATCTTTTACGAAAAATCAGGATAAGAAATAAAGCAGATATAGTAAATCTTATAAAGATAAAGTTAAAGGGGGTTATATCGGCAAGAGCATTTTTAATCGCTACAAAAGTATATCCCCACACAATCACCACTGCAAAAAGTGCAAGGTCGGCCAGAATCTGTTTTTTCATATTATTTATCCGAAACTATCAGAGATTGTACGAAGGCCAGCTCCCCGGCATTGCCGTAGTGTTCATCAACGGGAGTCTCCATGATAAAATCGACGTGATCCAGCCTGGAATCATTCAACAGCATTCTGAAACCCTCAGTCCCGATCATTCCCTGTCCGATATGTTCGTGTCTGTCGACAAACGAACCTGCCGCCTTCTTCGAATCATTCATATGAACAAGCTCCAGCCTGTCAAGACCAATGATGGAATCGAACCTGTCAATTACGGAGTTATACCCATCCTCAGTGGAAAGATCATATCCTGCGGCAAAGATATGACAGGTATCAAGACAAACTCCCAGTCTTTCGGGGAATGCAGAGCCTCTAATTATCTCTGCCAGATGTTCAAACCGGTGGCCGACAGAAGTCCCCTGCCCAGCAGTTGTCTCCAGAAGAATTTTTACATCATCGGGGGAATCAGACAAAACTAAATCGAGGTTTTCAATAATTGATCTGATTCCTTTTTCTATTCCTCCACCCTTATGATTCCCCGGATGAAGAACAAGTGAAGGAACAGAGAGAATTGCCGCCCGGTCAATTTCATCTCTCAGAAGGGTTATTGATTTTTCAAGATTTTCACCTTTACCGGCGAGATTGATAAGGTAGCCGGTATGACCATATATTGACAGATTATCTGCAGCTCTCCATTTTTCTCTGAACATATCGACATCGTCACTCTTCAAAGCGGCCCCGACCCATCTGCCGGAATTTTTCAGGAAGATCTGCAATGCATCGATCCCGAGAATCAATGCTTCGTCAATGGCCTTCCACACCCCTCCTGCAATGGAGAGATGGAAGCCTAATTTACCAGCCATATCACTATTCCCTGAGCATCTTCATTACTTCAACGGGACTCATACCCTGAACGGAAATTCTCTTATTGCGGCCCTTCTCGCCCTTTTCAATTGAAATTTTAGATTTTGCAGTCTTAAGTTTCTTTGAGAAAAGCTGAATACATTCCTTATTCGCCCTTCCCTCAGCGGGAGGAGAATTCAGGTAAACCTTAATATCATCAGATTCATCCACTACTATTCCGCTTCTCGATGATTTAGGCTGAACTCTTATGTCAAAAACGGCCTTTGTTTCCATAGATCAATCATACTAATCAGGCTGCAATGAGGTCAAGTATTTAAGATGGAGAAGCACAGACCATGATATAACTTTTTCTGTTGTTCTTAATTAATTCCTTGATTCAAATAAAACTCCGTCAGTTTAGTACGTTAACAGATGCTAACATCCGATTAAGAAGGAAAAAATTCTATGATTAGTAAAAATATTTCTGGAATACACTTCAATACAGATTCATGGCCGCTCAACTCCGGCCGCCCAACTATTATATTCATTCATGGTGCGGGAAATTCCTCAGGCATCTGGGATGAGCAGGTACAGGGACTTTCTGAATATGCAAACACAGTAGCAATTGACCTGCCCGGACACGGGGAAAGCCAGGGGGAGGGAATGACCAGCATTGATGAATACTCAGAGTTGGTTATTAATTTTCTCAATGAACTCGCTCCTCCGACCCCTTTCCTCTGCGGCCACAGCATGGGCGGAGCCATTGCAATGAATATAATGATCAGCAATGACGTCACCGGGGGCATATTGATAAACACCGGCTCAAGACTGAAAGTTCTGCCCGCAATATTTGATATGGTAAAAAATGACTACAGCGGATACACATCAATGATTGCCGCAATGGGGCTTTCCGGGTCGGCGAATCAGGAGAAAATAGATAAGGTAGCCGGGATTGCCGGCAGATGCAGTCCTGAGGTTGTGTTCAATGATTTTACAGCATGCAGCACCATGGATATCTCCGATAAAATAGAAAAAATTCAAAAACCTGTACTGATACTTACTGCAGAGGAGGACAAACTGACTCCGGAAAAATACGGGAAATTTCTTGAAGATAAAATTCCTCATTCGACTCTCTTAAGCATAGGACAGTCAGGTCACTTCTCCCAGGTAGAAAAATCGGACGAGGTGAATAAAGCTATAGCTGAATTTATCATAAAATATACCTGTTAATTCAGTGCCGAATTCTCTTTTCCAATGTGTTTCGTCCTGATGAGCGGAGAAATTCCATCGCTCCGCCGGCAATCATGCTGTAGTTTTTCAATCCCAGTTCAGATATGCGCTTAAGATTCTTTCTGCACTGTACAGGCGCATATTCATAGCAGAGAGTACATGCAAGGATTGCCGCGGCATACCTGTCCCCCCGGGCAATTTCAAGCATTTCATTTAGTCCCGGTTCTCCCTCCCTGATTATTTTTAAAAACACTCTGCCGGCCTTGTCTCTCTCCCTGCAGGAACTTGTAATTTTCCTTTCACCAAACAGCCGATGACCATTTTCAGCAGCATCTATAAACTTTTCAATAAGCGGCGATAATTTTACGTTCATTACTCTCTCCTTGTTTTAATGCCTTTGATACGGTTCTAAGCAGTAAAATTTAAAAAATTTATCGTTCTGCCGAAAAATTTAAAATATAAATGGAAAGCGGTTCACTCAAATGCTATTTTAAGATCTACAGAAGGGGGTTCTCTTGGATATAAATATTGGGATCAGTTCGTGTCTTCTTGGCAACCAGGTAAGATATGACGGACAGCATAAGTACGATCATTTCATTGTTAAAACTCTGGGAGAATTCGTAAAGTACGTGCCTGTCTGTCCGGAGGTGGAATGCGGACTCTCTGTGCCACGAGAAGCAATGCGCCTCGTTGGTGATCCGGAAATGCCTCGACTTGTCACAATTAAGACCGGAATTGATCATACAGAAAAACTCAAATCATGGGCCACGGAAAAACTTGAGAAACTGGCGGAGGAAAAACTCTGCGGATTCATATTCAAGTCAAAATCACCTACCAGTGGAATGGAAAGAATCAAAATTTATCCTGAAAAAGGAGGCATGGCTCAAAAAAATGGAAGAGGGATGTTTGCCTCAATGGTAATGGACCGATTCCCCTTTCTCCCCGTTGAAGATGACGGACGCCTTCATGATCCGGTTCTGAGAGAAAACTTTATTGAAAGAGTATTTGCATATGCCCGATGGAAAGATATGATAGAGAATAATAATTCACCACGGGGACTGATCGAATTTCATACTGTGCATAAACTGATAATGATGTCTCACTGCCCTGATGATTACAGAAAGGCCGGTAAAATAGTAGCTGCACTGAACCCCGATAACCTCGCCCAAAAGCAGAAGGAATATCTGCCTGTGTTGATGAATGCAATGAAGAGGAAAAGCACCCTTAATAAAAATTTTAATGTACTGCAGCATATTCTCGGATACTTCAAAAATGAGCTGTCTACATCTGAAAAAAATGAAGCTCTTGAAGTGATGAACAACTACAAAGAGGGCCTCTACCCGCTCATTGTTGCTGTTACACTCATGAATCACTACGTCAATAAATATGATCAAAAATACCTGAAAGAACAGTATTACCTTAATCCCCACCCTAAAGAGCTAAAGCTGAGAAATCATTCGTGATAAAATAGTTCAGCTAAATTATAAGGATGGATATAATATCCTTCTTGCATAATGGTGCTTGATCTTTCACGGCATAAATTATCTGATGCCTTCAGTATATATCTAAAACTCTTAAACGGATTTCATCGATGCAGAATAAATCGTCAGTTTTCTTTTCTTTTATTTTAACCATAATAATTTTATGCACCTGTAATTCTTTAATTGCTGATACAATTGTTTCAGATCCCGATCATATTTCTACCGGAATTAAATTCTCCGGCGTGCCGGCCGCAACAGTGGGAGACTCTTTCAACTGGGCCCCTTTTTCACTGGGAGCAATGGCAGAAATACGCAATGAGGAGAAATTTAATCAGGGAGCACTCCCCAATCATAACTGGCGGGGCTTTCTCTTTTTTTATTATGAAAAATTTCTGATTAAAAAGAAAAGCATGATAAAATTTACTTCCGGATTTGAACATGAAAGCGCCCATCCCACAATGGGCCTCAACGATTGGGGCAATGATGCCTACGACGGAATTTACGACGGCACCTACAGAAATATAAACATGAATTCAATTCTGCTGCGCCTGAGCAGAACTTCCGGTTCAGGTTATTCCCTGACCTTAACAGGGGATATGCAGTTCTATTTTTACAGCAGGAATACTCCCGAGCTGCCGGAAAGAGATTTAGCCTGGTCTGAAGGATTTTCAGGAGGATTTGAATTCAGATATCCAGCCGGCAGGAATACTGATTTTTTTATTTCCGGATTCGACAGATATATATTCCGGAGCAAAGAAAAGGCAGAGGGAAGTATTTACTACGATTCCGGCAGCGGTCTAGAAACACGAGATGAAAATTATCCTGTTATAAACAGTGTAAATACAATTTCCGCAAAAGCAGGGTTTATTTTCAGCAATATTATTCCTGACAAAAAGATATCAATCTGCTGCGGATTCATATACGGCAATATCTACGGATTTGTAGACAGCCGGGAAAAGCGGAAAGTATACACTATAGGAATAGAGCTTTTTAATTAGCTCCAGTTTTTTTATCGGAGTGCTTCCTGTATCACATTTTAAAACGCAGAGATATATAAATTTACTAAAAAATATTACCACCGGGATTACATTAATAAATGAAGAACATAAAAAAGAACTCTCGTATCTTACTCTGGATGGCCCTGACTGTTATTATCTTTCATCTTATAATATACGTAAGCTCTGTGGCATCGCTGGCTCTTGTAACCGGAGGGATGAAGAATAAATTCAAAGATATTGCGCTTGAAAAACATACTCTTTTTCTCATCTGGAATAATATAATTGTCTTAAAAGGATACCTGCTGATTTGTATCGGCTGCTGCCTGGCAATTTTCCCTGCTCTGAAATTTCTCCTGACAAAAAAAGAGATAATCTCAAAGCGTTCAGTCTTCGGATATACTCTTCTTTTAACTTTGATTCTCACTCTTTTCTCTTCATTGAGGGTTGTTCACTACAGCCCCTATTTTCTCGGCAATGTAAATCTCGGCCGCAGCTATTCTGCGGCTCTATCTCTGATTCCTTCAGCTTTCAGAGATTCAGCTATTTATTTTTTCTTTAACATTATGCCCGTCATACTGGCTGTCATCGTGATCAGCTACTACCTGTACAATCTCAACAGCCTTACAAAAAGCAGGGGAATTCTTCGCGGTATATTTGTTGCTGTCTGCGTGATTACAGGAATCATTTGCCTCTTTTCCTTCACTGAAAATATATTATATAAACATGCAGAAGCAGATCAGAAGGAGAAGCTCAATGTTCTGTTTCTCATGAGTGATTCTCTGCGCGCAGATCACCTCTCCTGTAACGGATACGACAGAAAAACATCACCCAATATTGATAAACTCGCATCACAGTCTGTAAATTTCACAAAATGTTTCACTCCAATCGGAAGCACTGTCGAATCCATTGCCTCAATGATGAGCAGCCAGTATCCTCATACTCACGGCCTTCAGCATATGTTTCCCGGCAGAAAACAGGTCAGCAGATTCAACGAAGAGACCAGGACTCTGGGAGAAGTATTAAGCGAAAAAGGATACAGGACAATCGCCCTTGGAGACTGGTGCGCAGCTGTATTTAAAATCATATCATGCGGATTCGACAGGATGATTGTCTCCGATTTTGACAATTTCAAGGTATATATGTCCGAGGCTGTTTTCATGCAGCATTTCATTCTGCCCTTATACTTCGATAATGAATTCGGATACTGGCTCTTCCCTGAACTAGAGGCATTTGCAAGCTACCTTACTCCCAGAGTAGTGACAAACAGGGTAATATCGGAAATTGACAGAGAGGTAATGAATGAGACGCCCTTCTTCATGACAGTTTTCTATTCGTGTACCCATCTGCCCTACTACTCTCCCTACCCCTATTATAAGATGTATTCAGATAAAGACTACAGGGGATCGAATCAGACCCATCTGAATTTCCCTGTAGATGATTTTATAAACGGCAATTTCAACGGTGAATTCGGCGAAGGAGAAAAACAGCACGTAGTTGATTTATATGATGGAACAGTAACAGAATTCGACGACTGTGTGGGCCGCATTGTAGAACATCTTAAAAAAATCGGCCAGCTGAAGAATACTGTTATACTCATATCCAGTGATCACGGAGATGACCTTTTTGAACCCAATACCACAATCGGACACGGACTGACCTTTAATGGAGGAGACCAGTCCAACAATATTCCCCTGATTCTTTATATTCCCGGGCAGGAGGAGAAGGCGCGCAAAGTCGAAAAAATATGCAGAAGCATCGACTTCGCACCCACAATTCTCGACGTACTTAATTATCAGATTCCGGAATCCTATGAAGGAGTTTCACTTAAACCCTACACTGAAGGCAAAAAAGATCTCTCCCTTGCCTTCTACGGAGAAACAAGCTACCTCTTCTTCAAACGAACAATACCCGGAGAGGAGACGCTCTACATACCTCCCATGGATAGGACAACTTATATAGATGAAAATTTCGATTATCACATTGTACTGAAAGAAAAGTTTTCAGATGATGTAATAAAGACCAAGGAAAGAGTTCTCAGGACAGAGAATTATAAAATAGTATATACTCCTGGAAAAGACCACCCTATATTCAGACTTTATAATATAAAGAAAGATCCGCACTGCAGAAAGGACGTAAAGAATAAGCAGAAAAAAATCTATGCAAAGATGAAGTCAAACCTCCTGAAGTGGATAAAAAACAAAAAAGAAACCCGCATTTCAGAGATGCATATTAATAGAGAAATATAACCGGCATCATCAATTCACAGGATATTATTCTTTGTGATGATAAAATATTTTTTTAAAAAAACGCAAATAAATCAGTATAGAATTTGACTATTTTATAAAAAGCTTATATATTATATCTATAATGATTAAAGAGGTATTGATTATGACAAAGAAAAAAGAAGATAAGAAGTACACTGAAGAACTTGATCAGTGTGTAAGTCCGGCCAGTCCGGAAATGTCAAGAAGTACAGATTCTGATGAACCCTGCAATGATAACAGGGCCTGATCTCCCTGAGACTCATATAAACCTCCTTAAAAATGAAACAATAAACCGCCCGCTGGGCGGTTTTTTTTGCCCCTATCCTCGGGATAAAAACAATTGACACATCCAGTGAGCAGAAACATAAAACTAAAAATTCAGAAAAATACATGCAGGAAATAAAAATGGAAATATTTACACTTCCCAACGGACCATTCATGGTCAATTCATATCTCGTAGTAAACGGCAAAAGAGCAATGATCATAGATCCCGGTTCAGGCATAGGATCTATTCTTTCAAAAATCGATGCTGAAGAACTGGAGCTTGAGGCCATTGTCGCAACCCATGGACATATAGACCATGTTGATGGAGTAAATATTGTAAAAAATAAATTTGATGTGCCCTTTTATATAAATAATATAGACCTCGATCTTCTGAAAAACGTGTCCATGCAGGCAAATATGTTCGGTATACCCTCACCGGGAGAGATTACACAGAACAGAGAACTTCCAGGTTCAGGAGATATTGAAATTATAGGACTAAATCTGGAGCTGTACTATACGCCAGGACATTCAAAAGGATCTGTATCAATAAAGATAGATGACGTAGTGTTTTCAGGAGATACTCTGTTCAACTTTTCCATAGGCCGCACTGATCTGCCGGGAGGAAGTCACGAGGAACTGATAAAATCAATCAGAGAAAATCTGCTCATAATGCCTGATGAGACAAGGGTTCTTTCCGGACACGGACCTGAGACCACAATAGGTGCAGAAAAAGCAGCGAATCCCTTTCTTTGATACAGACAGGACGACCGTACAGTCCTGCCTCTAACAAAATTTATTCAAAACTTTTTATAGCATCATCAATTGTGTCATAGAGCTTGATCACCGAGGTAACCTTTGTAAGTTCGAGAACCTTTTTAACATCTTTATTTGGAGATGCGAGCTTCAGCTGAGACCTTAATGTCTGATTGATATTAAGAAAAATACCTATTCCAGTACTGGTTATTATCTTCACATCTGAAAGGTCAAGAATCAGTTTCTGAACACCCTTTTCAAGAATGGCCTGCTGAATTTTTTCCTTCAGGTCAGGTACATCCAGCGTATGTACCTCCTGCATGATAATTTTGATAATGCAAAGGCCATTACCCCTCTCATCCAGCTGTATCATATTTATCCCCTTATAGAAGTGATTGAATCATTTCCTAATGATTCAGGAAGATTGCCACGGAGTCAACTAAATTTTAATGATAAGATCAATGTAAAATATCCGAAGTACTCATTATAGACTTGACTAATATGTAATTACTAATAAAAATTACATAATAAATTAAAAGTGCTGAAAAAACTAATATGAGCCTATTGGATAACCTAAAAAAGAGCAACATTCTGGTCAAACCTCAAAGTAAGACCAGGTGGGCAATAATCGAAGAGATGGTAGAACTTGCTGTTAAGAACAAGGATGTAGCAGCTGAGGACTCCAAAACTATCACAGCGGCCCTGATTGAAAGGGAAAAATCCATGAGTACAGGTATCGGCAATGGCGTCGCCATACCCCATTGCTCAACTTCCAGGGTAAGCGAGATAACTACGGTAATGGCTCTCACTCCGAAAGGAATAAATTTTGAGTCAATAGACAGTGAACCGGTAAAAATAGTTATACTCCTTATTGTACCAAAGGATAAACTCACACAGCATATAAAGACTCTTGCTAATATAGCAAAGATGATGAATGATAAATCTTTAAGAGAAAAAATTCTCACTCTGAAGACATCGGACTCCATACTCAAAACACTGACCAATTACCAACTTCCCTGATAAAATGGAAGAAATATCCAGAATAACAGATTCAAGAGCAATGGCTGAAGAGGAGGGAGATAAAGACCTTTCTCTCAGACCGTCAAATATCGATGAATTTATCGGCCAGAAGAAATTAACCGACAATCTCAAAATCTTTATTGAATCGGCAAAGCTGAGAAACCGCTCTCTTGACCACGTGCTTCTTTCCGGCCCTCCCGGTCTGGGCAAGACTACCCTTGCATTCATAATTGCCCAGGAACTGGGTGTTAATATTAAGGCCACATCAGCTCCCATCATAGACAAGGCGGGCGATCTTGCGTCCATTTTGACCGGTCTGGAGGAGAACGACGTGCTCTTTATCGATGAAATACACAGACTGTCCCCGGCAATTGAGGAAATCCTCTACCCTGCCATGGAGGATAAGTCCATAGACATAATTATCGGCCAGGGAGTAGGCGCAAAGAGCATAAAGCTGAACCTTGCTTCATTTACTCTTGTGGGAGCAACAACCAGAACGGGACTGCTTACAGCTGCCCTGAGAGACAGATTCGGCATTCCTCTGAGATTCAACTACTACGAAGCAGAGGATCTGAAAAAAATAGCCCTTAGAACAGCAGGAATTCTCGGCACAGCTATAGAGGAAGAGGCTGCAATGGAGATAGCAAAGCGCTCGAGGAAAACTCCCAGAATTGTAAACCGCCTGGTGAGAAGAGTGGCAGACTTCTCAATAGTAAAGGGAAACAATAACATCGACGTAGATATCACCCGATTTGCCCTGGAGAAGCTGGATATTGATGAACTGGGGCTGGATGAGATGGATCGACGCATCCTGGATTCGATAATTGAAAAATTCAACGGAGGTCCGGTAGGCCTCAAGACAATTGCTATGTCTGTGGGAGAGGAGACTGACACACTGGAAGACTACTACGAACCCTTTCTGGTTCAGAGCGGACTGCTTAAAAGAACATCCAGAGGGCGCATGGCGACACAGAACGCCTACATTCATCTGGGAAAAAAATCAGGCCCTCCCGGAGATGAGGAAGAAGAACAGCAGCCTCTCTTCGAAGACGAATAAGTACCCCGGAGAAATTCACATAACTTTAACGTAAACCTTCCGGCTCCTGGGACCGTCAAATTCACAGAAGTAGATCCCCTGCCACATTCCAAGCTGGGGCTTCCCTTTTTCAATAATTACAAATTCAGAGCATCCGAATACAGATGACTTAATATGAGCCGGAGAGTTCCCCTCCATATGTTCAAAAGAGATACTCTCAAGATTAAGAGATCTCATTCCCTTTAATATATCACTCTTAACTGCAGGATCTGCATTTTCATTGATAGTTATTGCTGCGGTAGTATGAGGAGTATAGATACAGCATATACCTTCATCTACTCCTGAACTTCTAACAGCTCCCTCCACGAGAGCAGATATATCTATCATTTCCTCATGGACAGATGTTTGTATTTTTATAATTTCCATTTTAATTACTTACCGGAGAACTTCCCTTTTATAAATTCCCCCTTCTGATGAACCGTTCCGTCAGGCCTGTAAATGATTCCTTTACCGTGGAAAACTCCATCCTTAAATTGACCAACGTACTTTATTCCCTTTGATGTAATATATATCCCCTTGCCGTGGAACTTCCCTTTTTTAAATGCACCCTCATATCTGGTACCGCTTTTATATACGTAGACACCGCGGCCCTGATAAATACCATTTGTGAAATCTCCGGTATAAACATTTCCCGAAGCCTCTACGTAGCGGCCTTTACCATTATATTTTCCTTTCTTAAAACTGCCTTCATAACTGCCCCCTGCAGCAATTTTATACTTCCCCTTCCCGCTGTAGTAACCGTTCTTAAAATCACCGTTGTATTTATTGCCCTCTTTATCTGTAAAAGAACCGCTGCCGTTTCGTCTGCCTTTTAGAAACTCTCCCTCATATAAACTGCCGTCTGCATATTTAAGAACTCCCTTACCATGGAAAAAACCATTTTTGAAATCTCCGGTATATTCATCTCCTGAAAAACTTTTGAAAACTCCTCTGCCGTCTTTTTTACCTCTAACAAAATTTCCTTCGTAGAGATCACCGTTTTTAAATTTATACTTCCCGTTTCCGTTTAAAAGTCCGTTGAGAAAAACACCTTCACAGGTTTCTCCATTCCTGAAAACAGCATTTCCTCTTCCGTTGAGTTTTCCTTTTTTAAACTGTCCTTGATACTGATCGCCATTTGCATCGATGAGAATACCCTGGCCGCTCATTGTACCCTTGCTGAATTCACCTGTATATTCAGATCCGTTACTCCAGCGGTACTTTCCACTGCCGTTTAAGCAGTCCCCGTCAATGCAGTCGGCAAAAGCCCCTGTCGAAAAAGTTAGAATCATAATAGAATAAAATAGAGTTCGTACTAAAGTTTTCATAATCAACCCCGCAGTTTATCCGGAAATTTTTTAATCACATATAATATAGCTAACAAAAAACAAAGCATTGTCAACTTCAAATTCAATCTTAACCTCATAGCTCTAATGTAAAATTTTGTATAATATTTCAGCTTTTTTTCATTGATTTCAGCCTATTTATCATTAAATTACATGTATGAAAACAGGAACTTTTAAACTTCAGAGACTCGATCATTTTGTAGCAGCCAAAGAGGTTGAGGCACAGGACAGCCCTCTGACCAATACGCCTTTCGGTCTCAGCAGAGAAGGAAGTCTGGTAGGCCCCTGGGAGATTAACTACCGGAGAATAGAGATATACACATCCAGTGCCGGAAAAAAATTGATTTCCAATGACGAATTAATACTGATAACAGTGCCTCCAACTGAAACTGGAATAGAACCTCTGGCAAAGGATCAGCAATTCGGATGGAACGGCAAAATAAATGAGAGTCTGGCGGATCAGGCTCTCTGGTGGGCCTTTGAGTTTTTAACAGAGGAAGAGGCCAATCTGTTCATGAAGACCGAGCATCCCATTGTAATATTCAATTATATAGACAGCGAAGGACAGAACGAAATAACAGTAAAACATAATGGCGAATTCTGGGTAATACAGAGCCCTGATGATAATGAAAATATATCCAGGTAAAGACCAGAGTCATTCCAGTATACTTCTTGACAAACAATCCTGTATATTAATCCCTTAGAAAGACCTCTCATATCATTACAATAAAATTTTGAACAAGCTGTGTTTCAGGTAAAACTGTACTCATATAAAATAACAATTTATATCAAAGGGGTAGTTTATGATTCAAATACCAACACTAATAACGTTCTTCGTGTACTTCGTTGTACTGCTTTATATCGGTATATATTTCTACAAAAGAACTGCAAAGATTGAAGACTATCTTCTCGGCGGCAGGGGCCTGGGCACCTGGGTTACTGCATTTTCTGCTCAGGCAAGCGACATGAGCGGATGGCTTCTAATGGGTCTGCCGGGTGCAGTTTATCTCGGAGGAATGACAGAGGCATGGATAGCAATAGGACTGTTCATAGGTACAGTTCTCAACTGGAAATATGTTTCAGTAAGACTGAGGATTTACACTGAAAAAACTGATGCGCTGACGCTGTCCACATTCTTTGAAAACAGATTCAAAGATCCCACAGGCCTTTTGAGAACTCTATCGGCTGTGATCACTCTGATCTTTTTTACGATCTATGCATCATCCGGCCTGGTGGCATCGGGAAAGCTCTTTGAATCGATGTTCAGTCTGGACTTCAAACTCGCTGTAATAATTGGAACTCTGGTAATAGTTCTCTACACATTTCTCGGAGGATTTCTTGCTGTATGCTGGACAGACCTCATTCAGGGAGCGCTGATGATAGTAGCTATCGTAACTGTACCGCTTATTGCATACAGCGGAGTAGGAGCGAGTGAAGGAATTTCTCAGGCAATGACTGCAAAGAACATTTCTACATCTTTAATACCAGCAGGCTCATTCTCCTTTATAGCAATTCTATCCACCATGGCCTGGGGCCTGGGATATTTCGGTCAGCCTCATATCCTTGCCCGTTTCATGGGAATAAAGGATCCCAAAGATCTTCCAAGATCAATGATCATAGCAACAATCTGGGTCTTCATATCCCTTGCAGGTGCTGTAATAATCGGTCTTATAGCGATTCCCATGTTTCCCGAACTTGTAAAGGGAGATCATGAGAAGGTATTTATCCTAATGATTACAAAGACATTTTCACCATGGATTGGAGGCTTCTTCCTGGCTGCCATTCTCGCTGCGATCATGTCCACAATAGATTCACAGCTCCTCGTATCCTCATCAGCATTAACTGAAGATTTCTATCAGAAGGTAATAAAAAAAGAAGCATCAGAAAAAGAACTGGTCTTTGTCGGAAGACTGTCGGTAATAATAATTTCGCTCATCGCACTCTTCCTGGCTCTCAACCCGAGCTCAACAGTAATGGGTCTCGTGTCCTATGCATGGGGTGGATTCGGAGCCGCATTCGGACCTCTTGTGCTGTTTGCACTCTTTTCGAAAAACACCACGTGGCAGTCCGCACTTGCAGGAATGCTGGTAGGAACAGTGGTTCTCATTCTCTGGAAACAGATGGGACTTGGAGCTCAGATGTATGAAATTGTTCCGGGATTCATCGCAAATACGGCGACAATGCTCATTGTTAATATATTCATCAAGCAGGATAATGAAGAGATAACTGCAGAATTCGACGCCGTTGTTTCTGAAATCTAAAGCCAAAAAGCAGTAATATCTATAAACAAAAAAAGAGGGCCTCTTTAAGAAGAGGCCCTCTTTCTATATAACTGATAAAATTGTTATCCTATTTTTTTTATTCCCTTAACATCATCTAGCTTCACTATTTTTGACTGTGAATGGTTGCCGTATGTGGGCCAGTCGGGCTCATAATCATCGGCCTGATTTCCCCAGGTAGACCAGCCCTCTCTGGGGCCCCTGGCAAAGAGTTCAATCCGCGGATCAGGGCTGCATGATTCAATCAGCTCATACTGTTCATCAGGCTTTCTGCTGTGCTCTCTCTTTCTCGATGTGATTATATTTGCCTGGCTCCTGCCGGGCTGAAGGGTCCGGGCATTCTTCCCTCTCACGCCGAAGAGTATCATCTCCGTGACATTTCTGAAATAGAAACCGACTCCCCTCCTGTCAGGCCCGCCGTCCTTCCTTATCTTATACCATATAATATTAGTCTTATAGGTGAAGCCCCAGTGAGCCATTACCTGAAGTCCCTCGGCAAGAAGTGCATTGGGAACCCATAGATAGAGATGTGCAGTATCCTCGACAATCGCCTCAACGGGCATATCCTTTATATCCTGAAGGCTCATTGTAGGATAGCGCTGGAGCCTCTTGTGTTCAGGAGCCATCTTGCCGGTCCTGTTCTCAAACTGCCACGGCGGATCCGCCAGAACTGTATAAAATTTTCTGTCACCAACCCTCTTAAGCAGATCATCAGAAGCGCTCAGCATCACTCATCCTCCAGAAATAGATTTTTAGTTATCCCGAAAACCAGCAGAGGGCAGCCGGAGCCTCCACCTCCTTCAATTCTCGGTATCAGTTTACTCATGTGAGTAGTGGATGAACCGTAGGATGTGCCTCTCCCGAGATCATTAAAAATATCCTGCAATTCGTCACTCCTTGTGATAATTACTCCTGCACTGATTGCGCGCAGGTCAAAGAGGAGCCTGAAATTATTAAGATCCCGGTCGAAGAAGGGATCCTTGTTATTCCATTCAATCTCTACGGCCACTCTGTTTCTGAAACAGTCTATCTTGTGAGTAGGAGTATCCATCTTCCGCATATCAACAACGACCTGCGTCAGAAACTCCTTCTCCATCCAGTCTCTCTCATAGAGATATGAATCGATATATCCTGATACCCGGGACTTTCTTCCTCCGGGATTTGTTATCCAGCTTCTGTGGAGTCTGAAATCGGTAAGCACGGATATTATATCATCCCATTCATCGGGGAAATCCGTCTTCAGGATTGCACATGCGTGCTTCCATTCGTGGACTTCATAATTTTCGCGTATAAACTCAGGAAGGAGTTCAATACCCATATATTTTCTCACTCATAATTATTTATCGATTTATACTAAACATAAGTCAAGCAGTTTTTAAGAATATTATCTACCTGTTTAAAGCATAATCAAGCAGAGCCTCTGCGTGAATCAAGGCTGTATCGAAAAAAGGAATTTGTGATTCTATTCCCTCAAGCAGGAGGGGAATCTCTGTGCAGCCGAGAACTATTCCCTCGGCCCCTGATGCCCGGAGCCTTTCTGCAATCTCAAGATATTTCCTGCGCGATTCACCGGAGAACACACCTTTAACAAGTTCATCTTCAATAACCCTGTGTATCAGATCGCGGTCATCCTGATCCGGAACAATTACATCTATTCCGGAGCTCTTCAGCCTGTCTCTATAGAAACTTTCCTCCATGGTAAACTTCGTGCCCATGAGCCCCACGGTTGAGAGCCCGCTGCCTGCTATCTTCTCAGCCAGCGGATCTGCAATATGAATAAACGGGACACCCGCCGAGGCCTGCACCTCATCATAAACCAGATGCATGGTATTTGTTGCAATGGCGCATATTTCCGCGCCGGCCTCCTCCAGCTTTGATGTAATTTGAATCAGATCATGGGCTATGAGATCCCATCTGTCTTCACTTCGCCACAGGTGATAATTCTCAAGATTCACGCTGTAGATGATTATTTCAGGATAGGAGCAGTCCCCGTAAATCTCAACGTATTTTCTGGTAATATGAAGATAGTAGGTCACAGTAGACTCAGGACTCAGGCCGCCGATGATCCCGATTTTTTTATGAAGACCCAGACTCAAGGCTTTACTCCTGTAGCATAGTAAAATGAACCTTCGAGTTTATTAATTCTAATATTGCTGAAGCCGCTGACAT
>CAYNFB010000015.1:0-25221 GCA_964396355.1 uncultured Leptospirales bacterium | reverse complement strand
CAAACCTGTTCTAGAAAGGTCGGTATCAGGAAGATAAAATGTTCCGGAAAGACGAATGTCCGAAACGACAACTCCTGCCGAATTAAGCCTGGATTTAATCAGAGAAAACAATGATTCAAGTATATCTTTTTTATTTCGAAGAATTGCACTTTTAACGTAAGTATTTTGAAGATAATCCGCAAGAACTACTTCACTCGAACCTGAAGCTATTGCTTCAATACTCCTGACAACATCATCTCTGGTACTCAAAAATGAAAAATCAGAAAGCCGTGATTTATCAAGACTGTATTCGATTTGGAGAGGAATTACAATACGATAAAGCCTTTCTTCAACAAGAGACAGTTCCGGCAGAGACACTGCAGCATCAACATTAACAGTATTTTTAACCGGAATTTTGCTGATTCCATATATCCAGGGAAGTGCCCCCTGCCACACAAAATTATATTTTTTAGTAAAGACCTGAACAATCCGGCCATTCCTAAAATCTGTCACATAACCGATATCACCTTTCTCAAGATTAAAAAATGAGAAAAAAGTACCGTAAACAAGAGATACCAGTAAAATAATACTGAATAATATTTTTATCAAATTTTTCATAGGATAATCCTATTACTAATTTTCTTCTTCATCCCTGAAGGATATAGGCTTAGCAGGCACCATTGTTGAAACCGCATGCTTATAAATAAGATTCTGTTTTTTATCAATTTCGATAAGAATTGTAAAATTATCGAAGCTCAGAACCCTTCCTTTTAGCGGCACTCCATTCATGAGAAAAATTGTAACCTCTGTTTTATTTTTCCTTGTTGCATTAAGAAAAACATCCTGTAGATTGCTTAACTGTTTACCCATTTTTCAAACCCCCCGTAAATTAATTTAACAAATTAAGAATTTTTTTTGTAATTTTTTTTGTATCCTCCGGCCTAAACCAGTGAATTTTTTTGTTGCGGCGAAACCAGGTCATCTGTCTCTTCGCAAACTGCTTCGTAACTGTTTTTATTTTTTCTACTGCCTCGGCTTTGCCAACATAACCATCGAGCAGTTCATTTAATTCCATATATCCTATTGTTCTCATAGATCTCAGTTCAGAAGTATATCCCATTTTGCGAAGTTCAATTACTTCATCAATAAAACCTCTCTCAATCATCAAATCTACTCTGAGATCAATTTTCTTTCTTAATTCGTCCCGGGGAGGATCAAGGCCGATATATACGGTATCCTCTGTTTCTGCCCCTTTGCGATTGCTGTAATAAGAACTGATCGCCTGCCCGGTAGCTCTAAAGACCTCAAGCCCCCTGATAATCCGCTGAGAGTCATTCCGGTGAACCCCTGATGCAAATACCGGATCAACCGACTGAAGCTCATTATACAGACAATCTGCACCCCGGTCGGCCATTTCCTCAACTAGTAATTCCCTAAAACTGCTGTCAACAGCAGGAATAGGCGATATACCTTTAAAAAACGATTCTATGTACATCCCGGTACCTCCCACGAAGAGAGGTATCTTTGATCTTTCTTTAATTTGATCTGCAGCTTCACCTGCTCTCCTGCAGAATTCACCTGCAGTAAAATCATAATCAGGATCAACAACATCAATAAGATGATGTTTCACCTGCTGAAGCTGCTCCGGTTCAGGTTTCCCGCTGCCTATATCCATATAACGATATACCTGCACTGAATCTGCTGAAATGATCTCAAAATCAGTGCCGCAGATATTCATGGCAAGTTCAGTCTTGCCTGCTGCAGTGGGGCCTGCTATTACTAAAGCTTTAATAGAAGCTCCCTGTTTTATTCCTCTTCCGGCAGCTCATCAACGGGCTGTTTCGGATTTATTGTCAAATCCCCGTCAAGAGCAAGCTTCAATATATTAGGAACAACTTTCCAGTTATGGTCATGCTCGGGATAACCGCTGATATTTGCAACCTTGTCAACCGCTCTCATCGCGGCTTTGGTGAATATATATTTATTACTGTTATAAATCATGAGTTTGTCAAGTGGTATAATCATTAAATTCCTCCAGAATACTGCTAATTTTAGGTTCAATATTATCTTTTCTACAACTTTCAGCCTGAATAATGGCCTTTAATCCTGCAAAAGCACTGTCTATATTATCGTTAACAATGATATAGTCAAAATGCTTATACTCGGCAATCTCTTTACCTGCATTTTCAAGCCGCAGATCAATCTGTTCAGAACTGTCAGACTGACGTCCGGTTAGGCGTTCTTTCAGCACTTCTCTGGATGGAGGTATTATAAATATAAATACTGCATCTTCAAGTTTAGCACGAAGAAGTCTACTGCCTTGAATATCTACATCGAAGATTGGAAACTTACCTTCTCCGACGATCCTGTCAACTTCTTTTTTCCTGGTACCATAGTAATGACCATATACATATGCCCACTCAAGAAAATCATCATGTTCTATTTTACTCAAGAAATCTTCCTCATCAACGAAGTCATAGTTTACTCCGTCAATCTCCTCAGCCCTCTTACTGCGTGTGGTTGTGGAGACAGAAAACATGAAGCGGTCATCACTGCCTATAAGTCTATTGATCAGGGTAGTCTTCCCTGCCCCTGATGGTGCTGATATAACAAAAATCATATTCCTATGCCGATTTATGTGAAAGCCTGTTAGCAAGAGTCTCCGGCTGCATCGCCGAAAGGACGATATGACTGCTGTCCATAATAATTATAGATCTTGTCTTTCTGCCATGAGTAGCATCAATAAGAAGATTATTTTCCCGAGCCTCTTCCCGGAGTCGCTTCCCTGAAGCAGATGCCGGAGTAATCACAGCAACTACCCTCTCTGCAATGACAGCATTTCCAAATCCTATATTTAACAGTGAACTTTTCATTTTTTATAGTTCTATACCTTTTTTATTGTCCCGTATGTCAAGCCGATTTTAATTGAAATTTTGCCTATACTATATTACGGCACTGCTCCCTTATTTTGTCGATATTATTCTTCACATTAACAACTAAATGAGAAATTTCAGAATTATTTGATTTTGATGCGATAGTATTTATTTCTCTGAACAGCTCCTGAGAAAGAAAATCGAGTTTTCTTCCCATCTGCCCCTTCTCCTTAAGGAGGACCTTAAACTTCTTCAGGTGATCACTAAGCCTTACCAGCTCCTCATTGATATCGAGTTTATCGGCAAGAATAGCTATTTCAGTATATATTCTGTTATTGTCCGCGGTCCCTTCGAGCAGACCGCTCAACCTGGCCCGAAGCGTCTCCCTCTTCTCCTGAGAGACCTTTTTGGACAGTGACTTTATTACGGCACAATCCTTGGAAATTTCGCCAAGGCAAAAATTAATGTCTTTCTTTGTTGCATTTCCCTCTTTCTTCCTCATATCCTGAGTCTTCAGTATAACCGTATCAAGAGAATTAAGGAGATCCTTTCTGGATTTATCAGACAGAACAGATCTTTCTCTCTGGGTTATACCCTCCAGAGCAAGGAGAGACTCAAATTTCAGAGGCTCCTTTATTTTCAGGCTGTCATGAAGGGCAAGGAGTTCCTTATAATGTCTGGTTAAAAGCTCTGTGTTAAGAGATACCGGTCTTGTATTATTCCAGTCGAAGATATCGATCGAAAGCTCTATCTTACCTCTTGAGAACCTCTGTTTAACCAGCTTAATTAAGTCATTCTCTTCATTTCGAAGTATTTTTGGAAGATTAACGTAAACTTCCAGATATTTGGCATTCAGGGATTTCATCTCTATTGAATAAGAAAATTGTTCCGAACTTTTTTCCAAAAAGGCATAGCCTGTCATACTTTCCATAGTGTTATCCTATATTATTTTAACATCTTTTCCGATTGTTTTGATTTTTAGCTCACCCGTCTCGAGATAAAAATCGATTGTTCTTCCGTAGTCACCACCTACATCTTCTGCTATAATCACAATATTTAATTTTTCAAGAATCCCAATGACACTCAGGATATTATTCTTTCCAATATCCCCCATAAGTGAACTTTCGACGTGTTTAAACATTGTAGCACCACCGGCAATTTTCGCCACTATCCTGTTTTCAGACGCACCGGCTGAAATCATCTCATCTATCATTGCAGGAATGGCAGTCTCTGCATACTTTTTGATATTATTGACGGGTTTTCTTGAAGCCGGCAGCATAATATGAGACAGCCCTCCTATCTTATTATCGGGATCATAAAGACAGATGCCCACACATGAACCGAGAATTGTGCGTAAAATATTTGGAGAACTGGATACACCAAGATCGGCAATACCCACATTGATTAATTCAAATGCCATTCCTAACTCCTGGGTTTTGGGATATAGATAGGTGACTCAAGAACTTTCTTATAGACAAAGTCTTCTGAAATTGAGTGGAGAGTCTCGGAATGACCAATGAAAAGAAATCCCTGATCACGAATAGACTCGTAAAATCCGGCAACAAGCTGCCTCTGATGTGCTTTATCAAAATAAATCATGACATTACGGCAGAAGATAATATCAATATCTACCGGAAATTTATCTTTAAAAAAATTAAGATGAGAGAACTTTACAATATTTTTAAGGGAATTATTTACCTTGTAGACCCCTTTTGCCTCATCTTCAACAGTGAAATACTTTTTAAGATATTCAGGAGGAACCTTTTCGATTCTCCTGCCAGAATAAAACCCATCTCTTGCAAATTCGAGAACTGACGGAGCGATATCTGTCGCAACTATTTCGATATCCCAGCCCTGAAAGAGCTTTATATTCTCCATTAAGCAAATTGCGATTGTATAGGGCTCCTCTCCGGTGGAACATGCAGCACTCCAGATTCGAAGTTTCCTGTTCTTCTTAATATTGGCCATCTCGGGAAGACAGTGTTTCATTAAAGCTTCAAAGTGTCTCTCATTCCTGAAAAAATATGTTTCATTTGTTGAAACAACATCAAGAAGTTCTTCATACTCCTTTTTCCTGGCATCGCCGGTAAGATTCTCAAGATAAAGATAATAGTCATTAAACTCTGTGAATGAGAGCGCATTGAGTCGCTTCCTTAACCGGTTGGAGAGAAGGGTAATTTTTGAATCCTTCATGTAAATTCCACTCTCGTCGTGAATCAGCTTGGAAAACTTAGCAAATTCATCTTCGGTCAATCTCTTTATATTTATTTCCATTTCGGCCTTTTAGTCTTGTTATTTTTTAAAAACGGTCTTTGATGATAATATAATAGCATATAATTTCAATAAAAAAAACAATAAAACAGCTATAAACAAAAAGTCACTATGAGTTTAGACTTATTATAAGCCGCACCTCACCTGCAGGAATACCGGATGACTTCGCAAGATCTTCAATTGTATATCCTTTTCCGTGAAGATCATTTATAAGTGAATATTTATCTTCAGAGGCGTCAAATAGTTCTTCGATGTTTTCATCTGGTATTTGTTCATTCAGATCTACTTCATCTTCTACCCTGAAGTCAAGATTCTTCCCGGTGACAACCCTCTTCTCAATCAGCGAGCTTCCGGATTCTCCATAAACAGACTGATCAGATAGAAAAGAATGCTGCGGATCAGGAGTATTATTCTCCGCGGTCGTTTCAGAAGTATTCTTCTTTAAAAAAGAGAATTTATTCATTATCGAACCGAAGACAGATTCATCAGAACTTTCCGGAGTTACAGGAAAAGATTTACCTGTTTCAGGTACTACTTCCTCTTTCACATCATTCTTTATTGCAGAAAGAGAATCCGTAAATATACTGCTGTTATCAACAAATTCTTCATCACCTACTGTATAATCAAACGGCTTTGACGATCCTTTTTCACTATTTATATTACGAAGCAGCGATATGCGGTTTTCAAGAACAGTAATATTCCGCTCTGCCGCTGCATTGAATTCAGTTATAATTTCACCCATTTCCCTTTTAAGCTTCTGCTCATGATATGTAGATGTAGTTCTTTCGATTTTGAGACTAAGAATAAGATAAATCAGGGCGCCGGTAAATAGATTTGTTATTATAATAACAAGTATCTCCATGTTTTCACCTATTATGTCACATTAATATTATAAAAAAATTCTCAATCAGGCAGCCTTCACTGAGAAATTATCATCATTTAAAAACATCAATAATTCTGCCCATTTTATCATCATTGATCTTTTCAGTTTTCCTCTTGTCAGAATCACCATCCTTTCGGCCCCGACTATCCCGGCCGTGACGATCCTTTTTCTTGTCCTCTGCTCTGATTGCAGTTTTTTCGCCCTTTTCTGCCTCGTCAAGTCTGCTGTTAACAAGATTTGACTTATCTTTAGCTTCTTTATCCAGCACATGCTGTAATTCTCCGGCAAGCCCCATCCTGGCATGTTCACTCTTGCCCACTTCTAAGCTCTGAGCAATGTTCGTCTGCAGGTCAATCGGTTTAACCGTCATGGTTTTTATCTCACCTTCTTCTCACAACAGTAGTTATCCGCTGGCTTCCTTCTATAAATTCAGGAGGATCATAGTCGGAGATGTGAATATCATCCCCCTCCAGCGAGAACTTGACATTATTGTATTCGTCCCTCACCTTAAAGTCTGCATTCTTAATATATATTTCAACTCCGGGATATGCAACCCGTTCGGCGCATACTTTACCACTATGTTCGAGCATACCCATATATGAATTCAGTTCATCTATTTCAGTATTAAGTTCCTCACTTCTCTCTGCAAGTTTTCCCTCTCTGGCGGTTATATCAGAAAGCAGTTTTTCCTTGTCTTCTGCGAGTTTACCCGAATTTCGCTTCTGCGTAGTGAGAGTCTTGATATCCAGACGAAGAGTAGTCAGTTCCTCTTCGGTCTCGTTCTTCATTTTATTGATCTCATCCATCTGCTGGAGTATTTTAGGATTCACTCCTACCCTGAATACAGTCCTTGTTCCGCCCTCGGCGCCGAGAAATCTCGCATTGACCTCATCTCCAGCCCTGATTATCCCTCCGGCAATTTTTGCTCTTCTTCCGTTGGAATATATTTTTTCACCGGCATCTACCCTGGAATGAAGCACTCCTTCAGGTATGATGATGTTCTTTTCTGCGATGATGTTGGAATTCTGACAAAATTTTGCGAATATGGAACCTCCTGTAGACTCCACCCTGGCCTCATCCTTGCCGGTGATACCCTGATGTACAACGATGTCACCCTCTGCCTCGAGAAAAGCCTTCTGTACGGTTCCCTTTACCTCTATATTTCCTGCAGCCTTTACTTCGAAATTATCCTGCACACTTCCCTGTATTATTACAGAACCGAGGAATATAATATTTCCTGTTTCCAGAGAAACATCTCCGTTTACAACAAATACAGGCTCGACAGAGATTTTACCGGCTTTGAATACAACCTGGCCGTTTATCTCCGCAGTCAGCTCTGTTCCATCCTCAGAGAGAATTGTTCCTTTGCCGAATTTAATAAAGGAATCTTTTCCCGACTTGGCAGGAAGAACCCTGTTTGTAATAGTCCTGCCGGGAATGCCCTCCTCTGCAGGTACCTTCACGGCAAGAAGCTGACCTACAACGACATTTTCAAGCAATTCGAGATTTCTGAAGTCGACCTTGCCGGTATCATCCTCTTCAAACTGAACTCTGGATTTATCAACCCTTACCTTATAGTCAACAAAGGCATCATTACCGTCTCTCGGGATAAGACCTTCAGCGGCAAGAAGAGGCCTCCGGTAGTCCATTTCTTCCAGATACTCTTTGGTTAAGTCTTCTTTTATGCCAGTCACAACCCCTGCATTTCTAAGCCCCTCAAGAAGATCATCATAGTCCATATGTCTTCCACAATACCGGGGTGTTACAAAATGAACGAAGGCTTTCATCTCATCTTCAGAAACTTCAACCCTCATCGATCCGTCATAATTCATATTGGGGATCCAGTCTGCAATTTTAACAGCCGACCCGTCAGATTTTTCAACAGATTGAGCAATTGCGGCCTGGTCAAATTTCGAAATCCTCATTTCAAGACATTTTATTTCAATTTCATCAGCTGTGACACCGGTTCCCTTACCTGTGGCTGCTTTCACAGTAAGCCAGACCCCGGTTTTTGTAACCCGAATTTTGAAAGATCCGTCATTGTCGGCACCCCTGCCTGATAAAATTCCCGGCACAATACCGCCGGTTAATTTAATTTCAAGATCATCGAAATCTTCAGTAATGTGAGAAAATTGGAGGGGGGTAATAATTAGACGATAGGGCTGACGGCCTATTCCGAAGAACCCCTTGGTTCCCTTCTGCACAATCTCATAATCCAGGGTAGAGATATCAGTATTCAGTTCATGTGCAGCCAGTTCGAGAGCCTGATTCACAGAATCTGCAAAGACTTCTACAGAATTCTCATCAATTTCTGTACTTTCGTCATCTATTTCCATGAAAAGATCTTTAAGATTTGTCATATCAGCCAATAATATTAGATTTAATTCTGCCCAGTCTGCCCCGGAGCCTCATGATAGCCTTAGTGTGCAGCTGTGATACGCGGCTTTCAGTGACCTCAAGAACCTCTCCAATCTCTTTCAGAGTAAGATCCTCGTAATAATAGAGAACGATAACCTTTTTCTCTTTATCCGGGAGCTTCTTAATAGCTTCTATTATATAGTCCTTTATCTCTTCCTTTTCTACAAGCACATCAGGATTCATATTCTCAGGAGCTTCGAGAGTCTCAAGTATTGAAAGTTCATCGTTATCATCGCCAAGATACCAGATATCATTGAGCGATATCATCGATGTTCCGCTCAGTTTATTCAGCAGAGACTGTAATTCATCATTTGAAACACCCAGTTCTTTTGCTATTTCCTCGTCCTCAACAGTTCTTCCAAGTTTGTTTTCAAGCTCAGATATTACCTGCTCAACCTGTTTAGCTTTCTGCCTGATTGATCGGGGAATCCAGTCAATTGAACGCAGTTCATCGAAAATAGCTCCTCTTATTCTAGTCATTGCATAGGTCTTAAATTTAATCCCTCTGTTTGGATCAAATTTGCCTATTGCATCAAGGAGTCCAAAAATACCATAGGAGACGAGGTCATCGAATTCAATATTCTGGGGCATACCCATGGCAACTTTTCCGGCAACGTATTTAACCAGTGGAGCATATTTCAGGACGAAGAAATCCCGCACGCCCTGGTCCTTGGTTTTAAGGAACTTCTCCCAGAGCTTTTCTTCATCAATAGCTTCAAATTCTTTAAACTTTTTATTGTTCATAAACACATTCCCGGAAAATATTAATCTTTGTCCTTGCTCATCATTGTTCTTACTGCCTCAGCCAGAAGTTTCGGTTCGTAAGAATTGAACTGATCTTCCACTATAATATGTTTGCCCATCTTCCCGTTGCCGGTATTCGGCCCGCCCTCAGGAGTAGAATCATCGACGGAACTAAGCCTGTCGTAGTCATTATTCTTAAACTCAGTAAAACCTGTGTTTTCATCAGGCTCAGTTGAGGCTATACTGTCTTCACCATCTTCTGCTGAAAAATCAGACTCATCTACACCGCTGATTCCTTCATTTATATCAACAGAATCTTCGGCGTCAACTGAAACATCATTCCTACCAGCAAGTATCTCATACAATTCCGGTACTTTTTTTTGGATTACAACGATCACACCATACCCTACAGCAATAAAGACAGGAGTCATTATGAGTGATCTGATTACTGTAACAGAAAAATCAACACCTGCCGAAATACCGGTAAGAAATGACAGAACTAAAGCAACGACCCCGAAGAAGAGTCCGCTTCTGAATTCAAAACTAAGCTCCTTTAGCTTTGCCATATAATTTAACAAAAACTCCTTATCTTTAATAGAATATTTATAGTTGAAAACAAATCAAGCCTTTTTCTATTCAGCACTATCCAAATTTGATTGTCCAAGAAGATTTTTAACAAAGGATGCAATTCCAGTCCCTTTTTCCGTGTCCACATCCTTATTATTGATCCTGTCTGCAATGACCTGAACACATCCTGCGGCCTTTGATTTAGGATATCCCACAATAAAGGGTTTCTGATTTCGAACTGATTTTGGAACATATCCGTCCTCATATACAAATCCCAGATTCTCTACCTTAATATTCAGAAACTGGCCTGCTATATTTATTACTCTCTGGGCAACCCGTCTTCCCTCGGCAACAGATTGAGCCCTGTTGACAATGAGCTTGATGCTTTTTTCCGAACTCTGTGCAGCAATAGCCTTTATGATACCGTATGCATCAGTTATTGCCGTAGGCTCCGGTGTTGTTACCACGATAATTTCATTTGCGGCCATTATAAAGCTCAGCACATTCTGAGACACACCAGCTCCGGTATCGATTATAAGATAATCATCTTTTGCCAGTTCGGAAAGTCCGCTGATAAAATCATCTCTCTGTTTAGGTTCCAGATTTGCCAGCTGATGGAATCCCGATGCTCCGGCTATAATCTTTATGCCTTCGGGAACCTCAATTACAATATCCTTGAGCTTCTTCTTTCCCTTCAGGACGTGATAAAGATTATACTTTGGAATAATACCGAGTATTACATTTATATTTGCAAGTCCAAGGTCGGCATCCACAAGAGTTACCGATTTATTGTCCTTCGCAAGAGCAATTGACAGACTGACAGCAAGGCTTGTCTTGCCTACACCACCCTTGCCGCTTGTGACCACGAGAATACGTGTTCCTGAAGATTCTTCACTCTTTGTTTCGAGTACAAGCCTTCTTAGGTTTGCCGCCTGATCCAAGGTAGACCTCCTGAATTCTTATTCAACAGAGTCCCGTATAATCATATCAGCTATCCCGTCGGGATCTGCGATGTGAATATTGTTCGGAACTTCCTGCCCATCGGTAAAATATGATATGGGCTTATTATATTTATCGGCAACATCAATAACATTCCCTATAAAAGAAGTTTCATCAACCTTGGTAATTATTACACTATCAAACTGCATTACATCAAATGACTTAAAAATATTGATTAAATCACCCTTTTTCGTACTGGCACTGACACAGAGTACCTTTTCAAAATCATATTCCACGGTATCGGCAAAACTTTTAATCTCTGAGATTTTGAGTTCATTATTATGACTTCTTCCTGAAGTATCAACCATAATTAAATCAGATTTTTCTTTAGAGATTACCTCCCGAAAGCCCTTCTGGTCATTTACAACGTGTATCGGAATCCTCATTATTTCAGCATATTTTTTCAGCTGCTCTGTTGCAGCTATTCTATAATTATCTATTGTGATGAAACTCACCTTGTTTCCTTCCCGGAGGGAGTTAATCGCACCAAGTTTAGCCATTGTTGTGGTTTTTCCAACTCCCGTAGGTCCGATGAACATAACAATCTTTTTCCGGTTCCCTTTTTTTATAGGCCCCGAGGTAACAATTCTGCTTTTTATCAAATCCTTCAGACTTTTCTCGACCTTATACTTATCTTTCAAATCCTCTCGACTTATGCTGTTTTTAACCTCTCTTATAATGAGATCACATTCTTCGGCGTCAAAATCGTTTGATCTGAGAATATCATGATATTGTCCGAGTTCACCGTTTGATTCATTATTTCTTTTTCCAGGAACATCATTGGCCCTGGAATCAATAAGCCTGTTCAGTGTATTTTTAATATCATTAACTTCACATTCTATGTTCTTAAACTGTGATGAACCGGAATCAAAAATATCAGACCCCTGATTTTCAGACACAATAACAGGTTCGGAAATCTGATCATGATTCTTCTTCGTATTTGAGTTTTCAGCATTTTTAAGAGTATCCATGCTGCTGTTGAACGAATCGATGGATTTGTTTATAGAATCCATACTAAAACCGCTGTTCCCGGAAGCCGCCCGGTCCAGTATTTCCTGAACCTTGCCGAGTTTACTATTTTCAGTTTTATCATCTACTGTAAAATCCACGGTGCTTTTCTTCATTGCTTTCCCGGGAAAGGGTCTTCTGTCCTTAACAGCTGCAGTGAGTTCTACAACCTCTTTTGCGAACATTCTGGATTTGAACAGCCCGCCCTGCTTGACGTATTTATGGCTGATAGGAATGGCTTCATCTCCATGCTCTGTTCGAAGCTTCTTCATTGCCTCATTATAATTTTCAGCCGTGATTTTTAAATATTTCATAATCCTTCTCCTGAAACATGATTTAATAACACCTGTTTGTTCTTTAAAATATATTACGATGCAGCAAGCATCGCCGAAACAACAACGTTGACCTTGATGTTGTTTGTAATTTCATTGTATGCAAAAACTACCGGTGCCGGAATTTCTCTCTCAAGCAATGCAAAGGTTACACTCCTAATTTGGGGTGAAACAAGAAAGACCGGTGAAAATCCCATATTGCTGGCCCTCTTAAATGCATCAAGAAAGGTTTCCACAACTATATTGTGTGTCACCGGATCCATTCCAACTACCCGTCCCTCGACAGGATCCTCGTGTATTGAATTTCTTATTGCGTTCTCTATCTCCGGATCGATTGTAATCACCGAGAGAACATTGTCCTCTGCAAGATAAGGACCGGTAATCTGACGGTTAAGTGCTGCCCGGACGTATTCGGTAAGCATGCCCGGGTCCTTCGTATAGTCTACATACGTAGCCAGAGTCTCGAGAATAGTGACCATATTGCGTATTGAGACTCTCTCTCTCAGCAGATTCTGCAGCACCTTCTGAATTGCACCAAGAGATATATCCTTTTCATCAATTTCTCTGACAACAGCAGGATAGTCGGGCTTTATGTTATCGATGAGTTTCTGCACCTCTTCTCTTCCGAGAATCTCATCGGCATGACGCTTAATTATTTCAGTAAGGTGAGTCGCAACGATTGTAGGACAATCTACAACTGTGTATCCCCTGCTGTCTCCAAGATCCCTGCTGTCGGGCTCTATCCAGATTGCACTGAGATTAAAGACGGGTTCGATAAATTCAACGCCTTCAATTTTCTCCATCACGTCTCCCGAGTCCATTGCCATAAGTTTGCCCACCTGAAGCATCCCCCTCCCTACTTCTACTCCCTTAATAAGGATGGAATACATCTCAGGATCAAGCTCCATGTTGTCCCTGATTCGTATGGGAGGAACAATGAGTCCCATATCAAGAGCACTACGTCTTCGAATATTGGTAATCCGGTCAAGAAGAGTACCTCCCTGATCAGGATCAACAAGCGGAATGAGATTATATCCGATTTCTACCTCAAGAGGATCCACCTGAATCAGCGGAAGTACGGATTCGGGCCTGCTGTCCTTGACCGCAGCCTCCTTTGCCTCAGACTCAAGCTGTTCCTTCTCCTCATCGCGGGACTGGCCCAGAAGATATGCGAGAGAGGCAAGCCCGGTAGAGAGGATGAAGAGTGAAACCTTTGGAAAGCCCGGGATGAGAATTGATGCCCCGAGAGCACCTGCCGTTATATAAAGAGCCTTAGGCTGAGCACTGAGCTGATCAGAGAGCTCATCACCCAGATTTCCCTTTGACACAGCCCTTGTGACAATAATACCTGTTGCTGTTGTAATGAGAAGAGAAGGAATCTGACTTACCAGACCATCACCAATACTCAGCAGGGTATAGGTTTTAAGAGCCACATCAAAAGGCTCCCCCCTCTGAACCATACCCACGATAAAGCCGCCCAGAACATTTATCAGAGTAATGACAATACTGACCTTAACATCTCCCTGTACAAATTTAGATGCTCCATCCATGGAACCGTAAAAATCTGCTTCTTTTCGTATATCTTCCCGCTTTATCTTAGCTTCGCTCTCAGTCATGAGACCGTTTGACAAATCAGAGTCAATACTCATCTGCTTACCAGGCATAGCATCAAGGGTAAATCTGGCAGCAACCTCAGCAGTCCTGGTCGCACCCTTTGTTATAACAATGAATTGTACTGCAACGAGAATAATAAATATAATAAAACCGACAACGTAATTTCCCCCGACAACGAAATTGCCGAAAGCACGGATTATCTTACCGTCAAAAGATGCACCTTCCAAAAGAATGAGTCTGGTTGATGAAACATTCAGGGCCAGCCTGAAAACTGTGGTGACCAGCAGCAAAGAAGGAAAAACTGAAAAGTCAAAGGACCGCTGAACGAACATAACGATCATAAGTATAAGGAGACCTATCATGATGCTCACTGCCATGAGAAAATCGAGCAAAAATGTGGGCAGAGGAATAATCAGCATCATAACAACAGATATGACTCCTATTCCCATTAAAAGATCACTCTTCTGCATCCACTCCCGTTTACCAGGAGCAAGAGAAAAACCAATACCCTGAGCCATTCACACTCTCCTTATATTGCTTCTTTAAACTTTCTGTCTTTCTTATAAAGCTCTGCATAAACAAACGATACTGCCCGAAAAAGATCATCGGGAATTATGTCTCCTACTTCGAGACGTTTATATAATTCCTGGGCAAGAGGACGGTTTTCAATCATCTCAATTCCGTTCTCCTTTGCAACCTCCCTTATTTTAAGAGCCATGCTGTCGACTCCCTTTGCAATAACCGAAGGTGCATCCATTGTTGATCTGTCATATTTAAGAGCTACGGCAAAATGAGTCGGGTTGGTGACTATTACATCAGCTTTCGGCACCTCGCTTATCATATTACGCATAACAATTTCTCTCTGCATTTCCCTCATTCTGGCTCTGACGTGAGGATCACCCATTGTTTCCTTCAGCTCTTCCTTGATCTCCTGCTTGGTCATTTTCAAAGATTCGATAAACTCCTGCTTCTGAAAAAAATAATCAGGAATAGAAAGAGAAAGAAGAAATACTGAACTCCAGATAACGATCTTAAAGGCTCCCACAAGAACGGTATACAGGGCAAGCCTCACTGAAATATCCGGGGTCTTCATCAGACTATCAAATTCTCCGGATATAATAATATATGCAACCACGCTTATGACTCCGACCTTAAAAAGCGCTTTAAACAGATTCATCGCAACCTGCTTGGAAAAAAATATTTTTTTAATCATCGATGCCGGATCTATCTTTATCTTGCTCCAGTCCAGCTGTAGCGGATGAGTAGAAAACTGAAGCCCCACCTGAGATAACTCCGCAAAAACTGCGCCAAGATTCGTAGCAACAAAAACAGGCATCAGAATTTTTCCTGTTTCAACAATCAGTCTAAAGAGCTCAAGCTCTATACCTCTGGTAGTGACCCTCTTTCCCGCAAAGGAGGAAAGATAATGGCGGGTAATCTCAGCAATGGAATCATAATACCATGAACTGAAAATGAAAATAACAACACAGCCGAATATGACTACAACCGACTGAGGGAGTTCCTGAGTCTTGGCAACCTGTCCCTTATCTCTGGCCTCACGAATTTTCTTTTCGGTCGGCTCCTCGGTTCGACCCTCCTCCTCTGCCGAAAAAAGCTGCAGATCGAAGCGAAAGTCTTCGATTTCAGGAAAGGTTATTCCTAAAAAATCGTCAATGTCAATAGTCACACAGGCCAATGTACCAGTATCCCCGTTATAAATTCAAATCCCCTCTCCAGAGCCACTCGCATTATCCGGATTACAAGGGGTGTTATTAAAATCAGTACTCCAAAGGCAATTATAATCTTAAGAGGAAAACCCAGCATCATTATATTCATCTGAGGCGCCACCTTTGCCAGCATTCCGAGGCTGACTGATACGAGAAAAATTGTCGCCATAACAGGAAGTGCAATCTTCAAAGCTACCAGAAACATGCCGCTGAATGAATAAACCAGATACTTCATTATTCCCGCCGTTGCAATTTTGCTCATGCTGAAAATCGGAGCCAGTTCAAAAGAGCGGTAAACAGCCTCAATCATAAAATGATGGCCGTTGATGGCCAGAAAGACAAGAATTCCGATGAGGTTTTCAAGCTGTCCGATAAGAGGTATTGAAACCTGTCCCAGAGGATCGAGAACCTCATTTATACCAAAACCTATCTGAACTGCAAAAAACTGCCCCGAAAGCTGAAATGACGTAAATATTATAGTCAGTATAAAACCTATTAAAACTCCGATAATCACCTGCTGCAGCACAAGAAGCATATAGAGCCCCATATTCTCCGGAATTTTCACAGCATCTGCTGATATGACCGGAAATATAACCAGCGAGGTTAAAAAAGAGAAAAGTGCCTTCAGTCTGAAAGATATGACAGCACTGGAAAAGAAAGGTGCCGTTACTATCATTGCATTCATTCTCACAAAGACCAGAAGAAATGCCTGAAAATTTATAACAAAGGGCAGCAAAGTCAGCCCTACTGACCGAGTCCGATTTTTTCAATGAGCATAAATATATTCGTCGTATAACTCAGAAGAGTTCTTATCATCCAGGCACCGAATATTATAACCGCAAGAAATATTGCCACAAGTTTAGGAACAAAAGTAAGAGTCTGTTCCTGTATGGAAGTTGTAGTCTGAATGATAGACACAATAAGTCCTACGAACATTCCTATACCAAGTACAGGAGCAGAAACGATGAGAACTGTCATAAGAGATTCTCTTATTATTTTTATTACAAGCACATCTGTCATATTATATCTCCTTTACCTGAAAGATTTGACGAGTTCATAGATAAGAAGATTCCATCCATCTACCAGAACAAAAAGAATGATTTTAAACGGCAGCGATATCATAACCGGCGGAAGCATTATCATACCCATGGCCATGAGCGTACTGGCAATTATCATATCAATTACAATAAATGGCAAAAATAAATATATGCCTATTTCGAAAGCTATTTTCAGCTCGCTGATCATAAAAGCCGGTATGAGACAGTAAGTAGGAACATCATTCCTGTTCTTGGGTTTTTCAATTTTTGCCAGTTTAACAAAGAGTGCAATATCCTTCTCCCGTGTCTGTCTGAACATAAAATCCCTGAGAGGAGCAATCCCCTTGTCAAAGAACTGCTGATTGTTGATCTTTCCATTCAGATAGGGCTGCAGTGCAGTATCGTTAATTTCAGTAAAAGTAGGAGCCATTATAAAGAATGTAAGAAAAATTGACAGACCTACAATCACCTGATTAGGAGGCATCTGCTGAAGGGAAAGAGCTCTCTTAACCAAATCCAGTACTATCACAACCCTGGTAAAAGCAGTTGTCATAATTATGATAGATGGAGCCAGAGTGAGTATAGAGAGAAGGAAAAGCACCTGCAGACTCAATGCTACATCCTTCGGCCCTGTGGCCTCGGTTATATCAAAGGCTATTTTAGGAATGGGCATACGAACACCGCCCACACTCTGAGCAAACAGAACTGCGGGCAGCCCAACTATCACCAGCGCGAAAATAAGATATTTAGTTCTATTGCTCATCTTTGCCGTTCATATTTTTTAATCTCTTCTTCTGATTCTTCAGATAACTTATGTCAAAAGCGCTTTCATCACTGTATTGTGCAATATCGCTTTTCTTTATTTTTTTATCATTTATTTTATCAACAAATCTCCCTATCTGGGAGGAAATCATATCCTGAAAATTTTTACCATCATTTGGCGTAGACCTGGAGCTGAGGAGTCTGATCCGGTCAATATCCTCTTTGCCCTCTATCTCAGTGAGCATATTTATACCGCTGTCGGAAACACCGAGCAGAAAGACCTTGCCGGCAAGATCAATAATATAAAGAAATTTCCCCGGCCCAAGAGGTACTGCCGACAGAATCTGCACAACGTCCTGACCGGAAAGATTAATCCCGGCTTTTTGTGATATAAACCGGTAGAACATATAGAATCCGCCCACAAGAAGACCGAGGACAAATATTGTCTTAAATAAAAGCCAGCCGTAGGATTCCTCCTCCACCTTAGGACGAAAATCCTCTTCCTCAAAGCCCTCTCCGGGTGCCTTGACCTCAGGCTGTAACTTTCCCTTCACCTGACCGGCAGTTTCCGTTTTAGTCTTAACAGTTACGGCCTTTCCGCTTTGAGCAGAAAGCAGGGAGAAGTGAAGCCCCGGTCCGGAAGAAACAAGTAAAATCAGAAAAAAAGTCACAGATATGACTAAACTTTTCCCGGATAGAGTACGATAGGATAATGAATGATTATGTCTCATATTATTTAAAATTTACAGAATTCCTTATTTTATTTTCAGCATGAAACTCCTCCGCAGGGAGTTTCAAAACGGCCCATACAATAATTACTGTTTAAATCTCTCGTCCTGACTTACAATGTCTGTGACCCGCACACCAAAGTTTTCATCAATTACAACGACCTCGCCCTTGGCTATAAGCTTGCCGTTAACAAGAAGATCAACAGGTTCACCGGCGAGTTTATCAAGTTCGATAATTGACCCCTCACCCAGCCCAAGAATATCTTTAACCAGGCGGGTAGTTCTGCCAAGCTCTACAGTCATGGTCATTTCTACATCGAGAAGGAGGTTAATATCTCCATAATCATGTCCGGCCATGCTCTCACCCATCTGGGGAAACCGGACCGAGCTGATCTGAGCCTGAGCTCCACTCTGCTGACTCTGCTGCTGACTCTGCTGACCGGAACTTCCTCCGATGGATCCTAGAGTACCGGCGATATTTCCATCTATAATATGATAAAGTTTGGAGTTCATCACTCCGTCGATTATAATATCATAGGTTATTTTAATAACTTCTCCAAAGGGAAGCTGAAGTTCAAGCTGACTATTTGCCACAGATACTATTGCTGGTGTAGTATTTACAGTACCGCCGACTTTATTGCCAAACTGAGTGGCCATCGACGAAATAAACTGATTTGTAAACTCCTGAATCGTACTCTGATGAGCATCTGTAATCTCTGCCGGTGCCGCACCTGATTCATCGCCCATCATAAGCGATGAAATAGAACCCGCATCACTGTAATTGAAAATAACCAGATTCTTACCGTTGATACTGCCGGTATAATCCATGGCAACCTGAACAAACCTGCCTGAAAAACTGTTTCGGATAGGCTCCTGCTGGTTGACTTCTATTACAGGATTGGACAGAACAAGATTCTTTCCGCCCAGATAGCCTCCCAGTGACGGAGCAACCAGTGACACTGCGGAATTAACCAGATTCTTCAGATTATTCTGCTCCGATGGTGAAAAAGAGGACATACCTCCTGATGCAGACATATCCATACCACCCATAGGCTCGGGGCCGGAGGTTATATCATCAGCTCCCTGCAGCAGAGCATCAATTTCGTCTTGTGATAAGGAGCCGTCTCCCATACTGTCCTCCAGAACAAATTCTTAAATATTAAAACATCGGAAAGTCTCTAATTTACTACAAATTCCTTAAAATAGACTTCCTTGATCTTGCCTGATATAAGCCGAATATTGATATGAGCTTTTATTTCCTCTGCAAGAGTTACGGCATCACTGACAGAATTAAGATCTTCGTAGGCCTTGCCCTGCAGTAAAATGTTCACTATATGCTGAATTTCATCTTTTCTTTTTATAAGTTCATTATTAAGCTCAGGACTGTGATCATAGGCCAGAGAAATCTGCATCTTAATAAAATGCGGCTCCGCATCTGCTGTAGTCTTCGAAAAAGCAGGAAGCTCATAGGTAGCAAGCGGCTGAGGAGGAGGAGCTGCAATTATATCCTGACTTCTTTCATAGCGGCTCTCCTGGACATTTTTTGAAACCAGAAACGAAATTCCGATTATAAGCACAACCAGTATAATTCCGCCAGCAACGTATAATAGTATTTTGACTATCTTCGAGGTATCGGCAGTACCTTCTGACTCTGAAGGCTGAACTTCCTCTTCGATTACATCCCTTTCTTCGTCACCCATCAATTTTCCGCCGTTTAATAATATTTAATACCAGAATGATGCAATTTCAAGATTAATGCACAAGCATACCTATGTGACATAATAACAAACATTAATCTAACATGTCAATTAATTTATTCATTTTATGTTATTTGTGAATATCATCTCCACTCTTCATCAGGAAGAGGCCTGTCTATCCTATTATCCCTGCTCTTCACAAAGGGCTTATCTCTGAGAATCACCACATCGACGCGCCTGTTATATGCCCTGCCCTCAGGTGTATCATTCGTATCAAGCGGCCGCTGTTCGCCGAAGGCCACTGCAGAAAGCTGCCGGGGCTCAACATCATCCTCCTCGTGGAGAAATCTCAATACATTTACACTTCTTGCTGCAGAGAGTTCCCAGTTTGTCGGATAGCCTCGTGTTGCACTCAGGGCTGTGATAGGATTTTTATCCGTATGCCCCTCAATTCGTACAAAATTAGGAATATTTCTTACTATATTACCGACCTTTTTAAGTATCGGTTTCATTTCATTTTTCAGAGCCCCGCTGCCGGGATCAAAGAAGGCGTCACTGGCAAGCGTTATGACAAGCCCCCTCTCATCTTCTGTTACGCGAACTTTCTTAGCCGTTATTTCAGGCTTAAATACAGCAACAGCCTTCTTGAGTCTCTGAGAAAGGGCTTTGCCCTGCGTGTTGGACGGAAGATTCTTCATATTCTGCCCGAGCTCCACCAGCCTGCCCGAGGAGAGAGAATAACCGCCCGTCATCATTCCAAGAGATCCGCGAAATGAAGTGAGCACGAGATAGAAATCCTTCCCGTCTATATCAGCAAAGCTCATCATGACTATAAAGAAAGTAAGAAGAAGCGTGGTCATATCTGACCAGGAGACCATCCATGCCGGTGCTCCGCTCTTATCCTTTTTTTTCTTCTTTATTGCCACTAGTCACCGACCTCCTGAGTAATTTCCACCCTCAGTGAAGGCTCGAGGAATGCGATAAGTTTATCTCTTACAATTCGCGGATTATCACCTGCCTGAATAGAGAGAGTACCTTCTATCATAATAAGCTTCATAAGAATCTCTTCCTGAGCCCTGATTTCAAGTTTATTAGAAACAGGTATCATCACCGCATTCGCTAAAATAGCACCGTAGAGTGTTGTAATAAGAGCAGTCGACATACCAGGACCAATCGCAGCCTTATCCTCCAGGTTTACCATCATGAGAATAAGCCCCATAAGAGTTCCAATCATACCAAAGGCCGGTGCAAGCAGAGCCCAGTCATCAAAGACCTTCTTTCCTCTGTCGTGACGCTCCATGATATAGGTCAGTTCTGTTTCCATTACTCTTCGTACAAGTTCAGGATCCGTTCCATCAACGACCAGTCTTATACCGCTCTTAAGAAAAGCATCATCAAGCTCATCAACATTGTCTTCGAGCGCGAGCAGTCCCTCTCTTCTGGCTTTCTCTGAGAAAGAGACCAGAGTGATGATCAAATCCTTGGGATTCACCTCGGGAGCAAAGAAAGCGAAGCGTATAATCTTCCCTACTCCGAGTATATAGTTCAATGGATAGGAAGCCAGCAATCCGGAAAAAGAGCCGCCTATTGTTATCATTATCGATGCAGGGTCAAAAAACAGACCGAAATCTCCATTAGCAAAAACTATACCAAGGAGAAGAAAAACAAAAGCCAGGGAAATCCCCAGAACGCTCGCTAAATCCATACTAAGCTCCGTTCACTGTATATATATAATTCTATATTTTACTTTTCGGCAACAGGTGCCATAAAAAGCTGTATTTTTTTTATTTTTCCGAGATACATTGACCTCGAAAGACTCACTCCTGTCCGCGGGTATATAACTTTTCCGCGAATGAAGAAATATCTGTTCTTTACTACCTCTTCACGTCACTGTGTATACGCCTGTTGAAGCCGATGACCAGTTCAACGACCTCCTCAGCACTCTCTTTGACTATATACTTTCTGTCATTCGTAAGAGTTATTACAGTATCGGGTTTTGTTTCCATAGTTTCAATGTGATGCGAGTTAAGAATAAACTCCTCACCATTGAGTCTGTGCAGTTCGATCATACTACCTCCTTCTTCGCTTTCTCTTTTTATCAATGGTACCGATGAAATCTGCAAAGCTCATCTTTACCACCGCAGTTGCCGAACATCCTGGCACACTGCAGTCCACAGCCGGATAATCCCCCTTCTTAAAGAGATCCTCAAGCCACATTTTAGCTGCAAGAAACTGATTATTGGTATAATACATCAAGTCTCCCCGTCTCACTTCAAAATCTCTCGACCTTCTCACTGCATCCATATCTACAGAGACCAGGGGACTAAATCTGTCTGCGTTCATAAACCTCCTCCGGGCCGAAACGGTTCCGCCGCAGTAGTACCTGTCGCGAAAGGCCATGTCATTGCCCAGGATGGTCAAAGAAGAAATGCCGCATCCCAGAGCAATTGATACGGCCTGAGTTGTCACTATACTCCCTGTTGAGACAGATCCCAATTCCATGCCTGCCCGGAGCCACAGAGAATCATAGGGCTCTCCATTCATCATCCAGTTATAAAAACTGATTTTACCGGTCCAGGCACGCACATTTACAGCCGATGAACAACTGAAAGACAGGAGATGCATCGATGATGTATCTATTCCAGAGAAGAAAGCAGATGGGGTGGTTTCACAGGTAATAACGTAACGCGGCAGTATACCGGCTTCTGCAAGGGGAGCAAGGGCCATGTCTGCGGCGATATAGACAAGGTCCTGTCTTTTCTGATACTTTTTAAGGAGAGGAAGGCTGTTCTCCAGCGAAGGCCCGGCACCGATGACGACAACATTTCTGCCCTCAAGCGCCGGAACAACCCCGGACAGACCGCCCCACTCTCTTATAAGCGGTAGATTCTTTTCAAGATTAATAAAAAAGGCTCTGCTCCGTTCATCAAGCATTCCTTCATTCAGATTATTAAATATATCAGTCTTTTCAATCATTAAACAGCAGTCCCCCGAGAGGATATAACTACGCCTGAACAGGGTGTAAATCAAGCATTTTATTATTCAGTGAGGAACAACTGAAGAGGATTTATTACAAGGTTAAATTAATTTTTGATCAAAGAAGCAACGTACCTTACAATTTTTGCATAATCAAGACCAATGGGATCAAATTCCTCGATGAGTCCGATGAAGAATACTATCGCCTGAATCACACGCGCCACAGTAGCATCGTCAAGATCATAGGGGCCGTTGCCTCCGCCGCCGTTCTCTTTGATAATATTTTCATAAAAAAGCCGGTGATTATTAAAAAAGGTAGTGAGCATGGCTCTCATCTTTTCATTTTCAAATGAGTAGAGTATAATATTAACCAGTATTGTAAGATTTGCCTTATCCAGAATAAAACTCTCAACTCCGAGAAGTGAAGAAAGAGGAGCTATCTCATCAGAATTAAGATCACAGCTGAGCACCTTCCTGTGATTAGTTTCAAGCTCAAGATACATATCATTAATCAACTCAATGTAGATATCATCCTTTGTAGCAAAGTAGTGAAGAACTCCTCCTTTAGAATAACCCGCTTCATCGGCTATCTCCTGAATAGAGATCCGGGAATAAACACTGCTCTGCAGCAGCCTTTTCAGGGCATCAGTGATTCTTTTCTTTCTGGCTTTTACTTTATCTTCTTTACTGATACGCAAAACATCACACTCCTTAGTCATAAACCATAAGAAAACACCTTTTTATTCACGCAACAAAAAAAACATTGACTCATCAAAAAACAGATAAACCCTTGATTGATTATTTTATTAAAAAAATACATGTTTATATCCCCTGCATCTGCATCTCAATATAAAAGGGACAACATGCAGAAAAGACAAGATACAGGAAAAATGAAGAAAGAGATAATCAGCCTCTCTCCTGAAGAAACATTCGATCTGGCCCGAAGCATCGGTTCCGGGCTTAAAAGGGGAACTGTAATTGCAATCACAGGAGATCTGGGCGCAGGCAAGACCCTCTTTGCCAAGGGCATTGCCCTTGGCATGGGTATAGAAGATGATGTTACAAGCCCGTCCTTCAGCATCATGGAAAGCTATGACAGCGAGATTCCGCTCTACCACTTCGATCTCTACAGGATAGAATATCCAGACGAGCTGGACAATCTCTTCTTCGAAGAATACTGGGAGGGGGACGGTGTTTCGGTCATAGAGTGGGCAGAGAATGCAGGAGATCGTCTTCCGGACCGAACAATAAAAATTTCGATGCAATACAGCGACGAAAAAACCAGGAGAATAATAATTGAATACCCTGATAATTGAAACATCCACAGCAGTTGAATTCATCTCGGTAACCGCCGGAGGGAAGACTCATTTATTCACAGAAGATGTGGGGAAGAGCCATTCCAAGGATCTCTTTTCCAATATGGAGACTGTTTTCAGGAAAGCAGGTATAACCGTTTCGGATATTGAATTAATCGGAGCAGGTATCGGCCCCGGATCATTTACAGGAGTCCGAATTGGTGTAAGTACATCAAGAATGCTTGCGCAGCTTCTGTCAGTGCCGCTTGTGGGAATAATAAGCCATGATATATACGCATCATCAGTTAAGGCTGATCCGGGCAGTACCATTCTTGTTGCCTTTGACGCAAAGAAAGGCAGAGTGTTCGGAGGATTATACAGAAAAGAAGAGGGTAATGAAATTTCTGTTATTACTGAGGTCGGAGATTATAATATAGAAACACTGACTGACCGGATAAATGATTCAGGTAAAATCATATGTGTTGGTGACGGATGCGGAAAATTCATCGACTCAATTCTCTCGACAGGGGAGACAAGAGGATTTACTGTAGACTATATTGAAGGGTTTAAACCCGAGAATGATGCTGCCGCACTTCTGGCAATAAAAAGATACACTGATTCTCCGGAAAAGTTTTCAGACTACAACGCCACAGTACCCTTCTATGCAAGAAAATCAGATGCTGAAATTGCAAGAGACAGCAGAAATTCAGCAGTATAGCTACCTCCCCCGGCTCCTGATGCTCTTTATCAGTTTTGCCTTATAATCCGCTTCCATAGGTTTCAGCACATCGTAAAACCTCTTCATCTCATCCTTGCGGGACGAATTTCCTTCAAAATCCACACCTATGAGAAGTTCTCCGTCAGGACCGGTAGAAGTTGTTTTTATCTCGCCGTATATAGTCAGAGGAGCCTGCAGTTTAAATACTATATCAAAAATAAATCCCTTGGACTTATTAATATACTTTTTCAAATCAGGATCAGTAATGATTACCTTTGCTCCCCCCCTGCTTATATCCACCAGATTCTGATGAACAGATACAAGAAGAGTATTGGCATCTCTTATTCGATCCACAAGTTTAAAAGACATCTCTTTAATTTCAATGACACAGTCAATACCCAGGGGCTCGCTTTTTGATATGGCCTGAATATAGGCAAAGGGAATTGATTTCTCATCCTCGGTTATATATATGACAGGAACAATAATAATTGATTTAAATCCTTTCTCAACATTCTGTTTTACAAGCTTTTCAAGATCATAGCCGTAAATTTTAGCAATATCAACAAAATCATCTGTCAAAGCATTATAGGCAT
>CAYNFB010000014.1:5886-26565 GCA_964396355.1 uncultured Leptospirales bacterium | reverse complement strand
GAATGTAAAATCGCTTTATGCAGCATGTTTTGAAAAAGCCGCCGGTTGGGCAGGTATGTTAATGCATCGTGAAAAGCCTGATAGCGGATAAACTCCTCCTGCCTCTTAATATCACTCATATCATGAAAAAGACCTACGTAATGAGTAGTCTCTTCTTCTGAATCCTTTATTGCACTTATTGAAATCCACTCCGGGTATGCCTTGCCGTCTTTATGCCTGTTCCATATCTCATTTGCCCAGTATCCTTCTGATTTAAGGCTGTCCCACATATTATCATAATATTCCTTCTGATGCTGATCCGATTTAAGTATTCTCGGATTATCACCAACTACTTCTTTTTTCTCATAACCTGTGATCTTTGTAAAGGCCGCATTAACATTTATTATGGCAGCCTCGTCATCTGTTATAATAATTCCTTCCAGTGAATTATCAAAGACCTTCTGCATGAGAACAAGCTCCCTGTTTGCTTTGCTGAGCTCAGAGGTTCGTTCATTCACCCTCGCTTCAAGATTGCCGTTAAGACTCGTAAGCTTTCGGAGAAGAGAGTTGAATGAACCTGCAAGAGTAGATATTTCATTATTTCCGTGCTCCGGAAGTCTGAGAGAAAAAGTTTCATCCTCCCTTATTTTTGATGTCATGGATGTTAAAGAATTAAGAGGATTCAAGATGCTCTTTCTCAAAAAGACCAGAACAATCTGCATAAGTATGAGCCCGTAGATAAGTGTAAAAAAAGCTGAAAATTTAACGGTTTCGATTCCGCTCTTCATAATATCTCTCGGATACTTCAGATCAAGAACCGCCGCCGGCCTTTTTTCTATTCCATAAATTACCCTGTAGGCATGAATATTGTTTTCATTTTCCTCGAGAAGAATATTATCTTTTGATAAACTTATCTTTCTTGCTATATTTTGAAGTCCTTTATTGTCATCAAACAGCCTGACAGCAACATCAATGTCCAGGAGTTTGCAGAGACTTTCCATCTCACGTCTGCAGAGATATCTCCCGGCTATGATTCTTCCCCTGGACTCTGCCTTCATGGAATCATCTGTTACTGAACGGCCCGACACCATTAAAAGGCCGTAGGGGGTCGGCCAGAGTCCACCCAGTTCACTGCCCCCTCTGTTAAGAGACTCCCGGACTAAATCATTAAATAACGAATTATTTCTGCCGATCACGTCACCGGAGAGAAGATCTCTGGTGACCGCATCATAGATACTGCAGTGCAGCACTCTTCCCTTCAGGTCGTGGATGCATACAAATTGTATATTCTGGGATTTTAAATAGGGAGTATTAAAGTTATCCTCTACAAAACTCTGCCGTGGTCTTTTCATAAAGTCATAGGTATCATCCCAGTAAGCAAAATCTTTGCAAAAGGAATCGACACTGGTTATTTCTCTCTCCACAAGCCCGGTGAACCTGTCAAGGTCGCGCCTTGCCTCTTTTCGTTCAATTATATTAAACTGTGAAGAGACGTAAAACCATAGCACAAATACAACAATCAGCGTAGACACGGGAATGATAAATGCAATGGCCAAAACTGTTTTTCTGGTAAGACTCATATCATCTCCAGATATATTATTTAGTCTATAATATACTATTTCCGGAGACTTTTTTAAAAAAAATACAGTGCTGTCTATTTAGAACAAACTCTATAAAAATTATTGTCTTATAAAAAAGGAAAGTTCATCACTATCTACAGAAGATACAAAATCTATTATACTGCCGCTGTATCTTCCAATAGCGGCAAGGATCTTTTCCTTCTCCTGAAAATCCTTGAAATTCAGATCACCCGTGAAATAAAAAATTTTAGCAGTCAGAAGAGCATTAATATAGGGGATATTGTTCTTTCTGCAGTACCAGGCTCCCTTTCTATCATCAAGGATTATGAATTCGCCGGTACCGGCCAGATAGAGTCCCACGGTATCCCTCTCTCCCTGATGAAGAGAGTGCGAAAGTTCTGCATTTTCTTCTTCAGAAATACTGCATACTTCCACCTGACCCGTTTCTGCTGCACGGGAAAAATAATCAGATCCGGTATAACCGGGGAGAGTAAGTTCCCTCAATACTGACTCTGCAGTGCAAATACAGAACCTTGACAGAAGAAGTTCCGCCAGTCCGGTTTTATACAGAAGTATGGCTGATGATGAATCGATAAGCACTTTTCTCATAATAACTCTTGACATCCCTTTATTATAAATAATTTCATTATTCAATGATCGTATTCATTTAACAAAAATTTCAATTATTATTCCGGTTCTTTTCGATCCGGCTAAGCAGACCACGGAGGTCAGATCAGGATGAAAATGCAGTTTGCCGAAGATAAGGACTTTGAAGAATTCAAGAATACCATCAGAACAAACCTCTCTGGAAGAGAAAAACGCATATTAGATTTCCCTGATTACAGAAAAGCCTCAGTTCTCATCCTCTTCATGAACAAGGAAAACAGCCCTCACGTACTTCTCACTCTGAGAACAGACAAGGTATCCACACATACGAGACAAATATCCTTCCCCGGCGGAAGCTATGATGATACTGACAGAGATTTCCTGGATACAGCGCTGAGAGAGACTCAGGAAGAAATGGGTATTGACCCTGCTGATATCGAGGTCCTGGGAGAGTTTGATGAATATATCTCGATCATGGGATTCCAGGTATATGCCTACGTAGGCGCTGCGGAATATCCTATCCAATACGACCTGAGCAAGGATGAAATAGATGAAGTGCTGGAGGTTCCCTTTTCCCTTTTCTACAATGAGGAATATGACAAATGCGAGAAGATCACACATGAAGGCAGAGATTATGATGTCTACTTCTATAAATACCGAGAGAACACAATCTGGGGGATGACAGCCCGCATGCTCACAGATTTTGCAAGAAAGACATGTAAACAGGTCTAAAGACGACTTTTTTTACCGTCTAATGCTTAATTATTGACACCTCCGGTAACACTCCCTATCCTCATTGTACAAATCAAATGTCTTTTCATATCATCTATATATTTTTATTCGGAGTATAAAATGTCAAAGAAACCTTCAGAAAGAAAAATGCATCTCCTGGTCCTTGCCTTCTCAACAGGACTTTTCCTTGGAGTTAACTTCTCATTTATTGCCACTGCAGGAGAACCGGCTCATAAATATCTGGACTACTTTCATCAGGTCTATCAGCTCATCACTACAGATTACGTGGATGAACCCGACAACAAGAGTCTGTTTTACGGCGCAATCAAAGGAATGCTTAATTCCCTGGGAGATCCATTTACAAGATTTCTCGACGAAAAGGCCAGTGCCGATCTCAAGGAAATGACTACCGGAAAATTCGTCGGAATCGGCGTAGAGATAGCAATCAGGGACGGGGAAATTGTCATCGTTGCGCCCATAGAAAACTCTCCGGCGATAAAGGCGGGCCTGGAAGCAGGAGACGTTATAACACAGGTCAATGGGGAAAAGATCAAAGGCAAAAAATTTGATAAAATAATAAAAGAAATAAAAGGCCTCCCCGGCACAAAGGTAAAGATAGAAGTAAGGCGTGAAGGGTTTGATGAAAACCTTCCATTCAATATAGAGAGGGCACCTATTAAGATAAAGAGTGTAGAATATGCAGTTATAGCAGAAAAAAACTCCGGCTATTTAAAAATTAAAACTTTCGGAAACGAAACAGTGCCCGATGTTAAAAAAGCATTGAAATTCTTCAAATCAAAGAATATCAACAATCTTGTGATTGATCTAAGATACAATCCCGGCGGACTTCTCACTGCGGCGGTGGATATCTCAGACTACTTTCTCGATAAAGGGAAAAGAATTGTATCGACAAAAGGAAGGCTGGCACAGGGAAGAGAAACTGTCTTCACTGCCAAATCTCCCATGTACTATTCAGGAAATATCATAGTGCTTGTCAACAGAGGAAGCGCCTCGGCCTCTGAAATTCTGAGCGGTGCCCTGAGAGATAATGACCGGGCAAAACTGCTGGGAGAAAAAACTTTCGGGAAAGGATCTGTACAGAAGACCTACAGTCTTGACAAGGAAATCGGCGTTGCTGTAACTATTGCCAAATACTATACCCCTTCCGGAGCCATGATTCACAAGAAAGGAATAAAGCCCGATTATGCAGTTAAGTACTTTGACATTCCCAAGAGTGATGAGGAAGCTTTGAAACAGATAAGCAAAGAAAAAATTCTCACCAGTTTTGTTTCAATAAAAACAGCCTATGATTCAAAGACCAGAGAGCAATTTAAAAAAATTCTCTCTGACAAAAAAATCAATCTATCTCAAAAAACGGCAGACTATCTTCTCAAACGTGAGGCGGCAAAGTACCATAAGAGAAAGCCCTACGACGTCGAATTTGATAATCAGCTAATATCTGCTCTTGAGAAACTGGACAAAAAATAATGCCCGGAACAAAGAAAACTGTTATAGGACTAGGACTTGAGAGTTCCTGTGATGAAACTGCTGCATCAATTATAGCAGACGGAAAAAAAATTCTTTCTAATCAGATATACAGCCAGATTGAAATTCACAAAGAATACTTCGGAGTAGTGCCCGAGATTGCATCAAGGGCTCACCTGGAAAAAATAAATACTCTCATAGATAATGCCCTGAAAGAATCAAATCTCTCATTCAAAGATCTTGATTACATTGCTGCAACCAATCGCCCTGGCCTCACAGGATCACTGCTCATTGCACTTCAGAGCGCAAAGACTATATCCTTCACGCTGGGCATCCCCCTCATAGCGGTCAACCATCTTGAAGCTCATTTGTACGCACCATTTCTCGAGAATAATGAACTGGAATATCCCTATATGGGACTTCTTGTTTCAGGAGGAAACACTGCACTGTACAGGGTAGAAGGCCCGGGAAAGATGGTCCTTCTGGGAAAGACCGTTGATGATGCTGTCGGTGAAGCCTATGACAAGGTATCAAAATTTCTCGGCATGGGATATCCAGGCGGGCCTCTCATAGAAAAGCTGGCAGAACAGGCCGTTGAGAAAAAGAAGTTATTTCCCAAGCTGATGACCGACAACAGCGACACGCGATTTTCATACTCAGGAATCAAAACTGCAGTCATAAATTATTTGAAACAAAATCCTGATGCGGATAAAGCCGAAGTGGTGTACAGCTTTCAGGAGAGAGCTCTGGAGCTGCTCACGCGCAGACTTTTTGATGCCTCCAGGAAAGAAGGAATAAAGAAAATTGTTGTGGCTGGAGGAGTTGCAGCTAATGGAAGACTGCGCACACTGCTCGATGAGAACAGAAAAAAAGACGAGACCATTCTCATTCCGTCCCCCCTTCTCTGCACAGACAATGCGGCCATGATCTGCGGAATTGCATATCAGCATTATATGCTCAAAAATTTTGCACCCATGGATGTGGATGTTCATGCGAGAGTCTGAATTAATGCTTGCAAAATTATTTGATCCCCTCTATTCTGAATAGAAAAGAGAGACCAGCAGATATATGGATTTTACTGAAGAAAAAACTCCCTCGGGTTATATTTTAAAAATCCTCTTCGATAACTGGAACTACCTCGCTTTCAACAGGAAGGGAGTTCCGGTTTACGCTGATGAAGAGGGAAGAAGCCTCCTTCACAAGGTTCCGATAATATTATTCCTGGGTACCATATTTAACTTCGAAAGAGACTATGACAGAGAATACAACCTTCTGAAAATAAGAGAAGGCCAGATAATACTGCCATACAGAAATATCGTTGAAAAAAAGAGAAAGTTCATCTTCATACCTGTTTCAGACCCTATGGATATGACTCCTGCACTGATTAAACTGCTTCGAAGTTATTCAATTTTTCTCAAAGAAATACCAGCAGGGAAGGAAATAGATTACCTTATAATAGATGATTCAATTTCAGAGACTGAACTTGCAGTAATTCAAAGCAGATATAAACCGGGGAAAATATTAAATATTCATTCCAATGATGAAAATGAAAATGTGTCAGAGAAGGGCAGTGAACCCGACTACATAAACATAAATACTCTTTCAGACAACCCGGTATTCCTGACGACCATTCATCTTCGAAATATGGCTCTTTCAAACATAAATCAAATTCTCCTCGATTTCGATATATCCGCTTTTGATACCCAGTATATAATTTTCTTCATAAATAAAACTTTAACAGATGAAAACAATGAAGATGCTCAAAAAAACAATGGAATGCTTACAGATCTAAAGAATTCCTTTGAATTTTATCTGGCTCTTATTGAAAGAAATGAAGAGGTTATAAAAAATAAAATTTCAGTTCTGACAGACAGACGTAAGCTTGCCCCATACAGGACTCTGGTTTCAAAAGTCCGCGACATGAATCCGGGCAGGGAAGAACAGCTCCTCTATACTGAATATGAAAATATGGTTCTTGAAAGAAGAGAAGAACTCGCCTAAAAAAAATTTCATTTTCTCCCGTTTAACTCCGTATAATAATTATCAATCAATAACAGGCAGGTCATAGTTGAAAAGAAAAATCATATTAATAATCATTCTGATGATATTTACCTCTGCAGAGGCCGATTCTCCGTTATGGAAAATTTATTTTACAAACCCTTCAGAAAAAAAGATCAGTACTTCCAATCCGGAATACGGGCTGATCAGACTTATAAAAAGCAGCAGGAGAACCTTCTTCTGCGCATTATATGACCTTTCCTCACAAAAAATAGCCAATGAACTGATAAAGGCATCAGAAAGAGGAGTTGACGTCAGAGTGGTGACAGAAAGCGACAACTACCGCGGCGCTGCAGTCAAAAAACTAATCAATTCGCATATCCCGGTAATACCGGATTCAGCATCAGGACTAATGCATAATAAATTTGCAATTAGTGACGGCAGCTACGTCTTTACCGGTTCCTATAATACAACTGATAACGGTTCAGGCAAAAACAACAATAATGCAATAGTAATAAAATCTGAAGAACTTGCAGACATCTATCTCTCGGAATTTCAGGAAATGTTTGGAGGAAACATCTTCGGGAACAAACAGGAAAGAGGCGCCTTTGCTATGCTTGGGAAAAAATACTACGCTTCTGTAGAGGGAACTCACATCAACGCATATTTTTCACCCGAAGACAGCATTGAAAAGATAATATGCAGAAGAATAGAAAAAGCCCGGAGTTCAGTCTGTTTCATGTGCTTCTCATTCACATCAGATAAGATAGGAGAAGCCATGATTAAGAAGTTTAAAGAGGGAGTTGATATCCGGGGAATATTCGAAAAAAGAGGAGCATATACCAAGTACTCTGAATTCCTGAAAATGAAAATTGAAGGGGTGCCTGTGATTGTAGACCGCAACAGATATATAATGCACCACAAGGTGATAATCATAGACAACGAGACAGTCATAACAGGTTCATTCAACTTTTCAGAAAATGCCAATAAAAGAAATGATGAGAATATACTGATCATACAGAACCGGGAAGCTGCAAAGCAGTATAAACAGGAATTCAACAGACTGTACTCCAGGAGATGATTATGGAAAATATACATGAGAAATACAGGCTTCCTCTCCAGAAATGTATTGAAGGCAGCAGCGTGAAAGAGCTGTCCGAGACTGAACTCCTTGCTATTATTCTCGGCACAGGAACACGGGAAAAGGATGTAGTGGATCTCTCCTCTTCCACATTGAAGAGGTTTGGCGGTCTGAGAGGAATATTCAATTCAGGAATCAGGGAAATATCAGAACAGAAAGGCATCGGACTGAAGAAGGCAATCCGCATCCACGCAGCCCTTGAAATCGGCAGGAGAGCCATAACGGATAGACCTGAAATGAAACAGATAAATTCACCTGTCAAAATCTGGCAGCTTCTTCTCCCTGAGATAGCAGGAAGAGAGACAGAAGAATTCACTGTTCTTATAATAAACAACAAGAACATGCTGATAAAAAAGAAAGTAATATCCATAGGGACAATTTCTGAAGCCCTGGTCCATCCCAGAGAAGTATTCAGAGACGCCATACGCGAAGGCGGAGCAGGGATAATTGTTACTCACAACCATCCTTCAGGCAATGCATCACCATCCAGACAAGATGTAGAGACAACGGACAGACTGATAGAGGCGGGAAAGCTCATAGGAATACCGCTTGTTGATCACGTAATACTTACTGATTCATCATTCTACAGTTTAAAGGAAAACGGCCACATTCCCTGAAAATATTATAGTAATTATCTTAAACTTCTTGACTGATAATTTTTTAATCAGTTCTATTCACTAAATAAAATTGCTAAGGAGCTCATTTATGAAAAGAGCTGTATTGTTATTATTCATAATAATGACCCTTTTATCGTGTGAAACTACAAGGCCACACGACTTCGAATACAGGGGACAAATAACACCGGGAAGATGGCTGAGGCATCTGTCTGTGAAAATAAATGAAGCCGGCCGCACATCCTCTTCAGAAATCCAGATCTACTTTCCCAGAAACTATAAAAAAGGCGGCAACTACAGAACTGTAATCGCCCTCCATCAGTATAACAACAACAAGAGAGACTGGGAGTTAAATACCTCAGTAGAGAGTCTGGCAGACAAATACAATATCGTAATAGTCTGTCCTGACATGAAGAAATCTGTTTACGAAACAAAGTACTATAAAGAAACTACTTACAAATGGAATATTGTTCCCGGCGGAAAATTCATTGGGGAGAACCTGATAAACTATCTCAATAACACATTCGGTCTTGCCTACAAAAAATCAAGTACAGGTATAATGGGAGCCACTGTAGGTGCTCATGGAGCAGTGCTGGTTGCAGCGACCTACAACGACAAATTCGGAGCCGTGGCCGGAATTTCAGGTTACTACGACCCGTCTCCCATGACCAACAGCGGTATGATTACAGCAGTATACGGCCCTTACTCAAAGAACAAAGAAAGATGGAACAACGAAGATAATCCGCTGAAACTGGTAAGAAACCTTGAGGGAATTCCGGTCTATCTGTATCACGGTTCCAAGAACGATGCATTCAACGAAAATCAATCTGCTCTGCTTGCTATCAGACTGGGCCAGCTCAGCAGACAATCAGATGAATACAGTATAACATTCAATAAAAGTAAAAACGGCTACTACGGATGGACATACTGGAAGAGAGATGTTCCTGCAATCATGGATTTTTTTGACAGGAACCTGAAAAAATAATATAATTACTTACGGCAGGAGGAGCAGATATAGTCAATCTCCTCCTGACTTAATTCAAAAATTTCAAAGACTGTTTCATTAATCAAGTCGACTCCCCTGTCATAATCATCACCCCGGGCAGAGAAAAGCAGCTCAGCCTGCTTCCCTATGTCATTCATTTTCTGTCTGCCGATAAGAGGAATAGGAAGCTGTTCCAGATGACTTCGCAGCACCTTTATTGAAGAAAATTTCTTTTGAAAAATAAACTGATACAGAACCGAGTTAAAAAGTGCCGCAATAAAATTCATGGGGATATCATCAAATGAGGGTATGACTATATTTGCACTGTTCAGGGTGAGCATGCGGCTTCTGTCGCAGTAGAATACAGGTCTGTTTGATATATACTTATAGATCAGCTTCTCCTCAGCCCTGTACATTTTCTCAGGAGCCATCTGCTGAAATCTTTCCGGTTCAAAGGAAATGAATGACGAAACTGATTTAACAGAGTAGGGCATAAGATCCCTGCCTTTAATGATAGACTCCTGCCCTGCACCGCATTCTTCCTCATTAATGAACGCGGAGTTATTGCCTGTAACAATTCCAAGAGCCCAGGCTGCATTTGACTTCAGAGTGCAGTGGTTCTTTGAATACACGCCGTCAATAATCTTCTCGTCTCTGCCGCTCAAATGTATATCAAAAACCATATCACGATTACTGCTGAATCTCTCCTGCCTGATATGATAGTTTTCCACTCCCCGGACAATCTTCACATCATCCCGGACAGCACTCTTCTGAACATCAATGATAACCGCAGAGGTGAAGACATTCTTGAATATTTTCTTTCCATATTCTATTCTTAATATGCGGGTTTCATCGAGAATATACTTTCTTATATCACGATGCATTTTCACATTCAATACCGATTCAGGAAGTACGAAGGCGAGTTTACCTCCCTCCTTCAGCATGGCCATACTCTTGACGAAGAAGTATGAAAATGATTCTCCTGAATTTATATCAGGATAAAAATACCGCAGATTCTTCTTCTCATCACTTTCATAGTGAAATCCCCAGGGAGGATTGGTCGCAATGACATCAAACCCGGGAAGGGACGAAAGACTATCAAAGAGCTGCGAATCATTATAGTTTAAAAGCGAATCGCTGCAGTAAACAGGCGGTTCAAAATCAAGATCAGGAAAATGAACAATCATATTTATCTTTGCAATATTTACTGCCACCGAGTCAATGTCTATGCCGAATATTTTTTCCGGATCTCCGCTCTTCTCCGCGAAGGAAACGAGGAACTGTCCTGTGCCGCAGCATGGGTCCAGAAAGCTCACACCGGGCTCTGCGAGCCTCTGCACGATGTTCTCCACCACCCCGTGAGGAGTATAATAGGAACCCTTGCTGGACTTCTCCCCCTCCTGCAGAATAGACTGATATATTATTCCCAGAACATTATTCTGATCAGGCAGTTCAAATTCCAGAAGCTTCATCGTCTTCTGGTCAAACGTATGAGGCAATGCCTCCATCCAGGAACGAAGAGTACGGGTAAGATGTTTTCTACCCCTTATTGTCAGCGAAGGTGAAGAGATAATATCTTCTGGATTATGTCTCTTTAGAAGGTCCTTTCGTTTGAGCAGATTCAAAGAGAGCATAAACATCGCAGTATCGACATCAATTGATGAGAGCCTGATGTATGCAGAAATATCTGAAACTGTACCTCTGGTGCAGGCATTTTCGAAGAGTTCAACGGGGAGGAAAGTTCTGCTGGACTTAAGCTTATTCGCCCGGCTATTGAGTCTGCTTACCTCGCCCCTCTCTATGCGTTCCTTAAGATCCACCACCTCTTCTCTGAGAAAAATAAAATCCCCTGCTCCCGGGGTGGTGCAGATAAATCCGTGCCTAACCCAGTTGCGCACTGACGACACGGAGATGCCCAGCATTCTGGCAGTTTCCGGGCCTGAGAGTACCTGATTTTGAACAGCAATTAATTTCATTGTGATGGGCCTGCCCTACTTGCCGGAATATACTATCTGCCCGCCGCAGATTGTATATTTAACTGAGCCGTATAACTTCAATCCTTTGAAAGGAGTATTTTTGCATTTTGACAGGAGAAAATCGTCATCTATTATAACCTGCTGTTCAGGATCAATTACAGCTACATCGGCATGAGCGCCAATTTCAAGAGACCCTCTGTCCAGATTGAGAATACCGGCAGGATTACAGGTAATTTTTGCGAAGGCTTCAAGATAGGTAAAATTATTATTTCTTACAAGTTCGGTAATTATTAGCGGAACAGCCGTTTCAAGACCGACTATTCCAAATGGTGCATACTCAAGCTCCTTCATTTTTTCATGAAGCGCGTGAGGGGCATGATCAGTTGCGATAACATCTATTGTTCCGTCTTTAAGTCCTCTTATTATTTCAAGGCGGTGAGCCTCGGTTCTCAGAGGAGGATTCATCTTCGCCATGGACAGATGTTCTTCCACGGCGTCATCATTGAGAGCAAAGTAATGAGGAGCAGTTTCTGATGTGACGCCGATCCCCTGCTTCTTCCCGTTTCGTACAAGTTCGGCTGATCCGGAAGAAGACATATGGCAGATATGCAGTTTCCCTCCGGTAAGACGGGCAAGGAGAATATCCCTTGCAATCATCACTTCTTCAGCCTCGCAGGGGATGCCCTTCAGTCCAAGCCTGGTGGAGTTAAGTCCCTCATTCATGATTCCGTCATCGGCAAGATCAGTATCCTCTGCATGAGAGAGTATGGGTTTATCAAACATCCTGGAATACTCAAGAGCTCTGCGCATGAGGATTGAACTCATAACCGGATGGCCGTCATCGGAAAAGGCAACGGCCCCGCCTCGAACCAGCTCACCCATCTCGGATATTTCCTTTCCGGCTCCGCCCTTTGTAACATTGGCAACGGGAAAAATATTTATGGGCCCCTTCTCAGCCTCCATCTTTATGAATCGAACAAGAGCCTGATTATCTATAACCGGAGTTGTATTGGGCATTGTGCACACAGAGGTGTAGCCGCTCTTTGCCGCCACGTGAGAACCTCCGATTATGGTCTCAACATCCTCCCTTCCGGGCTCTCTGAAATGGACGTGCATGTCGATCAGTCCGGGAAGAACCAGACATCCTGCTGCATCAATTACCTTATAATCCGACGGTGCATCAAGGTTCACACCAATATCTTTTATCTTCCCGCCCGAGATGAGTATATCGAGATTCTCATCCCTGTTATCTGCAGGATTTATCATTCTTCCGTTTTTTATCAAAATATTCATATTCTACTTCCCTCTGCCTTCCTCTTCATCCGGAAGAGAACCGCCGGCAAGAAGATAGAATATTGCCATTCTGGTGGCAACACCATTTGTAACCTGTTCATTGATAATTGTGTTAGGGCCGTCTGCCACAGAATCATCAAGCTCGACTCCTCTGTTCATGGGCCCGGGATGCATAATGAGAACGTCTGGTTTGCATCTTGCGAATCTCTCCTCAGTGAGAGCATAGAGCAGGTTGTATTCCCTTATTGAAGGAAAGAGCGACCCCTGCTGCCTCTCCTTCTGTATGCGCAGCATATTGATAACATCAAGATCGGGAAGGATACTGTCTAAATCATAACTTATATTTACACCGTATTGGGTAAATTCAGGAGGAACAAGAGTAGGAGGCCCGCAGACAGTGACCCTTGCCCCCAGTTTGGTAAATGCAATAATATCCGATCTTGCAACTCTGGAATGAAGGATGTCGCCTATAATTCCGATATGGAGACCTTCAAGTTTGCCCTTGTGATCCAGAATAGAATAGGTATCGAGCAGAGCCTGGGTCGGATGGGCATGGAATCCGTCTCCGGCGTTTATGACTGAGGCATTTATGTTCTTGGATAAAAAATGCGGCGCAAGAGAGGCCGCATGTCTCATCACAATATAGTCAGCTTTCATTGCTTCAAGAGTCCTCACAGTATCAATGAGAGACTCGCCCTTAACAATACTGGATGTTGAAACCGGAACATTTATCATGTTAGCCGAAAGCATCTTGGCGGCCAGTTCAAAACTCAGTCTGGTTCTCGTAGAGGGTTCGTAAAACAGGGTACAAACTGTCTTCCCCCGCAGCACGGGAACACTCTTCACATCTCTGGTAAAGACTTCTTTAAAATATTTTGCAGTTTTACAAATAAGGAGAAGTTCTTCAGGTGAGAGTGATTTAATATCAAGCAGGTCTTTTCTGTTAAGCGCATTCATGTTCAAATTAATAGTATTATATCAGTAAAAATGTCAATCCATTTTATGTCTCATTATCTGTTTTTTTAACCTCACGAAGTGATATCCTTCAGTTCTCCGGCGTGAGCAATCATTAAATTTGTCTTCTCATTAAGCTTCTCTATCATATCATTAATCATATCGCTTATTCCTGCAATCGTTTCAATATTCGTAATATGCTCGCTTATTTTGTCCTTCATCTCTTCAGAATGTTTTTTATTATTGGCAACCATAAATTCCGTACTCACTGCATCGTCGTGAATTCTCAATATAATTCCGCTCTGTCTGGAAAGCTCCTGCCGCATTTCTTCTATTGACACATTAAGGCTCTCAAGACCTGCTGTATTATTTTCATTACAGACAGGCGACTTCATAAGCTTAAGGGCCGAAGAAAGTTCATCCACGGCAAGCCTGATCTTACTTCCGGATTTTTCAAGATTTTCAATAACTTCGCCCACTCTCATTTTCAGATTATTTGATCCAGTCAGAGAACTCTCGGCGAGACGGTTTATCTCCTCTGCAACAACAGCAAAACCGCGGCCGTTTTCCCCGGCACGGGCTGCCTCTATTGATGCGTTGAGGGAAAGCATATTAGTCCTGTCTGCAGTTTCACCAATCTCATCCAGCGCCTCCCTGATAAGAGGAAAGGACTTCTGAAGCCTATCTATTGCCAGAGAGGTTTCCTCTGCAAGATCTGCACCTCTGGTCACAGCCGGAATAAAGTCCCGTTCTCCATCCTTTTCCGGCTCAGCCCGGTGAAGGAGATCTATTGCATTCTGCTCAACATTCTGCAGAAAAGAGTTCATCGTGGTTGCACTGACATCATCGAATGCTGAAATCGTATTGCCGGAAATTGTCATCAGGCTGTCGCTGTCATTTATCTGTTCTCTGATTGTCTCCACTACGAAGGCGAGCTTATTCCATCCGTCCATGGCGCCCTTAACAAGACTGTCGGACATATCAGAAAGCTGACTGCCCATTTTCATAAGCTCAAAGACCATATCGCTCTGATGCTCAAGGGTGGACTTGAGTTTATCCACCATGAAGACAACACTCTCAATGAGTTCCTTAAAAACCACACTTGTGAACATAACAGGAACAAGAATAGGAACTGCAGATCTAAGGAGAGAAAGAAAAGGAGGAACGTTTCCCGACAGCGCGCCGTATATATTTATAATCTGAACTGCAGCTATTGAAGAAAATCCTGCAACAAGTCTAAACCTGTAGGTCTTCCTGAATCTGATAAGATAGAAGATTGAAACCAGGAGCACAGAAAGAAAAAACATTGCCAGTCCCAGCTGCAGAACAGATTGACCAAAGAGCATGCCGGGCCTGTAAATGCTGAGCCAGTAAATCTGCATAAGCACGTAAATCACCACAGCCCCTGCCATGGCGGAATTTACAGCCCTGTTGAAGAGTTTCTTGTTCACAACGTATTCATAGATGAATGCTCTGGCCAGCGCCAGAACAGTAATTATAAAAAATGAATTAAAGAGGAGAGGAAATATCTTCTGATCCGAGGCTGTTCCGTACAGAGCTTCCATTATATAAATTACAGTAGTTCCCGTATTTATAAGAGTTATACTCAGAGCAGCAAGAAATTTATAAACCAGAGATCTGTTTTTAGTACGCCAGAACTCCGCGCCTAGTATATATGCCATCATTGAAAAAAGGACGGTCTGGGTGAAATGAAGAACCGCCAGCCCGCCGGGTGTTTCCAGAAATTCTATGAGTGTTAGAGGCTGAGAAGCCATGTCACACCCTTGAAGACGTAGAATAGACCTATAATAATTATTGACACAGAGAATACAATTTTCAGAAATCTCTCGGGAAGGAATCTGGATACATAGGGTCCTATCTGACCGCCGATTATAACACCTGTACCTGTAAAAATCCAGAGTTCCCACATTATCAGACCGGCATGAAGATTAAGAATTGTAATTATCCAGTCAGCAGTGGCCTCAACGAGAATTGCCGTTGCATTTGCCCTCTTTGTCTTCAGGTCAAGCCCCTGCTCAAGAACAGGCTGAGCAAGCTCACACACACCTGTGCCCGATGATGCGGAGAAGAAACCTCCAATGGGGGGAATCCACATAAAAGGGTAGATATCCTCAACCGGGACGTGCTCCTTCCTGCCGAATGTTTTTTTCATAGCATTAAGGAGCTGCATTGTTGCAATGAAAATTATAATAAAACCCAGTATCAGTTTAAGGAGGTTTCCGTTTACCACAATCAGTGCGTGATTTCCAAGGACTATGCCGGGGATGGTGAGCATTACCATGGTGAATCCCAAGGGAAGTTCGACCATCTTATAATAGACGTATCGCAGGGCCCCGCTGGTCATTCCCACAGTCTCTGTGGCAATGCCGGTTGCCACTGCATTCTGAATCGGGATATTGAGAAATATATTGTAAATAGGCTGAAAGAGCACTCCTCCCGAAAAGCCCGAGGAGTTAGCCAGCACTGCAATAACAACAGAAATTGGAAACATATACCAGTATTCAAAACTCATCTTATTCGTCCGTATCGCTGATTAATTCACTATAATTATTCAGGGCCTTTTCTATTTCAGTCTGATCTATTTCATTATGAACTGCATAGGTCTTGTACATCTTCACAAAATTTTCCAGAGCAGACAGCTCAGTCATCATCACTTCAAGGAGTTTAACAACATCGACACTGAGAGATATCATATTTTTGAAGTCCGAAACCTTCATTTTTTTATTTATTATTATATCTCCTGAAGAATCGACGCTGATAATTTCACCGATTTTTTCACTAGCTTCCTGTATTTTTATCTTATGCCGGCTTATCTCCTGGCGAATCTGCATAATCATGTCCTGGAGATTAACATTCATATCATTTATAAGTCTTGCAATCTGGCCAATCTCATCATCAGACATGACAGGCACAGTAACCGTAAGATCGCCGTCGGCTATGCGTTTGGTAGCATCTACAATACCGTCCATGGGTGAAACAATGTCCCTGGTAAACATGAAGAATGCACCCACAATGCTTGCAAATACCACCAGAAGGAGAAGAATCATGCGATTGCGCAGATCAGAGATAGGAGAAAAAACTCTTTTCTCCGACAAATCTCTCTCAACAATTTTTGCGTACTTTGAAGGCACCGTGCTGCGGACTTCCTCCATAAAATTTTCACTGATATCATTTCTGAATTTTCCTGAGCTGAATTCAAAAATTATCTCTGCACTGACAGAAATAGACACAATTGCTATCAGAAGAAAATAAAGAGTAAGTTTTCTTCTCAGACGGGATGTCTCCCTCTTGTTCTTCATCCGGATAAACCTGCTGAATAATATTTTAAAACGGAAAGTAATTGCTACATTTTAAGCTAATGCTAATCAACAAAAAAATCAATTCGATATTAGAATTTATTACCGCTGTGAATCAAGGAAAATACCGTTAAACAGGGAAATAAGTTCATCTCTGGGCAGCTCCTCAGTCTGATTATAAAATGCCGATGAACGCTGCATCTTCCACTGGTCCCCGGGTGCATATACATTGTAGAATACCGACGGGAAAATTTTAACATGCATACTCTTCAGAAAGGCAATAGTCTCTTCAATCTCTGCCCTGCTCTGCTCCGGGAGACCGAGAATAAAAAAAGTCCGTACATCCATTCCCCGCCTGCGGGCTTCGAGAGCTACTTCATAAATTTTTTTCGAATCAAAGGGACGTCCCAGTTCACGCTGAACATCGGCTGAATGGCTCACAAGGGAGAGATTGATATCTCTAAATCCGGCTTCAGCCATGAGAGCAATGATGTCTCCATCGATTTTTTCGATGGAAATTCCGTTCATGGCAGTCAAATTGATGCAGGAACCCCTTTTCTTCTTGAGAGATATTATCCTTCTCAGAATATCCTCCGCACGGGATCTTGCTGCAAAGATATTATCATCTTCGAAGTTTATTATATCCGCGCCGTATTCATCCATACATCTGATGATTTCTTCTTCAACAGAATCGATGCTCCGGGTTCGGTAGCGGTTTCCCCAGATGATTCGCCCCGTACAGAAAGAGCAGCGGTTGGGGCATCCTCTTGATGTTATCATGGATATGCCGGTTTTACCGAACATCTTAAAATCTCTTCTGAGCAGAAGATCCCTTGCCGGCAGAGAAAAGTCGTCTATACTGCATAATTTTTCTCTCCCGTTCCGCATGACTCCGCCCCTGCTTTTATAGACCAGACCGGGGACATCCGACAGAGGCGAACTGTTTTCCAGAGCCTGCACAAGTGCGGCAGATGAGGTCTCCCCCTCCCCCTCTATTACAAAATCAAACAGCCCGGTATCAAGACAATGTTCCGCATAGAGAGAGGGATGATATCCTCCGCCGACAATAAAAGCATCGGGGTGATTTTCCCTTATGAGCAGAGCTGTTCTCTCCGCCTCCTCATAATAGGGAGTGAAGAGAGATGTGATGAAAAAAATATGCCCATTAGTTCTTTTTATACGCTCGCCGATCTCCTGCCAGCTCAGGCCGAAATGCTGGTAATTCCTGAAAGGAAATTTAAGAAGAGGATCAGGGTGATCGATATACTTTCTCAAATAGGAGAATTCACCGGGAAGATCAAGAACACTCTTCTTGGGGCTGTGGAAGTTCAGCAGGAGGGGGTCGTATCCCGCACTTCTGAGCGCCCCGGCAATATAGAGAAGGCCCAGAGGCTGACGTCTCACTCCGGTAATATAGAAATCCTCAACAGGAGGATTGACCAGACATATTTTCAAATGAAATCTCCAGATCTGTTATTTAACCAGAATAATCGAAAAGGATCTTAAAACAAGTCTTTTAATGTAGTCTTTTTTATTACCGGAACTGTTCTTATTGTTTGACATCTTCCCTGGATAATTTATTCTTCTGTTTCGACCGGGGGGACCGATGAAAAAAGCCTTAGCAGTAATACTGATAATCTCGCTCACCACTCTGAGCTGTTCCAGCCTGAACCGGAAGAAAGACTATGCACGGTCATCGGAGTATCTGAATAATGCGGATGTGACCGGAGCAGCTGAATCCCTGCCTGTACGTGAAGGCCATACCTTCATTACTATAATGGAAAAAACATACCTGAACCTCCTTGCCGGGAACTCCGATATAGATGATCTTAAAAGTTATGCGGAAAAAATCGACAGCCAGATCAGATATAAAATCTCCCGGGGTGCAAAATCTTTCTTCTTCGTCGAGACACCCGAGGGCTACTATGCCTCGGAACATGAAATTATATGGATGCACTTCCTCCTCAGCTGGGGATACTCGCTGAAAAAAGATTTCTCATCGGCCCGTGTGGAGGTTAAAAAGTCATCAATTCTCCTGAGCAATAAATTCAGCGAGGAGGGAAGATTCGATGATGCACTCATGCGGATAATGTGCGCCTCCCTCTGGACAATGTGCGGTGAGTGGGAAGAGGCGAGAGTTGATTTCAGAAGAGCATGGGTGCTCAACAGATCTCTTAAGTGGGCAAAAAAACTGGCGGAGAAAGACAATGCTCCGACAAATCTCTTTCTCATAATGGGAGGCACGGGCTATGAACCTTCCTGGAGAACCAGATCAGACAGTTTTATAAGAGGCTTCAGAAATGTAGAGTTTAAGGGAAGCGGAAACAAAAGCAGAATAGCAATAAAAAGTACGGGGAAAATTACAGAGGTACTCCACATAACACCCGATGCCTCAAACTGGTACGAGAGGCATAAGACCAGAAACAGCGAGATTTCCTACACAATTGACGACACTAAATATGCAGAAAAATTCGGCCTCAGCTCTACAAAGCTCACCGGGAAGGTAGCACTGGGAATAGCCGGAGGCATTGCAATTTTCGCAGTTCTCGGCGGACTTGGCCTATCAATAGCCGTTCTGGGTCTCTACGCCGAATCATCAGAAGTTGTGGGAGCGGGAATCTCAGTATTCGTGTTCGGCGCATACAAGGGAACAGACTTTACAGTGACCACATACAGAGTAGCGGTAAGTGATTACAAGGAGGAAATGGATCCTTCTGATAAATACAGATTCGTCAGATTTCTGCCTGAATATGCATGGATGGGATGGACCGACAGAGAGATAAAGAAACCGATGAATATTGTAAAAAAGAAAAGTTCCTTCTCCATGAAGAACCTCACCAGAATTTCCCGTGGCAAAACCAGTGTATACATAGGATACTACCCGGACTCGAGGAGAATAAACAGGAGAGTGTACCCCCCTCCTGTTTATTAAACATTATAAATATTAACTGCGTTTTGTATTTCGTGCAATATCAAAGAATACTGAAATCTGCTCTGCCAGAAAATACATGAATACAAGAATAATGTAACCTGCGAGGACACCGACAATTATAGTTTCAAGACCGGCAACAAAGAGGTTTCCTGATGATCCTCCCATGAAGAATCCTATTTTCTGGACAATCATCTTTACTAATTTTCCGCCAAACCATATTGCAATACCCGCTGTAATATTAAAAGAAGCAATAAGTATTGCTCCCGCCTCGCCGATTAGCTTTACAGATACTGCTATGATAGGAAAAACAGCATAGTCAGAATCAGCAGGCATATTACTCACATCATTTGCACGGATAATAAAAAGATGTACCAGCATGTAGCATATAACAATCATGAGCAGCTGAATTACTATCAATGTAAATATCACCTTACCCGGAGCCTTTGAAGCGAATCCCCACATATCGATAGAGAACTGAATAAACTTAAATACGACGCCCACTGCGAGAATTTTCAAAAACCAGGAAAATACATCTTTGAAAACTCCTCCCTGTGAAATATAATCTGTAACAAACTTCATAAAAAAAATCTTGTTCTTTTCCATAAACTTCCTCCTGAATATTTATTAATTAATTATTTATATAAATGTACTGCAGTTAATCTTTATCCGGCAATTACCACAGTACCGGTATGCTGTTTTTAACATAAATATTCCCTTATAAACTGACCGGTTTTAATAAGTATACTGTTAATTTGTTGTTAAAAATTAAAGAGACGTGAAATCACTCCTCTCGCCGCTGCATGAAGATATTCTCCAGGATGATAAAATAAAGTTATACTGACTGTAAAGTCAACTCTTTTTAGAGTTCTTCTAATTCGTTATATGTAAAATATATTTATTTCTCCGGAAACAATACAATGTGAACTGATAGACCCGGCATGTTTTCATAAAACATAAGCCGGTTCGATCAAATGTCCGGATATTTCCGGAGGTGGTCGGGTGCGTCTCCGGGATAGTCGGGAGATTCTCCGGGAGTGTCGGGAGATTCTCCGAGAGTGTCGGGAGATTCTCCGAGAGTGTCGGGAGA
>CAYNFB010000014.1:0-5786 GCA_964396355.1 uncultured Leptospirales bacterium | reverse complement strand
GGGAGATTCTCCGAGAGTGTCGGGAGATTCTCCGAGAGTGTCGGGAGATTCTCCGAGAGTGTCGGGAGATTCTCCGAGAGTGTCGGGAGATTCTCCGCCCCCCTCAAGGCATCCGCCTTGCCATCCTCTTAAGGAGGATGGCCCGGGATAAAGATCCCGGAGAGGGGCTGGACTAAAATTAATTCATAATCTCATATACCCTTACCACTCCGGACCAGGCCTTTCTTTCAAGAAAACAGCATTTCACGGTGATAACCTTGCCTTTAAGATCCGCCGCATTCTGTGCGAGTTTACCTGTCACAAGATATGATTTCCTGCTTCTGGAGGTCCACTTCTCTACAATGTACACGGCTCCATTGCTGTTCATCTCCACCATGCCTCTAACCTTTACGATGGAGGATGAAGGCCTTGCCTCTCCCCTGATATTCTTTATTCTCTGCATATTCGGAGAGATGCATTTCATGGAATCATATTTTGCATCATAGCGAACAGATGGGCCGGTCTCTCCGGTACAGCCCGAAAGAATTAAAACTACTGTTACAGATAAAAACAAAAAGTATTTCTTCAATTTAAATGCCTCTCAATCAAATTTTCACCCCTAAATCACTGAGGACTCTATTTTTTATTATAATATATTAAAGAATCAAGACCTTTTTATTCTTGAAAATAATCCGAATTAAGTGACCCTGGTTATAATCTAAAAAAAGGAATATCAAATGTTTGTCGATTCGCACGCTCACTTTGACATGATACTGGAAGATGAAAATCTCACAGAACAGGAACTGATTAAGAACATCAAGTACCACAATCTTGAATATGCGGTACAGATATCCACAGAGGCAGAGGGCCTAGAGTGGTCCATAGACTTTGCCAGACGAAACCGCGATTCGGGAATATTCTACAGTCTTGGGCTTCATCCCTCATCCGAGGCAGACGATACAAGGCTTGAGAAGCTGTCATCTTTAATAGAGAAGGAGATGAAGTCAAAAAACGCAAATCTGCTCATAGGCATCGGAGAATGCGGACTTGACTACTACCGCATGCACCAGCCCAAAGATGTTCAGATGAAATCATTTGAATTTCAGATTGATCTTTCAAAGAAGTACAGGCTTCCTCTGATCATCCACACGAGAGATGCAATGGATGATACAATTGAAACACTGAAGCGCAGGAAGGTTCGGGGCGGGATAATGCACTGCTTCTCAGGGGACTCAAAGGCTGCAGAGAAGGTCCTGGACAGGGGAATGATGATATCCTTTGCCGGAAATGTGACCTACAGGAATGCAGCGGATCTTCACGATGCTGCAAAATACGTGCCTCTTGACAGACTTCTTCTTGAAACAGACTCGCCCTTTCTCTCTCCCGTACCGCTGAGAGGAAAGCCTAATTTCTCTGAAAACGTCAAGCACACCTATAAGTTTATAGCGAATCTTAAGAATATCTCTCTTTCTAAGGTGGAGGATGCTGTGTACGAAAATTTTGAAAAGCTCATAAGATGATAAAGCAAATCAGAAACGGAATATCCGTAAGAACTGCGGGGATAAATGATCTTTCCGCAATTTATGAACTGGGAAAAGAGAATTTTATAATGGAGGATCTGAAGCTTCCGTGGACTCCTGAAAACATTGCAGAAATCTTTCAGGCAGAGGGTATCACCCTTGTTCTTGTGAGAAACAAAAAAGTTCACGGCTTCATAACAGGAACTGTCTCAGGGACAGATGCGCGCATTCACTGGATGGTCGTATCGGAGAAATTCAGGAAAAAGGGCCTTGGGAAAGAACTTGTAAAGATATTCATGAAAGAGGCAAAAGAAGCCGGCTCACTGCATTTTTTTGTTGACCTCAACAAAAAGAATGTTGATACAATTATTTTTTTCAATAAGATAAAATTTACTGATAACGGCAGATTCATTGAGCTGACAACAGAGAATACAGGAGAAAGGTAATTGAAGAAGACCGGATCAAAGGACCCCTCGAAGCTTATTTCAGAAAGCGGGAAGAACGTAGCACCTTCGGGAATACGGGAATTCTTCGACATTGTATCCTCCATGCCCGACTGCGTATCCCTGGGTGTAGGCGAACCTGATTTCGTCACTCCCTGGAGAATATCAGACTCAGGAATTTATTCAATCAAAGACGGCTATACCCATTACACCTCCAACAGTGGAGTAGCAGAACTGCTGGATCTTATAGCAGAAGATCTCAACATAAAATACCAGCTTAAGTATGAACCGGAAAAAGAACTGATCGTTACCATGGGAGTAAGCCAGGCTCTGGATCTTACACTGAGAAGCCTGATAGATCCGGGAGATGAGGTCATAGTCATCGAACCCTGCTACGTCTCCTACGGTGCTAATATAAGCATGCTGCACGGAATACCCGTAACAGTTCCAACATTCTTTAAAGATAATTTCAAAGTCGATCCTGAACGTCTTAAAAAAGCGATTACATCGAAGACCAAGGCGATTCTGCTAAACTACCCGTCCAACCCCACGGGACTCACATTCCCGAAAGAACTGCTGAAGAAAATTGCTGATATTGCAATAGAGAATAATATTATAATAATATCAGATGAAATATATTCTGCCATCACCTATGAGAAGAAACATTTCTCAATCGCCTCACTGCCGGGCATGAAAGAAAGAACCATTGTGCTCAACGGATTCTCTAAATCCCACGCAATGACGGGATGGAGACTGGGATATGCAGCGGGGCCTGAAAACATCATAGATGTAATGCTCAAGATACACCAGTACACCGGGCTCTGCGCACCATCCATATCACAATATGCTGCAATTGAGGCTCTCCAGAACGGGGACAGAGATGTGGATAAGATGCGTGCCGAATACACGAAGAGAAGAAACTATATAACCAAATCATTTAACGACATGGGACTGCCCTGTCTCACTCCCGAAGGGGCTTTCTACGCATTCCCTGATATTACATCTACCGGCCTGTCAGCGAGAGATTTTGCCATGAAGCTTCTCGAGGCGGAAAAGGTTGCCGTTGTACCGGGAACCGCCTTCGGTGAGGCAGGCACAGGACATATCCGGTGCTCCTTTGCCACATCCATGGAAAACATACGAATCTCGATGGAAAGAATAGACAGATTTATAAAAAATCTTCCAGGTAGAAAATAATGCCTCTTCTCATTGACGGATTCAATCTAATGTATAAATTTCCCGAGCTTGAGCAGAAGATGTATCTCAGCCATCTCAACGATGCAAGAGACGGACTGCTGGTTATACTAAAGGAATATCAGAAAATAAAAAAATCGACTATCAGAGTTGTATTTGACGGCAAGAAGAATCCCTCTATAAATTTGAAGAGAGAGAAATCAGGAACTATTGATATATATTACTCTCTGGAATATTCAGCGGATTACCTCATAAAGCAGTTTATAAAAAAGGATTTAAATCCGAAGATGACTACAGTTATTACTTCAGACAAGGAAATAATCTTCTACGTAAAGAGGTTCGGCGCGAAGGTCATGGAGAGTGAAAAATTCTCCGAACTCGTCAATAAGACCATCAGTCAGTACAGGGGGGAGCTTGACCTGAAGAAAGAGCTGAAGGATAAGGAAAATCCTGATATTTCCTACTGGCAGAAAGTCTTTTCGGGAGGCAGAGAAAAAAGGAAGAGGTGAAGAAATGTCCGCAATAGATTACATGAAAGTTATAGACGTAATTGCTCTCACACTTGAAACTAACTCGCACATTGAAGTTCACGCTCTTGATCTTAAGCTGTACCGTGCAACTCTGACCAGGCCGGATTCCACAAAAATCGACTTTGATGTAAAGGTCGCAGATTTTGACATTGAGCTTTCATTAGAAAAGGAAGCCATCAGCGAAAGAGAATTCCTCAAATGGCTGCCTAACTTCGAATTTTACCTGGAACAGAATTTTTTGACTAACGTTAAAATTGAAAAATCAGAAAACAGTACGCAGCACGTAGTAAAAATTATTTTCTGATATTTTTAATCCTTGAATAATAATAAAAGCGCTGTAATCTTGCCTGATAAATAGAATATTTACCCGAGCATTTCTGAAATAAAACAATACGAGGTAAATTTATGAGTGGCGAACCAGTAATCACACTTACTAAAGAAGGTCCAATTGCCTACATAACACTGTGTGAAAAAAGCGGCTTAAATCTTTTTGATGAGGCAGTTGTTCTTAACCTTGCCAAAATTCAGGATGAAATTGCCGATGACAATCAGCTCAGAGCCGTTATCCTCCGATCATCAGGAGACCACTTTTCAGCAGGAGTTGGTCTTGATTTCCTTAAATCAGTCGACAGCCGTTTTGTGAAAGATAACCTGAATTTTCTCCAGAGAACATTCAGCAGATTTCAGGAACTGCCGATCCCGGTAATAGCAGCAATAAAAGGTCTATGCTACGGCGCCGGCCTTGAACTCGTTTTAAGCTGCGACATCAGAATAGCTGATGAGAGTGCAAGAATGGCTATGCCGGAAGTAAGATTCGGTCTCACTGCAGACCAGACAGGAACTACGAGACTTACAAAACTCGTCGGCTCAGGATGGGCAAAGAAGATGATTCTCTGCTGTGAAGAGGTGAACGCAGAAGACGCATACAAAATCGGACTTGTACAGTATCTTGTTAAACCGGAAGAACTTGAGTCTCAGGCACTTAGACTTGCCAAAAGAATTTCCGGACTGCCTCCTGCAGGTGTAAGATTCGGTAAATGGGGTATCAATGTTGCAGATGAAGGAAACACCTATGCATCACTGATGTTCGAGCAGGCTCAGTCTATCTACTGTTTCAGCACAGAAGACAAACAGGAAGCAGTTACAGCATTCATCGAGAAAAGAAAAGGTACATTCAACGACAAATAAATATAATGATAAGAGGGTATCTTTCCTATACCCTCTTCATCTTTTATCCCCAACCCGATTTTTACAATCGCCCGGATCTGCCTTATGATTTATAAAAATACTGATCTCACCGAAGCTGTTTTTATAAAGCGGCTGAACAGATTCGTCTCTCAGGTTAAGCTCGACGATGAAGTAATTGAAGTATACGTTCCCAACACTGGCCGTCTGTCTGAGCTTGCAATAGCAGGAAACAGGGTGCTGCTTAAATCCTATGAAGGGAAATTCCGCTACAGAATGGTATACATCTTCGACCGGTCATTCCCTGTAATGATAGACTCGGCAGGGAGCAACAAAATATTCTCCTCTCTCATCGGGAAAGGAATGATCCCCGATCTGATTAATCACAGAATAGTGAAGTCAGAGCCGGCTCACGACAAAGGAAGATTCGACTTTCTTATCACAGACGGAACAAGCGAATCACTGGTCGAGGTAAAATCATGCACTCTTGCATTTAAGAAAACTGCATCCTTCCCTGATGCAGTAAGCGAAAGAGCATCCAGACACATAGAGGCCCTTGCCGGAACAGGAAGAGGGAAACTCTTCATCCTCATACTCTACGATGACATTGAAGTATTTGTTCCAAATTATCACACTGACTTCAATTTCTACAAAACACTCAGGGATAACAGGGATCTCATAGATATAACGGCATACTCCATCAGATATAACAATGAACTGGAAATAGCAGAGCTGAAGAGAGTACCGGTTATCATTCCCGAAATCAGCCCCCGGGGAGTATACTATTTAATCCTCTACAATGATGCAGACCGGATGATAGAAACAGGAACCCTGGGTGAAATTTTATACCCTGCAGGATACTACGTATACAGCAGCAGCGCCGGTGAGGATATATTTAAGAAGATTCAAAAACAGAGAAGAATTACAAAAACCAG
>CAYNFB010000013.1:26233-27718 GCA_964396355.1 uncultured Leptospirales bacterium | reverse complement strand
GGTGTGCAAGCATCGGATATTCACTTGCTGTCATGCCAAGCTGTTCCAAGTTTTTTTTTAAAGACATTATTAAATGTAGACTTGGAATTAAATCCGCAGTCGTAGGCAATGCGGATTATTGAATGTTCCTTATATTCTTCATCTCTCAGTTTTTTCTTGGCCTCTTCAATCCTGTAGTAATTAACAAACATATAAAAATTCGTATTATTTTTTTTATTAATGATTTCCGTGACGTAATGCTTTGGAATATTGAGTTTCTCTGATAAATCGACAATGGTCAGGTCGGAATCCAGATAGGGTTTTTCTTCTTCCATATAATCTTCAATACGCTGAAAGAAGATCTCTGCATCCTCCTCCTTTAACCCGGATTTTTCATATTTCTTTTTCTCTGAATTTTTTGAAATACCTGTTCCAGTTGTTTCTGTCTCAGGCAGGCTGTTGTCAGCCTTAAAAATAACCGGCTGTTTTATTGCAAAGAGACCAAATACAACAATAAAGAAAACTGTACTTAAATCCGGTGTATAGAGGCGATCAAGAAGTGGTGTGATGATATAAGCCGGTGAAATAAAGAAAGTTATTAATATAAAGCCGTATGAAAGAAAGAAGCATATGGTAATCCATTTCAGCCAGCCCAGGTTGACCATAATTGAATTATATGAATAATATTCAGAAATCTTCCGGTAGTGCCTTCTTAAAAGAATTATCAGCGAAATTGTGTAAAATATAAATGATGCTAAAATAAGAGGATTGATAATGTTCTCATAAATTTGTCTATTACGTCTGTCATCAGGTCTGTGTATTTGTCCTAACTCCTGGTAGGGAGGCCTTGGCTGTTTTATCTGACCTCTATGCATCTCCGGTTTTCTTTCTCTATTATCAACAGGAGGTGGAGTAAAGGAATTCGGCGAATTCCTGAAATCTGCGTTCACTGGTCTGTTTACATCATTCGTCGGGTTATTTCCGGTTCCTGCTGTGACCAAGAGTATCATTAAGGCAAGTGCAAGGGGCCCAAAGTGGAGGAGATATTTTATATTAAATTCAGACATTTCATCGGTCATAACTCTGGCATATAAGAATAAGCATGGTCCGAATCCCAGGGGAAGGAGTCTGCTGTATTGAAGCATGTTTCCTGTACCAATAATATTAACGCTGACTTTGAACAGCATGGGAATTGACAGGAAAAGCATTAAAATTATTACGACTATATCTGCCAATTTAAGAGGGCGTCGTGTAATTAATACCAGACATGTAAAAAAAGCAATTCCCATTCCTGCATAAATTATTGGTAGTATCATGGTTTATCGTCCTGATTGTTTGTATAAATTGAGTACAATTTAATATGTAATAATCATAGCTGATTTTTAGAAAAGAAAGAAGATGCTTTTTTGAGGAAAAAGCTTGGCAAATTGCTCTTCTCCAATAAATCCTGGGTTTGTCTCCAAAACCATCTGTACAGGAACAACAGAATTGAAAACTTTTAACTTC
>CAYNFB010000013.1:20579-26223 GCA_964396355.1 uncultured Leptospirales bacterium | reverse complement strand
GGTACAGTAGAATTTAATCTGTAATAATTACAGCAAAATTTTAAACATCAGGAAATTTTAAACAGATAAGGATGACTTTACGTTTAATAATAATGGTATAAATACAACAAAAATATTATAAAATCTGCGAGTCGATTGACCGTAAAGTGATGAATCAGTAAATTTGTATTAAAATTGAACAAGGAAAAGGAAGTAAAATGAGAAGAACAGATATGGAAAAATCGCTCGGATCTAAAATAAAAAACAAAGTCAAAATAAACAGTGAATCGGCTCCTTTCAATAAGGATTCAGCAAAGCCGCTTGATAAGCGTGAACAGCGCAGACTCGACCAGGCACAGGGGCTCGTTCCATTTGCTGTTAAAATCAAAATTGATCTGGTTGAGAAAATTCAGAATATGGCAAAGGAAAAGGGAATCAGTATTAATGAAGCTGCAGGAGAATTGCTCCAAAAGGGTCTGGAGAAGTCTGAATAATTTCCCGGGGAATGAACTACCCATAGTAAGATCTTCAGCTTTTGATAAAACTATTAAAAGCTGAAGAGTTCTTTTCTTGTTTAAAAATTATTTGAAAGTTATTATAAAAGACAGCATGCTATATGTATGAAGATAATTAGAATATGGTTAACTGCTTTTTTATTTTTTACCGGATGTTCCCGGTCCGATCTTTATTCTCTGATCTCAAGTTCTCCCTATAATATAGACAGCCTGAAGATCTGGCTCGATGCAGAAAAGAATCTTACCACCATAGCAGGAGACAAAGTAATATTGTGGACCAGTGAATCGGGAGGTTACGGATTTGATAATACCTCAGCATCAGATGAGCCTCTCTATGATATTTTTTCCGGGCCGTTCTCCTTCGTTCAGTTTGGAATTCAGGATACCCTTTTTGAAGTTACACCCATTGTAATAAGTCAGCCTTTCACAATCTGTTCGGTAATGCGGATAAATGGAACCTGCGATAACTTTATAGATGGAAGTACTGTTATTAGTTATATTCCTGATAATTTTACTTTTGATCTGGGCGGAACTGCGGGTAGTTGGACAACGGACGTCGCGGTGGATACCTTCAGGACCTACTGCTTTATTTTTGAAAGCGGCAGTGTTTCAATATATATTGATGGAATTTTTAAAACAACAATCGCTGGTGTTGGAAACAACGATTTGAGCAGCGTCGTTATCGGGACAGTAAATGATGTAAACATTGATCTTGCTGAAATGCTTGTATACGCTAAAGCACTTTCAAAAAGCGACCTGGAAGAACTCAGTATTTATTATCAATACAACTACGGACTATAATTGTTGGTCACTAACTATTCTTTATCCTGGTTCATTTTTATATAAATAAAATATTCAACTCTGTTATTACAAATTACTACGAAGTATAATAAAGATTAACATGTGTCAGTTCTTCATGTTGCTTTATATATAACAGACTTTGTTATGTTAGGTGACGGCGGGAAAATTTCTTGATTTTTTATTATATTTGTGTCAAAATATGGTAAATTATTTGATACTAATATATTTGAAGGGGATATCTATGAAAAGAATAGCAATAGTCTTTTTAATAATTTTAGCGGGAATGAGTTCTGTCTCTGCCGCTGATGTCAGCCTGGGGCTTACCACCTGGTATGCAGAGTGGATTTTTGATGATGAAAATTCTGATGATAAAACAGAGATGGATCCAGTATTTCTCTACGGGCCTGTTGCCGCGGTAAAACTCAGTGAATCATTAAGCCTCACCGGCCTCTTCCTCTATGGAGTGTTTGAAATGGAACAGGGCGATGGTGAAACAGGTGATGTTAAACGCTATGATGCAGATATTGCACTTAACTACAATATAACCAGATACGTCAAATTCTTCGGCGGCGTAAAAACTATGGCATATACATTCTCCGGCGGGCATCATATAAGTACAGGGCCTGCCGCAGGAGTGGGGGCAACTATTCCGCTTTTTGACAGTGTTTACTTTCTTTTTAATATATCTGCCATGTATACCTGGGGTGAACATGATGACAATGACGGAACGACGGACATGAATGAATACGGTGTAAATACCGGAGGTTCACTTGCATACTACTATTCCCCATGGGCAGTCACAGCCGCTCTTGGCGGAAGATATCAGTATTTCAAGTCGGACAGTGACGGTACCGGGGGAGATATGGATCATACATTTCGCGGCATCACTGCCTCTATAATCAAGTCTTTCTAGGAGACTGACCATGAAGAAAATTATTCTATTTTTAGCAGTAACGGCTCTTACCTTTACATCATGCAAGGAGGATGGAGCAGACAGGACAGTTAAAGAGCTTACAGGAGGGTATACTCTTGCCCGCTATATAGGAAATGTCTCTCTCAGTAACGGCGGGGCTGAAAAAAAACTCACCCTGGGTATGGTCCTGGAGGAGGGGGATGTCATCTCTACGGGCAAATCCTCCATTGCAGAAATCAGTGTAAATAAAAAGGGTTATATCAGTGCTGATTCAAAGGTGGTGATGGATAAACTCCTTCACAGCAGCAATCAGGACGTAACCGATGTCGGACTGGACAGGGGCAAGGTTCTCGTCGGGATTTCAAAGCTGAAAAAAGGATCACGGTTCACCGTTAAATCAAAGACTGCAGTTGCATCAGTGCGGGGAACGACCTTCCGTGTCAGTTCTGAAAGAAGCAAGTCAAAAGTGGAGGTTGTCAAGGGTATTGTGAGGGTCGAACCTGTGAAGGACGGAGTTGTTGTGGAAAACGCAATGGTTGATGTGACAAAAGAAAAATCTGTGGAGATCACAATTCAGAAGGCCGAAAAAATATCAATGAAGGAAGAGGTTATCGAGATAGAGGAACTGAAAATGGATGATATTAAGGAAATTTCGGCAGTCATGAAAGAGACGAAGACTATTGAAAAACTAGCTCCTGAAACAAGAAAGGAGGCTGAACGTGTCATTGAGGATCTGAAAACTACAACTGAAACAATTAATGAAACTGCTGAAGTAAAAGCAGTGGATGAAGATAAAGTGAAAAAGAAGGAAGAGCAGAGAGCTAAGAAGCTCGAAGAGAAAAGGGCCAGAGAAGCTGAAAAAGCCAGGAAAATGATGGAGGCCCGGCAGAAGAAGATTGCAGCCGAGAAGGCTCGAAAAGATGAGGAACTAAGAAAGAAAGAGGAAGCCCTTAAAGAGGCCGCAAGGCTGAAAAAGCAGAAAGAGGACAGGGTTAAGAATGTCCCTAATCTGTAGTCTCCGGACGAATAGAAAAATATTTTTCCTGATTCCAAAAAGTAAGATTAAGTCCGGTTTCGTCCGGACTTAATCTTACTGGCTTACCTATTTAACCTCCAGCCTGTGGACTGTAACATACTGGGAATTATTATCAGAGAGAAGCCAGATCAGGGAGTTGGAGGATGTTTTATAAAACCTGCTGTAGGTGCCGAAGGGGTAATTCAACTCTTTCGGTTTTCTTATGAAGTTCCCGTTCCCGTCTATCAGAGAAATCGTGAGAGGACCGGGTTTCCATTTGTCATCATAGTCATTTCCCTTTCCCCATCCAACGAGATAATTCTTTCCCATGGGAGCTACTGAGATGACGCTTTCATCCTTATCCGGTGTCACAGTGAGCCATTTTTTCTTCAGTATATTGCCATTGATATCAAATTTTAAAAACAGCGGATCGACCTTTGAAAATACACCAAGATTTGGGTGTTCAAGAGTTCCCATAAAGGCAATAAGATCTTTTCCATCAACAGCAATATCCTCAAGGATACCAGCTGCATTGGTCGACTTAACTTTTTCATAGGGAATGTAATCCTCTTTGGGAGGCCATATTACAAAATTTTTATCCTTGTTGCGGTTATAGACCTGGAGGCCGTAGGGGTAGGCATCACCAATGGTCATTGTATAGTATTCACCGGTGGGGTAGGCGCAAACCTGAATGGTAGAGCTGTGACTGGCCGTCCAGAAGTGAGTGCGTCCCTCAATTATTTTACCGTTTTTATCAAGCTCCACAAACATGTCCCCATTGTGAATGTCCTGTTCTGCGCCCGCTTCTGCCCAGTTCTTCTGCACTTCAAGATAAATTCCGAAAGAGTTTCCGTTTGAACTTATTTTTGCACTGGAGCGCCCGTCAAACCATGACTTGCCCGGTCCGTGACCTTTGCCGCCGAAGATATACGTCTTGAAAATCTGCCTGTTTTCTCTGCTGAGTTTTATTGCATAAAGCGTATTGGGGTAGCCTGAGAGATAGGTGTTGTTCTCATCTCTGCCGGCCATTACCACCAGACTGCCGTCAGGCAGGGCCAGCATTTCAGACAGCCGGTAATTCTTCAGTGTAAGAGGCGCCCCTGTCCGCTGAAATTTATTATTATAACGCAGAAGGATCACGTCATCCTCCTGCTGAATCCCAAGCATAAAGCTTCCGTTCTGCCACACTGCCGCCTGCACCTTCCCCAGTACAGAGGTGGGACTCTTCACCTTATAGGGGGAAATATTAAGTTTATAAGAATTAACCTTAATTCCGCTGACATCATTGTGAGGATCAACTGGTCTATCGCCGGTGAATCCCTTCCAGTCAGCGGAAAAATTTCCAATTTTTTTCTCATGTTCGTCAACCGAATATATATTATATCGGCCGCCGGCAAAGAAGTATACCTGCTCATCATCAAAGCTCACACCTGCATCTATCTCACTAAAGCTTAGTTCAGGCCAGGTGCTGCTGTTTATCGTTTTGGGATAGTTGGAGTCATTTTTATCATCTGCAATATCGTACCTGGTATAACTGTTTCCCTTGAAAAAGTAAGCCTTTCCGTTTCTCCAGTTCACCGCCGCATCTATACTCTTAAAGGGCAGCCCCGGCCACGTCGTGTTGTTGATCGGTTTCGGATAGTCCGGGTCTGCTCTGAATCTGGTCATATCGAAGCGGATATATTCCTCTCCGCTGAAAAAGTATGCTTTACCGTTGCCGCAATTTATAGCAGCATCAATTGTCTTAAAGGTCACCCCAGGGAAGGACTGACTGCTTATTATTCCTTTGCTTTGAAGGGTCCTGTTTTTTGAATGCACTAAGTAGTAGTTCTTTCCGCTGAATAGACATATCTGCTTGTCATTCATATAAAAAGCTGCATCAATTTTAAAACTGCCTGCCGTAACAGGAAGAGTAAGAATAAAAAGAACAGACATCAGTATCAATGAACGGATTTTTTTCATGAGGACTCCTTCGGTAATATTTAGTTTCATGAATGAAAAGTAATTATAGGAAAGCCTCCGCAGGCTTTTGTCAAGAATGATATATAAATGCCTTCTGCTTTTGGAATCGGATATCCGGTTCCAAAAGCAGCAGAAGTCATTGATTCCTCGATAATTTATATATCGCATAACGTTTAGTATTTTTCTACATTTAGGCAGAGTCAGTAGAACTGCTGATGCGTGAAAACGCCAGAAGTTTGGCGTTTTCAAAATAAAAAAAGTATTTACATAAAAGAGTTTAAAGGCTAAGCTTGACTCTGTCAAGCTTAGCCCGCCCTGTGCACAGCATAAATATTTTATAACCTGAAATTTATGTAACTCACTTATGTTCCCGGTCACCGTCATTGGGGGAGCAGTTTTATGCGACGCGGCAATCTATTCCGGGAAGTTATTGTAACCTGTCTTTTGTCTGGATTTTTC
>CAYNFB010000013.1:0-20569 GCA_964396355.1 uncultured Leptospirales bacterium | reverse complement strand
CAACCACAGTATCAAGAACTTTTAGAAAATTATCAATAACATCCAGGTGGCACGCACAAAAGTCCATTGCCGATTTATGAAAAGGCGGCATGTCCATGTCAGCAAAAATATCTTCCTGTAAAATTTTGTAACAACTTGACAGATAACCCTCATATTAGTACTATAAACAGTACTAATATGAGGGTTATCTATATGACGCAAACTATAACAGCCAATGAATTAAAAACCAGAGGTATCTCTGTATTGAATGATGAAACATCTCAGGGCGATGAAGTAATTATCACAGTAAGAGGGAAAAGCAGATACGTTGTACTGCCCATGGAAAAATACAACTACTTGAGGGAATGTGAATTAGAAGCTGCATTAAATGAATCGAAGAAGGATATCAAAGAGGGAAAAATTTCTAAAGAATCCGTGGAAAAACACATCAAGAGAATTACCCTTGGCTGAAATTGTATACACTGACAGCTATAATAAGCGGGCAGAGAAATTTATAAAAAAACATCCCGATCTTCTTTCTCAATATGAAAAAACATTAAAACTGCTGGAGCTTAACCCTAATCATCCATCTCTTCGTCTGCATAAGTTAAAAGACAGACTTTCTGAACTCTATTCAGTATCAATAAATATCTCATATCGTATATGCATTGATTTTATAATAGATGCTGATATGATAATTCCTGTCGATGTGGGCAGTCATGACGGTGTATATTAGAAGGGAGTGAAATTTTTCCATATATGACATTGTTTGTCATCCCTCCCGGTTTTACCCGCTATGATTTTCGTTACTACAACAAGTTGTAAATACCGGGATCTCATAGTGAATATCAAGATGTGAACCTGTTTCCCCTTGAATTCTTTTCGTCATTCCCGCGAAGGTGGGCATTCGTTAACCAGCAGTTATTGTATTCAATCATTGTAGAGACGCACGGCCGTGCGTCTCTACAATGATATGTGCAAACAGGAGAAGGAAAAAAATATTATAAAACCTGCTGGAACCGGCATCACCTGAATAATTTTATTTGACTAATCAACCTTTTTCGTGTTTTATTGAAACAGATAAAAAAATTGTGCCGGTGAATAACATGATAGAAAAGATCAGCGATAAAGTATCTGTAATATTTACTGATGAGGGTTTCTCCAAGTCAAACTCCATCCTCATCGAGGATGATATCCGTCTGATGATTGACAGCGGGGCCGGTAAAGTAATAGGTGATCTGCAGCCTGAGAATGTGGACATCCTCCTGAACTCCCACTGTCATCTCGATCATATCTGGGATAATGATCTCTTCGTCAATGCCCGCATACTCATGCATGAAAAAGAAACTGAAAATATAAAGAACTATAAAAATCTCGGCGGCTTCGAAAACTGGGACAGCTTTATGGACAGCGATCTTCAGCAGTACATCGACATGCTGATCTCCATGAAACCGTCATTTCTTGACGAGAGAAGAGTCGATGGCTTCATTGCCGACGGCGACTCGGTATATGCCGGCAATACAGAAATACAGGTTCTCCATACTCCGGGTCACACTTCGGGCCACTGTTCATTCTTTATCCCGTCGGAGGGACTGATCTTCACCGGAGATATCTGCCTGACTAAGGTCGGGCCCTGGTATGGAGATGACGTTACACCAGTTGATGACTTCATCAATTCCATTAATCGAATCATAGAGATGAAACCAGACAGAATAGTCTCTGGCCACAACAGGGAAGTGCTGTCAGAAAACATCACAGAGAAACTCATCGAATACAGGGACCGCATATTCACTCGTGAGGAGAAGATCATCAAGGCAATATCACATAAGCCCATGGACGTCCACGAGCTTGCCGACATTCCTCTGATATACCCCTCACATCCGTCCATATTCGTAGTCTACTGGGAGAAGGCCATGCTCCACAAACATCTTACACATCTTGCTGCTCAGGGACGTGCCGGTATTACCGATGATGGAAAATATTTTGCAGAATAGATCGACGGTGCGATTTTTTCAGAATCTGTTTTATCTCCTTTCTGTCCGCCCTGTTCAGATACTTCCCGGCCTTTTTTTCCACCTCGGGAGTTATGAACTCTCCGTTATTCCTGAAAAATTCTATGACGAATGGGCTGTCAAATTTTCCGGCCTCTCTCATCACCCAGGCAACGGCAGACTTAACAAATCCTTCATCTCTCTTAATCAGCGTTGAGGATATCTCATTAACTGTTTCCAGTCTCTCGGGCAGACTCTCTGCGAGTGCAAATGGAACCAGCGATGCCCGGGCCTGCCATTTGTATTCCCGGTCTCTCCATGAGGCGATCTCAGACACCGCCGCCTCATCCCTTCTGTCTATGAGAGGAGTTAAAACTGAAGTGCTGAGCCAGTCGCAGATATACCAGTCATTTATAAGTTTCTTCCTGTAGATGTCGTTTACAAGAGCAGCTATTTCAGGGTCACTCATCATAGAAGTGAGATGATGTTCTATAATCTTCACAGCTGATATTTTATATTCACCGATGGCCTCTCCCATGAGTTCCATCACCGTGTCAACGAGTACCGGCCTGTCTGCGCCGTAATTATTTATTACAATGTCCGATGCTTTTCTTATCTCTCCTGGGCCGACTCCGAGAAATTCTATTTTTTCTCTGAGATATCTGCATCTGGGCATATTGTATGGTCCCTCAGATTCTTTCAGAATTGCGGCTTTTATCAGTTCAGATAGTTTTTCCATGGCAGCCTTCCTTTTCAACACAAGATAATAATAATTTCATATACCGTCATCTGATAGTTCATTTTAGTTCAGGCCCGGAGCCTCAATACGGTTAATAAGGTTTTTTCATAAATACTTTTAAGTGCTTGAAATGGGCGGCAGAATTTTTCATATTTCAGGAAAAGGCGTTTCAACCCTGTTAAAGGAGTTAATGCATGAAGGCACTGGTAATAGGCGGAACAGGACTCACCGGAAAAATATTAATAGAAAAGCTGCTGGCAGATGAGAGATGTGATCACATCATAGCTCCGGTGAGAAAGGAGATTATTTCTGATAACCCCAAGCTTGAATACAGGAAAATTGATTTTAAATTTTCTGAAATGGAGGAGTTTGAAGGCGATGTGGCATTCAGCTGTCTGGGCACAACCATGGGACATGCCGGATCCAGGGATAATTTCAGACTTGTCGATCATTCCTATAATCTGAATTTTGCAAGAGCATGCAGCGGCAGCGGTGTTAGGAAATTCATCATAATTTCAGCAATAGGTGCAAATTCCCGCTCCAGGGTTTTCTACAGCAGGATAAAGGGCGAACTTGAGGATGATCTCCGGGATCTGAATTTTGACAGCCTTGTTATAATCCGTCCGTCACTGCTCGAGGGACCAAGAGAGCAGTTCCGGCTTAGTGAACTTATATCCAGAAAGATAATGAAGATTATCAATCCGGTTTTGATCGGAAATCTCAGGAAATACAGATCCGTAAAAGTCGAAGATGTGGCAGATGCAATGATCAGTGCAGCCTTCAGAGATACAGAGAAGGTTGAATTAATATAGATTTAAGTTGATAATGTCTTAATTCACGGATCAAAGCAAAAATTTATAATATTTTTCAATAGAATATCCTTTCTGTTGACAAGTTTGTTTATTTGTGTATTATTAATTCTACTATGACAGATCGCGCCGTCGAACAGTTATATGTAATGGAGGAGCCCTGGTTTACCTCTTTTTTCAGCAGGGTAAAGGTGGTTGTCAAACGTCACCATCTCAGGGATTCTGCAATAACAATACTCATTGCTCCGGCAAGAGAGGGGGAGTATTCTGACCCCGGGCTGGAGGAGATTTTCATCATCATCGAGAAAAGTGATAACGGCCTCCCTCTTCGTCAAATACGCGTTTTAGGACCCTTCACAGAGCCTTTTTTTACAGGTCTTGTCAAGAAAGAGGACTGTCTTCACTGCCGTATAGAATTTAACGATCCCCGGCGGGGAGGCAGGAGGGATGAGGACGATATCCGTATCTTTCATGATTTTCTTGAGACCTGCCTTGATACGGATGACCTGACCGACCCTGAGACAGTAAGAATACTCTCTCAATTTTCAGAGGAGCAGAAGCTCGTCAGATCCTTCCCGGGATTTTTAGAAATAGAGGAATATCTCTTCGACCGCGTTTCTGATGATCCGCGTAACCTTAAATACAGCTTATTCGACGGGCCCTCAATTACGGGTGACCATCCCTATATTAATCAGACTCTGGTCGATGAGATAAGATCGAGGAAGGGTGCCTGCGCCAGACTCTTCAGTCTGAGAGGCTTGCCCGGTTCTGCCTGTACTCTTCTGGCTGCAATGTATACAGGCGGAGGGGAACATCTGATTTTCCCTGATCATCCTGAAATGACGGACTGCAGAGTCGAGCGTGTGGAGTTTCAGGGAACTGACGAGATACACCTGAGAATCGGCTATACCGGTGCACCTGAAGAGCCAGGGGCTGAGGCTGAAAAATCAGGAAAGCTGCGCTTCATCTTACGTCCCGATGGTGTTGAACAGATTAAGGGAGTATGACATCCACGGCCTGATTTACCCTATATTCTTCTTTTATTATTTTCCCCTGAATAGAGGTTTTCTCTTCTGTGCAAATGCTGTGAGCCCCTCTTTCATATCTTCTGTTCCGATGAGGGGGGCAAGTTCTTCTCTCTCCATTTTAAGATAATCATCTCTGTTCAAATCCCGGGCTGATGCAAAGAGTTTAAGAACAGCTTTCACCGCGAGGGGAGGCCGTTCGGCGAGAGTCTTTGCCATCTCCATAGTGTCAGAAAGAACCATGCCGTTTCTGCAGGTTCTGTTTATCAGACCCAGTTCAAATGCCCTGTCCGCCTCTATCTCTCTGGCTGTGAGTATATATTCCAGGGCCTTGGTTGTTCCTATCAGTTTGGGCAGTCTTAACGTTCCTCCGTAGCCGGGAATAATTCCCAGGTTTGTCTCAACAAGCCCTATGCGTGCACCTTTCTTCATCACCCTGAGATGGCAGGCCATGGCAAGCTCAAGACCTCCTCCGAAAGCGTGGCCGTTCATTGCGGCAATTACAGGTTTTGGATAATCCTCTATATCATTGAACAGAATCTGCCCCTTTTTAATGTACTCCAGGGCCGTCAGGCTGCCGAAGCCTTCGGAAAGATCGGCTCCAGCTGAGAAGATTTTATCTCCTCCCCCGGTTATTATGAGTACTCTGATCCCGGGGTCATCTCTGTATTTATTGAGTATTTCCGAAAGTTCATCGAGAACAACAGTACTGAGCTGATTTGCTTTTGGTCTGTCTATTGTCGCTATTGCTGTCATATCCTTTTTTTCAATGGTTACTGAAGTCACAATGAGCCTCCTGATAATATTTTAAAGGGCATACATATTTATTGCTGAATCTGTATGAGTGATAAAGATTTGCTTTATTTATCTTAATGATAGTATGTTTTGGGGATAATTAAAATAAAAGATAACGTTTATTGAAGAAAAAAATGCAGGAAAGGCAGGAATGAGCCGGAGGGGGAGCCCCTCCGGATTATTATATTTACAGCGTCTTATAAACTTCTATGAAGCGGTCCACCAGCTCTGAAAAATGTTCTATTGCCTTTTTGACAGGGTCGGGTGAAGCCATATCGACTCCCGCTGCTCTGAGCTCATCCAGAGGATACATGCTGCCTCCAAGTTTCAGAAATTCCAGATATTCATCTCTTGCATCCTCTCCCATTGACAGGACTCTGTCGGTCAGAGCAATTGCAGCCGAGAGGCCTGTTGCGTACTTATAGACGTAGAATGCAGAGTAGAAGTGGGGAATTCTCAGACATTCAAGGCTCAGAGCCTCGTCTATTACCAGAGTGTCTCCGAAGTATGCATCGAGCAGTCTGTAATACTCAAGACGGATAATGTCCAGAGTGAGCGGTTCGTTTCTCTCCACAATTTCGTGGCTTCTCTTTTCAAACTCTGCAAACATTGTCTGCCTGTAGAGGGTTGCCCTGATATTGTCTATTTCCCTGTTCAGAATATAGGCCTTCATTTTCGGATCATCCCTGTAAAGCTCAAGCAGATATCTGCTGAGAAGAGTCTCGTTAAATGTCGAGGCTACCTCTGCAACGAAGATCGTGTAGTCGCTTGAAATATAGGGCTGATTCTCTTTTGAATAAAGAGAATGCATGGAGTGGCCGGCCTCGTGAATCAGGGTGTAGATGCTGTTTATATTAACGTCTTCGTAGTTCATCAGTATGTATGGAGGGGAGTCGTAGCAGCCCGATGAATAGGCGCCGCTTCTCTTTCCTTTATTCTCATATCGATCTACCCATCCTCCCATGAGGCCTTCTTTCAGCCTTCGGCAGTATTCTTCACCAAGAGGAGCAAGCGCCTTTACCGATATCTCAACGGCCTCTTCGTATGTCATGTGAAAGTCAACATCCTTCACTATGGGCACGTATGTGTCGTAGACGTGAAGCTCATCAAGACCCAGCGCTTCTCTGCGGAAATTAAAATATTTAAAGAGCGGCGCGGTATTATCTCTTACTGTGTTTACCAGATTGTCGTATACCTCTGAGGGCATATTGTCTGAAAACAGGGAAGCCTCTCTGCTTGTATTGAAGTTTCTCACCTTCGCGTAGAATGAATCCTTCTTGTTGGAGTGGGACAGGGTTTCTGCAATGGTATTCTTCATATTGTCATATGACTGATAGTACTGGTCAAAGGCCTTCTTTCTTACCTCCCTGTCCGGGCTGATAAGAAAGGTGCTGAAGTTTCCGTGGCTGAGCTCTGTTTCGTTTCCCTTATGATCGGTGATTTTACCGAATTTCATATCCGCATTGTCGAGCTGACTGAATATTTGTGAAGGCGCGTGTCCGATCTCACCTGACATAGCCAGTATCTGCTCTATTTCATGAGTCCGTGTGTGGGGCTTGAATCTGAGAATTTTTTCAAGATAGAAGGTGTAGTCCTTCATGGAGCTGTCTTTAATGAAACCGTCGATTATATCATCGTTAATGGACTGAATCTCCGGCGTGATGAAGCTTGCAGCTTCGGACAGTCTGGTGTATAGATTTACTGATTTCTGATACATGGCAAGGTAGAATTGATCTGATTTATCCTCATCACTCTTAAGATGTGAATATGTATAGACCTTCTCCAGATCTCTGGATATTTCAAGGTCAAATTCCAGTGTTCCTCTGAAAAGTTCCAGAGATTCTCCCATTTTGCCTCTGAATTTATCGTATCCTTCGATTCTGTTTTCGATATTTTTGTAGAGTTTCTCCCATGATTCATCTGATTCGAAGAGATCGGTGAGATTCCACTTGTGTTCTGAATTTATTTGATCCCGTTTTTTTATTTCGCCTGATGACATTATTATCTCCTGTTCATCTGATTATTTATAGCTGAAAGTCAGAAAAATTTAATTCATAGTGATGTCCGGGTAAGGGCATCACTATGAATACAAGATAATATCAAAAGCGGGTCAAGACCTTTAAGATTTTTTATTTATATCCATTTTAAAATTCCTGCGAAGACTATGAGCATCAGTACATTTACTGTGAACAGGGATCCGATGAATATTTTCTGAGTCCTGGGTTTCCAGTCATAGGCAAGATTTGCCGCCAGGAAGAAGGGAATATATACGGTGATAAATACAGGCAGAGAACCCCACCAGTTATATACCCAGTGAAAGGCCGGCGTGGCTGCGAGAAATATCTCAAATACAGAGAAGAAGGCCGCGTTTCCCAGGGCAAAGAATATCCGGTTGTTTATCCCGAGGATTTTCAGATTCCTGTCTTCGGGGAGAATTTTAGTGAAAATCAGGCCGGCCACAGAGAACATCAGGGACAGTTCCACTCCCACTCCTATGAGCAGAAGGAAAGATGTTCCCCCGGGCACTGTCCACAGGGCGTGTCCCGAAAAGTGCTGAATCAGGGCGTTGAGTATTTCATAAAACCAGTGAACCATGTAGAGGGAGAGACCTGCCGCAATTCCACGCCAGTTTTTCTTTTCGATTTCACTGAAGTAGATGTATACTACAAATGCCAAAAGAGGAATGAAGTACCATTGAAAGTTTTCCGGATTTCTCAGAAGATCGAGAGCCTTGCCGGTTAATTCGGGTTGATTCATAAAGTGCCTCCTTGTGTGATTTATTTATTCGTTACTTTTTTTTGCACTGTAATTTCTTGCTGTACTCTGTCATTTCGAAGGTCTGTGAGAAATCTGTTTTTCAGAGCAATAGTTCCCGGTCTCATCAACTCATTATATCAGGAGATTTCTCCTCTTAAAATCGTCGAAATGACAACGGGACTCACCATCGGAATGACAATGTTTATGACGTTGAAATGATATGGTAGCCGATGTGCCTTGCTGCAATTCCCCTTGCTGCTAATAACTAATTCCATCCTTTGCCTCTCTCTGTGTACTCCGGGCCTCCGTGGTGCCCCCAGTCTTCCCTTTCTGTCCCTCCGCCTTTATCCTGAAATACTATACTCTGATTTATAAAGTATAGCTGGCGGAAATTAAAGAAATTTTTTAATGGTCAGATTTTTATGAAATTTATTTATACAGTCACGGCGGTTTTTTCTGTTCTGCAGGCTTTATTCAGGTTTCTGTGAATATTTTATTGCAAAAATTGCGGGGCCCTGATATGTTTATTCTGCTTTTATACTTCAGAAATGGAACAGCTCTTTACAATTATGAATGATATAAATTTAACTTTAAACCTGAATCAGAGTTTTTTTTCTTTTTTAATAAAAAAATTCAGATCCTTTTCTGTTTTATTCAGTCTAATAAACGGAGAGTCAGACTCCGCAGAGTCTGTTTCGGATATGGAACTCCTGGAGAGGTTTTCTCGAGGTGAGAAGGACTGCTTTGATATACTGGTAAAGAGGTATAGTGATATGATATTCAGCCTCTGCTGCAGCATGATGAATGACTATGACGAGGGCAGCGACTGTGCTCAGGAGACCTTTATCAGGGCATACCGGAAGATTCATACGTTTCAGGGCAGATCATCTCTGTCTACATGGCTTTACACTATCGGAGTCAATACGTGCAGAAACCGACTTACCTCGTCATACAGAAAGAGGAGGGTGTTCTTCGAGGACGGCGACTCCTCCGGTCTGCGGGACACAGGAAGGGGACCGGGTGAGCAGCTTGAAAAGAACTACATCGAGGAACAGATCAGAAAAGCAGTATCAATGCTTCCTGAGCAGGAGAGAGTTATCGTTGTCTTAAGAGATTTTGAAAACAGGACCTATGAAGAGATAACTATTATAACGGGCGTTAAAACAGGTACAGTTAAGTCAAGGCTGGCCAGGGCAAGGCACAGGCTGAGAGATCATTTAAGGGGGTTGGAGATATGAAGTGCAGCGATGCAAGAGAAATGATCAATGCATATATCGACAACGGCATTGATCCCCAAAAGGATAATCTCCTGGAAGAACATATTAAGAATTGTGAGGAGTGCAGAAATGAAGCTGCCTTTCTTCTCCGCTATAAAAAGGCGGTGAATTCCTTTGAAAAACTTAATGCTCCGCCGCAGTTCCTTCAGTCGGTGAAGAATCGAATTGTCAGGGAGAGAGGCCTTTTCTTCACTGTGCAAAAGTATTTTATCAGTCTCTACTATTCAATAAACAGTATGCGTTTTACAGTCGAAGCTGCCGGTCTTGCGGGGCTTGCTGTTGTTGTGGTGCTGCTCTACAGGCCCTATGATCTGGGGCAGAAGAGTATGGATGAGGCTGCGGTGCAGACTGAAAGGGAATTCCGCCTCAGTGAAGATCAGGATAATCAGAAAGAAAAAACAAAGGAAGTAATTACTTCTGCACCGGTCATGGAGAAGACGGAAGAAATCGGCACAGGAGCTGTTAAAAAAAGAAGAGCTATGTCTGCTGAATCTGACGGTGAAGTGAAGAGCAGGGCTTCTCTAAAATCTTCCCGGGCTGATGACTTGATTTCTGATGATTTCATCAATACAGAAAAGGAAGATAAAAAATCTGAAATTAATGATGCTGTGAAAAGGCAGCTTTCTCCCACAGTGAATGAAAAATCAAAAAAATTATCAGAAAGAAGACTTTATCCTGAAAAAACAGGCCCGGAATTTATTCTGAAAAAATACGGCGCTTCGATCAGATCTGCCGAGAAGACAGATCTCATAACGGTATATACTGTTATGACAGATAAAGAATCCGCCGGGAAAATACTGAAAGAACTTAATAAACAATACCGGCTGGGTGAGGTGACAAGGTCAGAAAAAGGTGGGCTTGTAGAACTTGTAATCCCGGTGATAAATGAATAATTAAATGCTGCTCTGTGCGTTTAGACTTGCTTTCAGCATACGGTCATTACGAACTCAATGTCGTTTGACGCTCACTGTCGTAAAGGTTTACTGTCATTTTGAACGCATGTGAGAAATCTGTTTTTGACAAGTTGAAGTTGACGGCGTAAGTACAGGTTTTGCAGCAGGAGATTTCTCCTCACAGGTTCGTCGAAATCACAGAGTTTTGTTCATCGAAATCACATAGGTGGACCGTTCAGGTGACAATGGTAATTCTTTACAAAAAATATATATCCTGGAATAATACTCATATGAAACAGATTGGAATCTTTCTCATGACAGCTCTGCTCTTTACAGCATGTTCAGGTAATGATAAGAATGATGAGCTTAAGAGGCTGAACTACGTGAATTCCGAACACGGCTTTGGATTAACTTTTCCTGTAAAATGGCTCCAGTACAGGGTTTTTGAAAAAATGGATCTCATTGATCCTGAGACGAGAGTATCCTCTCTCTACTTTACTCTCCCTACAAGATCCAGAGACTGGCAGCCGGTCTACGTTCCTGACAGATTTGCCAGGCTCTTTACTGTCAGAATTTTTCCTGTCAGGGACTGGGATCGTTTCTACAGCAGATACAGGGGAAAGAATGGAGGGACCGCAGGGAGTGATGTGATTCTTCACAGGACCGCAAAAAAGGTCTACGTCCTGATTTATTCCAATTCAATACCGATTGATCTCTATATCTATATGAAGGATATCAACTCAATTGCCGCATCATTCCGGATGATTGAAAAATAACCCGAAAGATCAGTAGATGGGAGTATAACGGTTTTAATAAGGATATTCCTCTTCGTATTTTTCATTGGGGCTGCTTTTATGAAATCAGTATGACAGCAGAGGGTTAAAGTGTACCGCTTCCTGGACAATGCAGGTACTGGTCCTTGAAAAAAAATATAAAAAAGAGTTGCTGAGTGCTATATTTCAGGCATATTTGACTCGTGTGAGTTATCATATTACAATAGATAAATGATATTCACAGTGAGCAATAAATATTTCATACCGGAGATTATGCAATGAAGAAAATAATAATGATATTATCAGCCTCTATGCTGATGTTCTCATCCGCTGTTTTTGCTCAGCAGCAGGAGGAGAGAATAGTAGTTCAGAGAGAAAAAAATGTATTTGTAAATCCGTCGGACAATGAGTTTTTGTGGAAGATAGGAACAGGCTATGCCGAGGACCCGGGAAAGTTCGGACTCGATCTGAGTTTTAACTACATCTACAACATTGACCCGTTTTTTGTTGCCGGTATCGAGGGAGATTTCTTCTGGGTCAGCTGGGACAACAAACTGGAAGATGTTGATGCCGGTGGAGCTGCTGAAGGTTCTCTCAAGGCAGAGACAAATCTGTATACATTCCCTCTGTTCGTAAATGCTCAGCTGAGACTTCCTATGTTGAAGAGCAAAATACACGTTGAGCCCTTTATCACTGTAGGCCTTGGTTACTGTTTTACAATACTGGATTACTCCTCTGATGCAGAAAGCGGAACTGATTACTATTCAGGATTTGCATGGCAGATTCTTGCCTCTGCAGCCTATAAAATATCCGACAGATCTGCAGTGGATTTCATTTTTGACTTCGGATACAGAGGCCTTACACCTGACAAGGATAATATCGAGATAGATATGTCCGGTATTATCACAAGGGTTGGTGTGAGAATCTTTATATAAGTACAACCCCGCCCGGCAGAAATATTTTTTTCAGCCGGGCAAAACAGGGGAGATGGAAGATCGTTTCATCCTTTCAATATTCTCTGACTCCTATCTTTCTCCCCTTCGTCTTCTCTTTGATCCGTCCTGATGCATTTATCTTGACAGCCGTCTCACGCTGTATTCTGTAAGTTCAATAAAATCCGGGGGTTCTGTAAATGTTGAAAAAGATTACCTGTATTTCTGTAATACTTCTTCTTGTTTTAACAGTGTCATGTAAAAAAGATGATAATAAAATCAGGCTGGGCATACTCCCGGTCATAGATACTCTGCCTCTCATTGTGGCGGATGCAGAGGGCCTCTTTAAAGAAGCAGGACTTGATGTGGAACTCATTGTGTTTAACAGTGCTCTTGAAAAAGAGGCTGCACTCACCGGCGGAAGTATAGACGGTTATTTCGGAGATATGATAACATCTCTGCTTATGATAAAAAACGGAGTACCTGTGAGAATTGTATGCGAATCTTCTCATACCGGACCGGAGCGTAGAATTTTCGGACTCCTGGGAGCTCCGGGATCGGGGATTAAATCATTCAGTGAAATCGGTTCAGAGAAGATTGCCGTTTCCAGCGGGTCAATAATAGAGTACTTCCTTGACGGGATTTTAGAGGCCAGGGGACAGAAGAAGGGAAGTGTGAACAAGGTTGAGATCAAGGCCATACCTCTTCGTTTCCAGATGCTCATGTCCGGTTCAATAAAGCTTGCCCTCCTGCCGGAGCCTCTGGTGACCAAAGCTGTCAGGGACGGGGCAGTACTGCTTGCAGATGATAAGATACTTGATACAACTGCAACGGTAGTTATTTTCAGGGATGATTTTATCAAGCGAAGGGGTGATGCTATGAAATCCTTTGTAAAAGCCTACGATAAAAGCGTAAAAAATATAAACAGCTCACCCGGCAGATACAGGGATATAATGGTATCCAGGATAAGGTTCCCCGAGGATATAAAGGATTCCTATCCCATGCCGTCATATGATGAGGCGAGGCCGCCTGCAGAAAAGGATGTAATGAAGGTATATACGTGGATGAAAAATAAAGGGATGATAGATGTTCCTGTAGATTATAAAAAAATGATATGGCGGTCTGCAGATTGATAGAAGTTGATTCAATAAGCAAAGCATATTCAGGTAAAGATGTACTCCGTAATATATCATTTAATCTGGAGCGCGGCAGTTCTCTCTCCGTCATCGGGCCTTCAGGCTGCGGTAAATCCACCCTCCTGTACATGATAGCGGGGCTTGTGAAACAGGCAGAAGGCTCAATCTCTATCGGAGGATCAGAGATTGAAGGTACTGATTCCCGCATAGCCTTTATTCTTCAGGACTTCGGTCTTCTGCCCTGGAAGACAGTCAGGGATAATGTTGCCCTGGGCATGAAAATCAGGGGAGTCTCTGAAGAAATAATGAAAGAGAAGGCAGTTGAACTCATGGATGATCTGGGGATCATATCTCATTCGAAAAGGTTTCCCTCCTCACTGAGCGGAGGAGAGAAGCAGAGAGTAGCCATAGCGCGGGCACTTGCTACTGACCCGGAGATTCTTCTCATGGATGAGCCCTTTTCCTCTCTGGATACTCTCACAAGAGAGAAGCTTCAGAATACTGTCAGAGATATTATAATAGATAAAAGACTTTCTGTTATCACCGTTACCCACAGTATCGAGGAGGCCGTATTCCTTGGTGACAGGATACTGGTCATGTCTCCCGGCCCCGGCGAAGTAACAGAAATTATAGATAATTACAGGAGACCCGGGGAAAACTTCAGGGATTCAGATTCCTTTTTTAAAAGCTGCAGAAAAATAAGGGAAATTGTGGAGAGTCTATGAAACAGAAAATTCCCTTTTTCAGCATAGTAACAGCAGTGGCAGCATCTCTTATGGTATGGAAGATAACTGCTGTATCGGTTAACTCTCCTGTTCTTCCTGCTCCGGAGCTGGTGTTCAGGGCCTTTGTCGGGGATGTTCAGACTATGTATTTCTGGGAGAATTTTTTTGTCAGCGCGCGCAGGGTAACGTTAAGTATGGCTGCAGCATGGCTGCTGGCTTTTCCTGCCGGTATAATTATGGGCTACAGCCGGGGCATTGACAGAGCACTGGCGCCTGTTGTCTTCATGACCTATCCTGTCCCCAAGATGGTTTTACTGCCGGTAGTGGTTCTTCTGTTCGGTCTTGGCGACCTGTCGAAGATAATTCTTATAACACTTATTCTGTTCTTTCAGATTCTTGTATCTACAAGAGACGGAGTGAAGAGCATAGACCGTAAATATATAGATTCAGTAGAGTCAATGGGGGGAGGGAAGAGCCATATTATCCGTCACGTTCTTTTTCCTGCTGCGCTTCCCCATAGTTTTACTGCGCTGAGGATATCAACAGGCACGGCAATATCGGTGCTTTTTTTTGCCGAGTCATTTGCAACGACAAGCGGTCTGGGGTATATGATAATGGATGCCTGGGGCAGGGCAGCCTACGTCTCTATCTTCGTGGGCATAACAGGCATGAGCATAATGGGCCTCATACTTTATCAGATATTTACATTTCTTGAAAAGAGACTCTGTGCCTGGAATTTTCCCCAGAAAAAGAGTGCAGGAGGGGGGCTCATTCAGAAATCTCTCGTATACTCGCGTATGATAATTTTTTCCCACACCCTGTTCGTTCTTCCATTCATACTTTCCGGACTTGTTCTTGCTCTTGCAGTGAAAAGTGTTACTACGGGAGTTCTCCTCTGGATTGCAGCTGCATTCATTGGAGGTATATCTGCCGCAATTGCTTTCAACAGGCTGGCAGATGCGGGAATAGACAAAGAGAATCCGCGGACTTCCATGAGGGGAATACCTGCAGGTACAGTAAGCGTACGGGAGGCTGTGGTATTTGTTGTTTTTTCATCTCTGATGCTGATCTTCGCTTCAGCAATGATTTCAAGGCTCTGCTTTCTGCTTTCATTTCCTCTTCTTGCTGTTCTTTTCTTTCACTCATATACAAAGAGGTTCACCTGGTTTGCTCACATCTATCTGGGGTTTGCTATAGGGCTCGCTCCTGCTGCAGTCTGGATTGCTGTTGTGGGAGTTCCTGATATTTCGGTGATTCTGCTTTGCCTTGCCCTGATGACTCACGTTGCAGGTTTTGACATCCTGTACTCCTGCAGGGATATTGATTTTGACCGGGAGAAAAATCTGTTCTCAATTCCTGTACGGTTCGGGATGGAGAGGGCATTTATGCTTTCATCGGCCATGCATGCTTTTTCACTTTTTTTTATTGCTGCTGTTTATTTTACCACAGGATTCGGCGGGGCATATCTCATTTTTGTTATATTAATTGCCCTGCTTTTTATTATTGAACATCGCCGGTTGAATCCTGAATATATTTCAAGTAATTCTTCATTTTACATAAACGGTATAATATCAATTCTGGTATTTGCTGCAGTGCTGACCGGTTCCATCACAGGTAGCCTGCTTAGCGTTTTTCCATGAACCTGCAGAGCGGCTTCCGTTTTTTCAGAAATCAGATCAGCTCTGTTGTCCCGGTCAATGCCTCTTCTGAAAGCCACGGTTCTATAAGATGCAGATAGTTCACCACGCCGCTCTTAACCGCGTTTTCCACCGAATCTCCAATGACCCTGTTGAATGTCAGCCAGTAATCATTTATTATCCATATTGTTTTAATCAGGGACTCCCTGTGTTCAGCCGAGGAAAATTCTTTCAGCATTCCTTTCTCTTCGAAGATATTAATGATTGTTCTTATCCTTTCAATCCTTTTACGGTAGTTTTCTCTGTACATCCTTTCAAGCTCTTCATCTCTGTCCAGGAGCATGGACAGATCATTGTAGAAAAATCTGTATTTATAGTAGAGCCTGAAGTTCTCTTTCATTGATTCTATCAGTTCATGGATTCCGAAATCATCAGATTTTTCTTTATAGAGGGAGTCGAAATCTTCTGTGATTTTCAGGAAGACTCTTCGTATTATCTCCTCCTTATTCTTGAAGTGATAGTAGAAAGTCCCGGGGCTTATTCCCAGTCTGTCAATTATATGGTTGGTCGTAATCCTGTGAGATCCCACATCATTAAACAGTTCAATTGATGCATCAATAATTTTATCTTTCATATGCAGTGCTCCTTATCTTCGAACTTCCCTGAGACAAGTTTTCTTATCCTGTCTGCTGTTGTCACAGCCTTTTTTTTGTTTTTACGGCTAATCTCTTTTCTGTTCTTTGTACCGGTTTCTTCTAATGTGTCCAGAATTTTATAGCCTCCGTAGTGCAGAACCTCCTTCACTGCTTTTATAGCACCTCTGCTTTGATTAAAGAGGGAGCTGAAGGGCCAGGGTGTTGTGCAGGCGCTTATTATTACACCGTGTTTTCCTTTCTGCATTGGAAGCGGCAGGCCCCTCTTCGATTCTCCCATGAAGAGGGGAACATTTCTCTCGAAGAGCATCTTCAGCATGGAACTCATATTACCCCAGTAGGTGGGTGTGCCTATAATTAATATATCAGCCCGGGAAATTTTTTCTCCGGCCATGTGTGCATCATCACGGGGCAGAATGCATATTCCTGTATCTCTGCATTTCATGCATCCTCTGCAGGGCATCATTTTCATTGAATAGACGTCGATCCAGTCGGTGTTGTGTTTAAAGGCTGAAGCCTCATTTATCATTCTCATGATTGAGGCCACTTTGCCTTTAGATCTGGGGCTGCCGTTTATATATAATACATTCATGATTTTTATTTCTCTTTATAGATTGAAGAAGTATCCGATTTTGATTGATCCCGAAGCTATGACCCGCCTTCTCGAAAGGCTGTCTCCGGCGATTTCAACATCGGTGTCATTGATTCTGTAATGTACGGCCGCCCAGGGATTTACGTAGAGGTTGTCTGTGAGTTTCCATACGTATCCTCCTCCCAGGGTAAGAACATTGTCGCTCCATTCCCTCACTACGCCGGTATCTTTGTGCCGGATACTGTTGTTCCAGAGCTCTATACCTCCGCCTATCCAAAAGCCGGTGAAATTGTCTGAAAACATCCTGTCAATGATTACTGCTGTGACATTTGTCTCATATTCTTCAAAGGAGCTGCTGTAGCTGCTCTCAGGCTGATAGAGATGTGCACCAATGGCTCGTATTTTGACGTTGTCAACACCCGCCCAGGTTTGAAATGCGAATCCGGCCTTATTGTCCACTGCACTGATAATTGTGGGGAAGAGATCTGCCGAATATCCTATGGCGACTCCTGAATCTCCCTTTGTCTGCTCCTGAGCGTTAAGGCTTGTTTGTGAAAAGGCAAGTGTAAGAATAAGAACAGCTGTAATTTTTTTTAATTTCATTATATTTTCCCTTCGAATATTTGTTCGATAGACCATTCGAATAAATATTCGAGAATAGTCAAGAAAAATTTACTTATTTAAAAATATTGACTGATGTTCCCCTTGCCGGAACGGGCGGCAGGGAGATGACTTTTGAGGGTTTTGCAGAGGACGTTCGAATTATTACAGGCGTAAAGGGCTCGTTACTTCCGCAAAAAGTTTTTTTATGAAGAAGGGTAGATTATTTGAAATTTGTCATCTCAGACAGTCTGGACTAAGACTATGCTGTAAATTCTATCAGATCCCGCTTGAGCGGGACTGAATCAGTTCTAAACGTTTTCTCAACCTGCAGCTTCATAATGTTACCGGTTTTGAGTAAAAAGACCCATTGCTTTGTCCCTTACCAGACCCAGGTCGTGAATGCTTATCCTGTATATGACAGGAATGAGAATCAGAGTAATAAGAGTTCCGAAAATCAGTCCCCATGCAAGGGCGGCGCACATCTGGGATACGAAGGGATCGTAGCCGCCTACGCCGTATGCCGTAGGCATGAGGCCTGCAACTGTTGACAGCGTGGAAAGCACTATGGGTCTCAGCCTGGTTGATGCAATTTCTGAAATTTGAGTCAGGCTCAGAGCCCCTGCAGTCTCCTCCTCCCGGGTCAGCAGATCGATTATGACAATTGAGGCGTTTACAACAACTCCCATGAGGCCGATTGTCGCGCCTCCCGCCATCATGGACATAGGGTAGTCGTGAGCAAGAAGGGTGAATGCAACACCGGGCAGACAGAAGGGCAGAGAAAGCATTATTATGAAGGGCCTGCCGAAGGAGTTGAAAATCAGGGCCATGACCAGAAATATTGAAAGCATTGCTACTGCGAAGGCGCCTCCTAGAGATGCGAATATTTTCGCCTGCTCCACGGGTTCTCCGTCAAACTCAATGGAGAAGCCCTCTGCATCTTTGAATTTTTCTTTAACCAGGGAATAGACAGCTGTCCCTGAAATCACCTTGCGGTCAGTGTTGGCAAAGACTGTAGTAGCTCTTGAACCGTTGAAATGCCTTATCTCGCCCTGGGCTTCCTGATTTTCGATTTTCAGAACCTGATCGAGGTTTATCAGATTTCCCCTGCTGTTCATCACTGGCAGCGTCTTTATGAAATTCATATCTGTCCTGGATTTTTTGTTGAGCCTCAATCTTATGTCCATGTCCCTGTCGATATTCCTCAGGTTGGAAACAATAAGCCCGTCGAAGGAGATGCGCAGTGTGTCCAGAATATCCCGGACAGACAGGCCTACCCTTGAGATAAGATCGTAGTTTATTGCTATGTTCAGCTCATCCTTGCCCTCTATGGCATCATCATCTATTCCCGAGACGCCTTTTATTGATGCAAGAAAGTTCTTCATTTCACCGGCTTTGCCGGCACGGAGCTTATCGTCATTGGATACTATGCGCATCTCCACAGGCCATCCCATTGGAGGCCCTACTCTCACTATGTCTGATCTGTACTGCACTGTTTTTGCGATATTATTCTTTTTAAAAGTATCCTCTACATTCTCAACTATTTTAAATATATCTCTCTCCCTTGTGTTGAATGGAGTCAGATAGACGAATAGAACGGCAAGGTTTTCCTGAGTGCCTATTTCGGTCAGAACGTCTGTGCTGGTTGTTCCAATGCGGGAACTTAGCCCGACAAATTCATCATCAAGAATTGATTCTTTCGTGAGCTTCTCTATGATTTTTACCTGCTGTTCAGTCTTCTTCATGGACTGGCCCTTGGGGTAGGTCAGCTGTATGGTGAAGTTTTCCACTCCCTCCTGGGGGAAGGAGTCCTTTCTCACGTGATTCTTCATTAGAAAAATACCGAGTATCATAATTATAATTGCCGTAAGCAGTACTGGATATCTGAACCGCAGAGCCTTTGTCAAAACGTTTCTGTATACTCTCTCTCCTCCCCTGAAGCTGATTCCGCCTCCCTGGCGCTTTTTCTTAAATTTCAGGAATGATTTTTTTGAATCCTTGGATATGTGTGAAGGAAGGAAGAAAAATACATCTATCATCGATCCGATGAGGGCGAGAACCAGAACGAATGGTATCTGCCATATGAATTTCCCGGGGAATCCACCTATACTCCCGAGAGGCATGAAGGCCAGGGCAGTAGTGGCAAGGCCTGCGAGAATGGGCTTCCACATCTTTTTTACTGCATTGCATGCGGCCTCTTCGCCGTCCATGCCTTCCGAGGTATTATGCTGATACTGCTCAGTCATCACTATGGCATCATCGACGAGCATGCCTATTACTACTATCATACCTGCCATGGATATGAGATTTATTGTATTGCCGCTTGCCTTTAAAAATATCATGGCAAAGAATATTGAAAAGGGGATTCCAAATGCAGTCCAGACTGCGGATTTAAAATCAAATACTACAAAGAGCAGAATCAGGACAATTCCAAGACCCAGGAGTGCATTGTTGAATGTAAGTTCCAGCCTGTTTCTTGCGAGGCTTGAATTATCCAGGTGTATCTTCCACGTCACATCGTCGGGCAGTTTTAGTTCATTAAGAAATGCATATACTCTGTCGCTGGTTTCTATTACATCACCGGACTTGTTTTTTTTTAAAATCAGAGTTGCTCCTCTTTTGCCGTTATTGCGTACGATGAGTTTGTCATCCCTGGGTTCTATCTTTATGTCGGCTATATCCCGGATTCTGACTCTGTAGTTAGTGGCATCCTGAGAGGTCCGGAGATTTGTGTCGAGTATATCCCTGTAGTTTTTGTATTTGTTGACTGAGACTACCTTCTTCTCGTCGATATATGATTCAAGCGTGCCGCCTGAGCCTTCGAGATTTCTTTCCTTTATTGCTCCGGCTACCATTTTCAGGCCTATGTACTCCTTTTTCGCCCTGGCAGGATTTATCAGAACATTGACTTCCGGGTCGGCAAGGCCTATCAGTTCTACAGCTGAAATATCCTTAATAGTTCTCATTCTGTTCTGGATTGAAGGCAGAATCTCAAGCAGCCTGTCGTAGGTACCGGTAAATGCTATCTCAATAAACGGGAAGTCGTGGGAGGTTACCTTTGCCAGAACAGGAGGGCCGTCTATATCATCGGGCAGATCGTCGACTCTGCCTAAGGCGCTGTCCACATCATTGTAGAGCTGCTGTATGTCCTCATCGGCGGCATTGTCGTCGGCACTGACAATAATTTTCGATATGCCCTCATTGGATACCGAGGAGATCTCCTCTACGCCCGAGACCTCGCGCAGTTCCCTCTCGA
>CAYNFB010000012.1:12607-28388 GCA_964396355.1 uncultured Leptospirales bacterium | reverse complement strand
AGTGAAAAGTTCTCTGTAAATCTGGAGATTCAGCTCATCAATCTCTTCATCCATTATAATGACCCGGCGGGCCTTTTCAACGTCTTTTTCAGTAATAGAGTCGAATGACATCCTGATCATTGTAATTGCTATCTCACTCATTCTCGGGATATCTATGAGCGGCTTCATCAGGGTTGTGCCGTTAACCTTAATTGTTTCCCTTGATATATTTGTTGATAGATCTCCTATACGTTCAAGATCTGTATTTATCTTGAGCATTGCCAGAACAAATCTGAGATCCGAAGCAGCCGGCTGCCTTGTAACGAGAAATTTTATGCATTCATTATCAATTTCCAGTTCCAGATTATCTATTCTGTTGTCCTCATCAATTATTTTTTTCGCCTGCTCAAGGTCGGAGTTTTTAAGAGAATTTACCGATCCTCTGATTGCCTCAATTGCAAAATCGGCCATTTCGAAGATCTTTATTTTTATTTGTTCCAGTTCCTGTTCCAGATAGGTCTGCATGAATTTCTCCTTAATATATTATTGTATTTAATTGAATCAGCCGAATTTTCCTGTTATATAATTCTCGGTCATTTCTCTGTCCGGTTTTGTGAAAATAACTTCAGTCTTGTTTTTTTCTATGAGTTCTCCCATATAGAAAAAAGCCGTATAGTCGCTGACTCTGGCGGCCTGCTGCATATTGTGTGTTACTATGACGATGGTATAATTTTCCTTAAGAGTCTGGACGAGCTCCTCAATTTTCTGAGTAGAAATAGGATCAAGGGCTGATGCCGGTTCATCCATCAGTATGACTTCGGGCTGCACCGCGATGGTTCTTGCAATACAGAGTCTCTGCTGCTGACCGCCTGAAAGACCCATGGCGGATTTATTAAGTCTATCCTTCACCTCATCCCACAAGGCCGTGCTCTTTAAAGATTTTTCGACGATGCTTTCAATCTCATATTTGTCCTTCACTCCGTTCACCCTCAAACCGTAGGCAATGTTTTCAAATATAGATCTGGGGAAAGGATTGGATTTTTGAAAAACCATACCTACCCTTCTCCTCAGCCCTGTGACGTCGAAATTATGACCGTATATCGAATCTTCGTCGATGAGTATATCCCCGTCAAATTTAGTCCCAGGTATTATATCGTTCATCCTGTTAATGCACCGCAGGAATGTGGATTTACCGCAGCCTGAAGGGCCTATGAGCGCAAGAACTGAATTTTCTTTAACAGACAGGCTGATATTGTTTATGGCTTTGTTGTTTCCATAATGAAATGAAACCTTATCTGCTGTAATCTTATTTTTCATTTATTATAATCCTATTGAGTTTGATAAATGAAATAAGTCTTTGAACGGTTAAATATTGATAAGAATATTATAAAGATTTTATTAAGATTTTTCTTTTTTATATATTTTATCAGTTATTATTAAGGATCAGGGTCTATCTGGGGGTATTTCTTAGATAATATTTTTTCCGGTGAATAGGCTGTGGAACTATTCAGATCGGCAATTATACTTTTTATTCAGAATATCTTTATATATTCTTAACAGGGTTTGTTCATTTTCATTGCAGATAAGTAATAATTTTCGGAGGAAAAAAATGAAAGCAATAAGTAAAAAATTATTTTTAATGGCAGGAGTGATGCTTCTCTCTCTGCCGCTTTTCACAGCCTGTTCAAAAGACAAAGGAAATAAAATTGTCATCAAGGGTTCCACTACTGTTCTTCCCATAACTCAGAAGACTGCAGAGGCATACAGAAAAGTGAATAAGGTTTCTATCTCTATTGAAGGAAGCGGTTCGGGCAACGGGATCAAGGCTCTCCTTGACGGAACATGCGATATTGCAAACTCGTCAAGAGAGATGAAGAAGAAAGAAATGAAGGCAGCTGAAGAAAAGAAGATGGCTGTAAAAGAAATAGCAGTAGCACTGGACATGATTGTGCCGATTGTACACCCCTCAAATAAAATAAAAAATATTACAACCAGCCAGCTTAAGGCAATCTACGACGGTTCAATCAGCAACTGGAAACAGCTGGGCGGAAAAGATGAGAAAATAGTAGTAATCTCCAGAGATACAAGCTCCGGCACCTATGAAGTATGGCATACAAAAGTAATGAAAAAGACTGATGTTAGAAAAGATGCTCTTCTCCAGGCATCAAACGGAGCAGTCTCTTCTGCAATAGCAGGGAATCCTAAAGCGATAGGATATATCGGTTTTGGTTATCTTTCACAGAATGTAAGTCCTCTTAAGGTCGACTCTGTTGTTGCTACAATTGCCAACGGAAAATCAGGAAAGTTTCCCATTTCAAGAAAACTCTATATGTATATAAATGAGAAGACTGTTTCTGCAGATGCTGAAAAGTACGTTGATTACATCCTCGGTGCAGATGGACAGAAACTGGTTAAAGAGGCAGGTTTTATTCCAATAAAATAAAAAGTTAATACCGGATCATGACTCACATTCATCTTCAAGGCTCCCGTTAAGGGAGTTTTTTTTTATTAAGGAAAATTACACTTGCCCATTTTGATGAGGTTTTTTAAATCTCTGTTAAACAACGACACAGGAAGGATAAATGGATCTTCTTAATGGATTAAATAAAAATCAGAAAGAGGCGGTTCTCCACACCGAGGGGCCCCTTCTTATACTTGCGGGAGCAGGCTCGGGCAAGACGAGAGTTATCACCCACCGAATTGCCCATCTGATTAAAGACAAGGGAGTTCGTCCCTATAATATATTTGCGGTAACATTTACAAACAAGGCCGCCGAGGAGATGAAGAACAGGGTCATGAAAATTGCCGGCCCTGCAGGCAACAGCGTCTTCATCAAGACTTTTCACTCTGCGGCTGTGTATATACTCCGTCGTTTCGGAGAGGATATCGGCATCACCAGAAATTTTACTATTTATGACGGCAAGGATCAGGAGGCCGTTGTTAAAACAATTCTCGTCGAGATGAAAATAGATCCGAAGAAGTTCAAACCCTCAATGATATGTTCCAAAATTTCCGAGATCAAGGACAAGGAAGGTTATCTGATGGGAACAGATATATCTCTTCTTGCTCAGGATAATTTCTCGTTTAATTTTGTTGAAATTTTCACGAAGTATCACGAGAAGCTCGCCGACAACAATGCTCTGGATTTTAATGATCTGCTGCTGAAGACTGTGGAGCTGTTTCGCAAGTCAGAAAGGGCTCTTTCCGAGCTTCAGCATATGTGGCGCTATTTCATGATTGATGAGTACCAGGACACGAACTACGCCCAGTATCTTATAGCAAAAACACTGTCGGCGGCGACGAAGAATTTATGCGTCGTAGGCGATGATGACCAGTCTATTTATTCCTGGAGGGGGGCTGATATCCGCAATATTCTCAACTTCGAAAAGGATTACGATAATGCACGATCCATTGTTCTTGAGGAGAACTACAGGTCCAGCACTCAGATAATCGATGCGGCCTATGCGGTAATCAACAACAATCAGCAGAGAAAAGCAAAGAATGTAAAAGCCTTCAGGGGGGATGGAGAACCTGTTGTCTGGTGTCAGGCGAACAATGAATACGGTGAGGGAGAATTTGTCGTCAATACTCTTCAGACCCTTAAGTCCAGGGAGAACCTGAAGAACAGCGACTTTGCAGTTTTCTACAGAACCAATGCCCAGTCCAGAATTTTTGAAGACATTATGCGAAAGGAAAAAGTTCCCTATAGAATTGTGGGCGGACTTAAATTCTACGACAGAAAGGAGATAAAGGATATTCTCGCCTATGTCAAGTTTCTCTCTAATATGAATGATTCAATCGCACTCTTTAGAATCATCAATACTCCTGCCCGGGGAATAGGCAAGGCCAGTCAGGATAGAATTATGGATATATCCAAAAGTGAAGGAATAACTGACTGGAGGGTAATAGATGATGAGCTTCTCACGGGAAGAGTTCCCAGGGGGCTCGCCGAGTTTAAGAAGATTATGAACAGGATGGAGAAATCTCTTGCCCAGGTTCCCGGGTCTAAAAAACTTTCAGAGTTCTTTAAGGAGATAACCGATATTTCAGGCTACCGTGCCGTTCTTGAAGAAGAGAACAGCATCGAAAGTAATTCCAGACTTGATAATATTGATGAATTAATAAACAGTATATGCGACTACGAACAGAGTTATCCCGATGCTACTGCTGAGCAGTTTATTCAGGACATATCTCTCTACACCTCCGAGGAGAGCCCTGACAACGGAGAGGAGGATAAGAGCAATTGCGTAACTCTCATGACTGTACACAATGCAAAGGGGCTGGAGTTCCCTGTTGTCTTCTTAACGGGAATGGAGGAGAATACTTTTCCTCATAAGTTCTCAATTGATACAGATGAAGGAATTGAAGAGGAGAGAAGACTCTGCTATGTGGGACTCACCAGAGCTATGGATAGAATTTTTATTTCCAGCACTGAGCTGCGGAGGAGTTTTGCAGGAGTGGACTACAAACAGCCGTCGAGATTTATAAGTGAGATTCCGCCGGCCTATCTTGAAATAAAAAGTTACGACTCTCAGTTCTCCGGCTCCAGAATGGGTAATTCTTCATCATCCTACTCAGCTCCCAGCTCGGCAACCTATGTGAAAAAGAGAGAGAGCAGCACTTCAGGTTACGGTTCCAGTTCATATTCCAAACCGGTTAAATCTGAAGCTTTTGTTCCTCCGACCAGAGAGGCGCCTGTGTCAGGGTCTAATTTCTCCCTCAAGGAAAGAGTCGTACATCCTAAATTCGGTGTGGGGCGGGTGATGAAAATAGAGGGATCGGGAGACAATGTAAAGCTTACGATTAATTTCGGTGTGACAAAAAAAGTTTTTATGGAAAAATACACTCCCCTTGATAAGTTGAATTAAAGAAGGCCGGCCGTTTATACGATATATACTATAAGACAATCTGACAATGGCGGCTTTTAATGAAACGATTTCTACCCTTCTTTCTTCTATTCCTTCTCTCCTGCTCCGGAGGGAATCTGCAGGTTGATGACTCCCGAAAGGAGGTAAATAATCTCAATGATTTTTTCAACAGGTCCGGTACAGATGCACAGAATGCGGCGGGAGTGCTTGTTAAACACCGCATAATTCAGCATCTTACTCATCTGCGCAGGATGAACGCAGGAGGGAGAAAGTACTATCTCCTTGAAAAGGATCATATTACTGAAATGATAAATTCAGTTACAAAGGGCATCTATCTGGATTATATCATTATTAACCGACACGGGAATATCATCTATACCAGAAACAATGACGATCTCTTTGGTCAGAATGTAAATGAGGGTTACGAAGAGACCCCTCTTAAAAACTGTTTTTCAAACAGCGGAAGTCCCCTCTTCTTTAATGACGTTGCTACCCTCTCGCCCGGGTCTTCGGTCTATTCTCTGTATGCTTCAATACCAGTTAATATTGAAGGAAATTTTCATGGTATACTGATTCTTCAAATAGACATTGCAAGGATTTCTGAACTGCTGAAACCCAGTACCGACGTGGTGAGCAGAGAAGGTCTTATCAGAGTGTCTACAGACGGTTCAAAAATTCTCTCTAAATATAAGAGTTTTGAGAAGATAAACTCTGCAGCTGCAGAACGGGGAAAATCCGGTTTGCTCGAAGACAGCGGAAGAACGGTTTTATACAGTCCCTTTCAATACAGAAATATTTCGTGGCTGGTCTTCACTGATAAGAAGTGATATAATTTATTATACCAGAGATTGTATTTTTTCGTGGATGTCACTGAATATGTCGGGCAGCTCGAAGGAGCTGTCCAGCATTTTCGCAATAGAATCAGAAATTCTCATGAGCATTTCCTCATCGAATTGTTTTATTTTTCCTGCCAGCATTCCCTGAAGCAGCCCGGGGAAGAGCATTGAAAGGGCGAACTCGTCGAGTTTAACAAATTCTTTAACTCCCCTCTCTCTGAATGATGCGGCATTAATCAGATCATCTCCAATGAAAGAGAAGACGTACTGGCCCGGTCTTGCCATTGAAATCATTTCTGCCTTAAATGTATCATTCATCAGAATCAGAATATCCGTATTCATGAGAATATTCTCCGGAGTAGTTGCAAGGCCCCGTTCGTTTTCGAAGGCCATCATGAGTCTTTCCCTATTGTCGAAACCCAGTACCTTCATGAAGCCGGAACGGTTGAGCAGTCTTGTCAGCTTTGTTGCGCTCTTGGGCAGACCTATGATTCCCACAGAAGTCTGATCCGGTTTTAAACGGTGATTTTTGGTCATCCTCTTTATGAGGGAAAGCATGTAGAGCGGATACTCGTCAAAATCCCTTGATATTACCGGGCAGGATATTCCGGATATAATGCTGTCAAAGAGAACGTCATCATCATCGTAGCTCATAAAACGGATGCAGGCGAAATTGTTTTCAATTGTTTTTAATGTCTTCAGCATATCTTCAATAGTCTGATATTTAATTACAACGGGACAGGCATTCCTCCCGGTGAATCTGCTCAGTATAACGGAGTCTCTTTCTGAATCTGTATAACTGTGAAAGAAGGGAATGTCGCCCTTCTCTGCTGTTTTTTTGAAACCGCTGATCAGTGCGACGCTGTTGTATACACCGGTATAATTTTTTTCAAGACCGGTATCAATTTTTTCATGAATGAGATTTGAGCCGCCGATGAGGTTTGTTTCGATGTCATTGATCGTTTCTATCTGATACTTCCCGCTTGTCCTGAGAAGACCTCCCTTTATCTTGTCTTCCAGAGTACTGGTAATGGTTATGTCTTTGAATAAATCACTGTTCCCTTTTATGGAATCAATAAAGGTGACCAGAATTTTTCTGGAGCTGTAGATTATCTCTATTGTATATTCTTCCCATTTTTTTTCAGATTCAGTCAGATTTATGAGATTAATTTTACAATTATGTTTGTAGAGTGTGGCGACGAATGCGGGAAGGTTTCCTGACTTAATTTTAAGTGTAACTATGGCTATGAGTTTCATCCGCTGTCTGCTCCAGGTGAGTACTTTTTAATGTATTCTTTTGCGTAATTGACACCAATATTGCGGCAATTCCCGATAATATCAAGTGAAATTTTATCCCACCTGTCTGTGCCCTGGTACAGAATGGTGTCATCCTCTGAAAAGGAAACATCGAGTATATTGAAGAAGTGTTTTATCCCCAGGAGAAGGCCGGTAAACATCGTGGAGTATTCGGAGCCGCCGGTTGATATGAAGAAACCCCTTCTTTTCTTTTCAGGATATTCTCCTCTTTTTACTTCCTCCCAGATAACCTGGCATCTGTCCATGACGGCTTTCAGAGGTGAGGGAAATGATGAAAAGTAAACGGGGCATGAAACTGTTATTATATCCGCTTTTCGAATCAGCCGGTAGATCTCAGTCATGTCATCGTCATAAATGCAAAAGCCCCTGTCTCTGCATTTTCCGCAGGCGATACAGGGGCTTAGATCGAGAGAGTATGCGTCTTTGTTTATTATTTCTGCGCCGGACTCTTCAAAGGCAGTCAAAAACTCGTTGTGAATGGCTGATGAAAAACCGGTTTTTCTCGGACTGCCGAATATTGAGAGTATGAGCAATATTAGTTTTCCTTGAGTCTTGTAAAGATCATTCTGCCTGCAGTTGTCTGAAGAACTGATGTTACGATGACGATTACCTCTTCGTTCATCTTTCTTCTTCCGTTTTCAACTACAACCATGGTTCCGTCATCGAGATATCCTATTGCCTGATTCTGATCTTTTCCCTCTTTTATCAGAGCTACTCTCATCTCCTCTCCGGGAAGAACAATGGGCTTGAGTGAGTTTGAGAGCTGATTTATGTTAAGAACCTGCACTCCGTGGAATTCGGCTACCTTGTTGAGATTGAAGTCATTGGTCATTACCTTTGCATTCATTACTTTGGCAAGCTGAACGAGTTTGGCATCCACCTCAGGAATATCCTTGAAGTCGATGTCTGAAATTTTAACCATTATGGTCTGGTCTTTCTGCATCTTGTTGAGAATATCAAGGCCTCTTCTTCCTCTGTTTCTCTTGATTGAATCTGCTGAGTCAGCAATCATCTGAAGTTCATTTAATACAAAATTCGGAATAACCAGAATCCCTTCTATAAAACCAGTGTCGCATATATCTGCAATTCGTCCGTCAATGATGACACTTGTATCGAGTATCTTATATGGAATCTCCACATCAGAGTCGCTCATTGTAGCCGGTATCAGTTTGTCGAGAAATGCAATTTCTTCATTGTTTATCAGGAAGAATATCATCACTGCAAAGCCGCTTATGTGATAGATCAGAGCGTTTAAAACTCCTGCATGGCTTTTAAAAGCAGCAATACTCAGGGAATCCAGACCCATGGCGAGGAAGTGACCTGCTATGAGGCCTGTTATGAGACCGATAATTGCAGAGAGCATCTGTCTTGACTGGAAACTGTGTGATGCGTACTCAATGACAATTATGACGGCCAGCGATATAAATGCTGCAGCCGCACCGGCGATGAGCATTGTCTGAATTGAGTAGGCTGAATAGAAGATAGCGGTGAATATTATTGATGTTAAGATGAATAAAGTTCGTAAGATGACTATAAGCATAATATAACTCCTGTATAAAATATGTAGATATAAAATATAATAAATAAGATTCCATAAATGTTAATAAGTTTATTATATTTGAGTAAAACTATAATAAACCACCAAAAGTGCAGGTTTTTTTTTAATGAGAGGCGATCTTCCAGGCCGGGTAAAATTTGAATTATTCAGTCTCTTCTTTAACAAATGATGAAAGAGATTCTGAGACAATACTTCCTGCCTCTTCGATATCAACTTTTTTGGACATTGCAACTTCATATGTAATAAGCTGGTATGCGTTTTCATAGAGTTTTCTCTCCATAATAGAGAGTTCTTTTTCGCTTCCCCGTCTGAAAAGATCTCTTGCTACTTCAGAAACTTCATAAATCGACCCGCTCTTTACTTTCTCAATGTTATTCTGATATCGCTGTTTCCAGTCTTCTTCAATAGGTTCGGATTTTGTTGAAAGAATGTTCAATACCTTCTTGATATCCTTCTTCGTGATAATGCTCCGAATACCTATTTCCTCTGCATTATTTACAGGAATCATAACTTTCATCCCATTGCTGATAATTGTAATCATGTAGAATTCAGAACGCTTCCCAAGGACAACTTTTTTTTCTATTGCCTCTATTTCACCAACGCCGTGCATTGGGTACACGATTTTATCACCAACTTTAAACATCATTAACTCCTGTATGATCCCTCAAATTTAAAAACTGTCTGTTAAAATAAATTACTTATATATGAAAGAATTGTCAATAAAAGCCCTGAAGACTATTCTGTCAATCCTTCTTTTTCCATGTATCTTTCGAGTACAGACTTCATCTCGTAGTGATTTCCGTCGCATACTCTTCCCGGTCCGGCATTTTTCAGTCCTATGCCTGCTGAAATCTTGGTACATTTTGGTCCCGGCCTGAGGCCTGTATACTGACAGACTCCTTTGCCGTATACTCCTGCCGGTTTCTTCGGGAATACAGGATCAGGCATACCATTATAGACTTCCTTCATGTAATTTGCCCAGATGGGAGCTGCAACCCCTGCCCCGCCCTGATGTTTTCCCAGGGACATGAAGGATTTATCGTATCCGACCCATACTACTGCCGTAATATCGGGAGTGAATCCGCAGAACCATGCATCGGTCCAGTTCTGTGTCGTCCCGGTCTTGCCTGCTGCGGCTTTTTTGAATCCCACCATGTTTCTGATTGTATAGGTCGGAGTTCCATGGTTAACGACTCCCTTCATAAGATCTGTCATTATGTAGGCAACCGATTCGGGTATCACCTGTATAGTTCCGTTTATTTCCTTTGCTGCTATTATGTTTCCCACTTCTTCTTCTATATTTGCAAGTTCATTTCCGTCTCTGTCAATTACATATCTGATTGCAAAAGGGATTACATCCCGTCCTCTGTTTGCATATATGGAGTAGCCCGTAGCCATTTCCAGAGGTGTGAGCTCTCCCGTTCCAAGAGCAAGAGACGGGCTTGGTGTAAATCTCGTTTCAGGCACCTTAAGCATTTTTGATGCATAGTCGATTACTCTGTCTGCACCGACGAGATCAAAAATTCTGATCGAGATAATGTTTATTGAAGCAGCAAGAGCCCTCTTTACGCTGACCATGCCGGAGAAGTCGCCTTCGTAGTTTCCCGGAGACCAGGTGTCGCCGCTTGCATCAATATCTATAATAGGAACATCGGGAAGGACTGTTGCCGTGCTTATTACGCTGTTATAAATTCCTGAACCGTATACGAAGGGCTTGAATGATGATCCGGGCTGCCTTCTGGCCTGCACTGCCCTGTTGAACTGATTGGAAACCTCAAATTTAGATCCCCCCACCATTGTCGAAATATATCCTGTGGCAGGCTCAACTGCAATAAGAGCCCCCTCGACCTTCATTGATGATGAGAATCCGGTAATCTGAGATCTGAATGATTCAAGTGCATTATGAGCCTCAGGGGCATCCGCCAGGAGAGAGAGAATCTCCGCTGCATCCACCAGTCTGTCTGACATGTCCTTTTTGAATTTAGATTCAATATCCCTCTTAATAAGAATGCCCGGCAGATTAAATATCATTCTCAGCCCGCCGTATGCACTGAAGAGGCTTCTGTCAACAGCATTGCTGTAGTATTGATTCATTTTTGTGGATACCTTGTCCTGCTTTTCAAGGTGGGTGCTCAGGTGTTTCTGGGCGATTCTCTGTCTCTTCAGATTAAGAGTAGTGTATACCTTCAATCCGTCATCGTATATTATCTCTTTGCCGAAACGTGAGTCCAGTATCTGTCTCACATAATCGGTAAAATAGGGAGCATTGTCTTCAATTTTTGAAAAAGCCGTTTTTGTGGGGAATTCCACTCTTAGAGTTTCTATAAATCTGGGCCAGAACTCTTTGTAAATTCTGTCGGCCTTCTCTTCTTCTACAAATCCTGCGCTGACCATCCTGTTCAGTGTATCGCGGTTTTTATAAAATGAATTTTTCGGAAATTTTAGAGGAGAATATCCGCTGGGTTTGGACGGCAGTGCGGCCAGCACAGAAGCTTCTATGAGGGAGAGGTGTTTCGCTTCCTTGTTGAAGAAAAATCTCGATGCAGATTCAATTCCGTGACAGCCGTGGCCAAGGTAAATCTGGTTGAAATACATTTCCAGAATCTGTTCCTTGGAGAATTTTTTTTCAATCTGCAGTGCAAGCACGGCTTCGAATGCCTTCCGCGCTATAGTTTTTTCACTTTCGGTGAAGAGTCTTTTCGCCAGCTGCTGGGTGATTGTAGAACCGCCCTGCACTATCGTCGGCCTGCCCTGAGAAATGGATGCCGCTAAATTTTTTCCCATGGCTCTGGCAATTGCCAGAGGATTAATGCCGAAATGCTGATAGAATTCCTTATCCTCTGCCGCAAGAAAGGCATTTATTAATGTGCTCGGCAGATCATCAAAGGATACCAGATCTCTCTTTTCCTGAAAGAGCTCTGCAATCAGCTCGCCGTTAACATCGTATATCCTGGTTGGAATACTGGGCTGAAATTTTTTAAGATTATGAATCCCCGAATAATTTTTTATTTCAGAGGTTATATAACCGAATACCGCGCCGCCTGCTATTGAAAAAAATAAAACAAGTATCAGCGCTATTTTTTCAATTTTAATAAGTTTATTTTTCATTTTTTGTCTGCTCAGAGTGATTTATTCCGCTAAATTAAAAAGAAGGTGCTATTAATCAACCATTATTTTTTCTTATATTAAAGAGGTAATCAGCCAGAAGTATTGCAATTACAATTATTGCGATCCACATGAAGACGGAGAAGAATACAGTAAGAACAAATCCAAGGAGATTAAGTATCAGAGGAAGAATATATCTGAAAACAATGAATATTCCCAATATGATCCCTATATAAGTTAAAACCGTTTTTATTCTTTCGTCCATGGCTCTCTCCGTCACAGCTAATTTAAAAATATTGAAAATTGTAATAATATTAATTTCAAGAATAAATTTATTTGAAATTCATTTAATTCATATATTACTTTAATATAGTAAAATAAAAAAATAAAAGAGCCCCATATGAATGTAAAAAAGGATTTAAAACAGATTTATACATCGGCAATTGATGCTGTGAGTCCGGTACGTGCAGTGAACAATCATCTGAAAGTAGACGGCTCCATGCTGATTCTTAATAAAAACAGCATGGAATCTGAATCAGTTGATCTGGATTCTTTTAAGAGAATTTTTGTCGTTGGAGGCGGAAAGGCCACGGCATCTATGGCAAGAGCGGTGGAAGAACTGCTTGGTTCCCGTGTTACGGGCGGATGTGTATCCGTCAAATACGGCCACGTGGATAAACTCGACAGAATTGATCTTGTTGAAGCGTCTCATCCTCTGCCCGATGCAAACGGAGTGGCAGGTGCTGCGAAGATATATGAAATACTGAAAGATGCCCGGGAGGATGATCTTGTCATATCTCTTATCTCCGGAGGAGGATCCGCGTTGATGCCTCTTCCTCCTGAACCAATAAGTCTTGAGGATAAACAGAATACGACTAATCTGCTTCTGAAGTGCGGAGCCACCATTCACGAGATAAATGCGGTGAGAAAGCATCTGTCCAGACTGAAGGGAGGGAATATGGCAAGGGCAGCCTTTCCGGCCCGGGTAATAAACCTGATGATTTCAGACGTGGTAGGAGATAATATGGACGTCATCGCCTCGGGACCATTCGTTCACGACAGATCCTCCTTCGCCGATGCCGCATCAATAATCCGTAATTACAATAAAAAGAATGAATTTCCTGAGTCTGTCTCTGAATATCTTCAGAGGGGAGAGAAGGGTGAAATTCCCGAGAATCCGCTCAGCGATGATACTGTGTTTCAGAAAGTATCCAACATGATTATAGCATCAAACATTCAGTCTCTTGAGGCCGCCTCAGAAAAAGCAGCTGAGCTTGGATATAATTCAGTCATCCTTTCTTCTCTCATTGAGGGGGATACAAAGGATGCGGCCTTGTGGCATTCCCGCATTGCCGAGGAAATTGTTAAATCTTCAAATCCGGTAAAGAGGCCGGCATGCGTAATAACAGGCGGTGAAACAACTGTGAAAGTTATGGGGGAGGGTAAAGGGGGCCGGAACATGGAATTTGCCATGCATGCCGCCAAATTTATTGACGGACTGAAGGGGGCTGTCATCGCTTCAGTGGGAACCGATGGAAACGACGGTCCTACTGATGCTGCTGGTGCTGTGGCCTGGGATGACACCATGAACAGAGCCAGGTCTCTTTCTCTTAATGTGGATGAATATATGAAGAATAACGATTCCTATAATTTGTTCAGGGAATTAGGTGATCTAATAATCACCGGGCCTACAAATACCAATGTGATGGATATCCGGATAATTCTGGTTTTTGAATAGATTTAATGTTAAGTTCTAATGAACAGGTCAGTTATGGGACATAATTGATGTGTATTGACCTTTTATACATATTAATTTCAATAAAAAATAAAAAAAAAGTTGTCGAGATTGAAAGGATAATTTAATATAAACATTAAATGGTGGTATATTATTTAAGTACGGATACTTAAATTACTGTTATCTTTATTAGGAGATATAAAATGACAATCAATAAGAACTACAGAAGAATTTTTCTGGCGATGATGACTTTTGTTTTTGCCTTTAGTCTGACGGTTTCTGCACAGGAAACAAAGGATCTTGATCCAAAGGGCAGCGACAATATGAATCAGAATTTTAATCAGTCGGAAAAGCCTGATGATTCCTATCTCGCAAAATTTCATGCACAGGATGTGACTGCAAAATTAATTAAGAGAAATCTTGAGCAGATATATCTTCTAAATGTAATTGTTGCCAACTTTAAGGACTACGGCTGGAAGGGCGACTATGACAAGATTTATGAAGAGTATAAGAGAGCTATTGAGCTTTATTATAAAAGAAAGGTAATTTTTGCCAAGGTATGGTTTGAAAGAAATCAGCAATCAATTTCAGATCTCATGAAGAAGATGTCTGACAAGTACAAAGAGGATACTCAGAAAATTCTCGATGACTGTCACGGGAAAATTGTAGCACTTCATCTTAATCAGAAGACCAGATCTGATCCCAATAAACATGATGAGCTTATAAAAAACCAGACGAGACTGAGAATAGCCTATGGTCAAATGGATGATGCAGAGAATGAATATACAGCAAAGAATTATGAGCAGACACTTTATCATCTGAGGGTTGCAAAGACATATGGTATATCTATTCTGGAAAATGTTGCATACAGTGATGAAGCTGATGCCAAGGGCGGAGATACTGTTAAGAAGGTAAAAGAAACCTATAAGTTCCATAAAGCTGATAATAAGAACAGAATTTATGAAGATGTAAATCAAGGTTCTACAAAACCTGCAGCTGAAACCAAAACTCAGTAGTTAAGACAATAAATCTATTTTATATATGAAAGGGGGTTAATGCCCCCTTTTTATTTGATTGCACAACATTAAAATTTAAGAGCTATGGATAATATGGATTTGGAGAATAACTCAGGCCATTCAAAGCCGGGACAGGTTCATCTCAGCTTCAGGGGAAGGAACTTTATTCTCGTAATTGTTTTTCTTATAGTTTTTTTCCCCCCAAAGAATATTCAGAAAGACTGCTTCCCTGCATATCGTGTCGTAATTGATCCCGGTCACGGAGGGGTCGGCTACAGCAACAAGAGCAGGCACGGAGACAAATACGATATGATCTCGGGAAAATATCTGTCCTACTTCGCTGAGGGTGCAGCATACAAAAGAATATATGAGCGCGATGTTGTATACAGTGTGGCGGAAAAAGCAGTAAAACTGCTCTCCTGCTGCAGCCGTGACGGTGATTTTAAAAAGTTTTCCGGAATACTGAAGAAATATACAAAAGAACAGCCCAAACGTATCTTCATTGAAACAATTATAAGCCGGGGGAAGTCTGTTCCCAGGAAAGAAGCAAAGAATATGACCGATCCAAACGGTCCATACCGGCTTTATGATTATCCTGATGAAAAGGGTGTGATGAAAGACGGCCGAATTTCCATGATTAATAAGTATAAGCCCCATCTGGTTGTGTCCATCCATCTTGCGAAATCCGCTCCTCCTGATTATAAGGGAATGAACGCCATAATCGTTCCTCCTTATAATGTGCTGAAACAGGGGCTTCTTAACTTGAAAAAGGGTAAATCCTTAAAAGTCAAAGATCGTGGAATACTGGACTCATGGTTCAGAAGTGGAAAGTGGGTATCTCCGCTGAAGGCCTATTACAAGGATGTTTCATATTATTTTACAGGATATGATATTAATCGAAAATACCGGCCTAATCATAAGGATTTCAGGGGCTATAGATACAATATGGTCAACTGGAATTACCGGGATGCCCCGGGCTGGCATAAGTCTGCAGCGAAACATATGAAAAATACCAGGTATGCTGATTATTATTCATTTAAAGAAAAGGGCATGTTCTGGGAAAGAGAAAAGTCAGTTTATGAAAGATACAGGCGCGGTGACAGTTTTAAAAATTTTGGAGGGGATAATTACTTCGCATCAAATGAAATAATAAAGTATATATATCTTTCTCTCCAGAAGAAAGGAATAGCGAGGAAAGACAAAGCTCCCGGGAAACCATTTATCTCTGTCTGGTCTGTGCCCCTTCTTGTAAATGCTATCAGCGCATATGTGGAAATCGGCTATTTGGACAGAAAGTGGGACAGGAATGTGCTCATTAAAAGACATAATGAAATTGCTGAAGGTGTTGCCGTGGGAGTTTATTCTCT
>CAYNFB010000012.1:5486-12597 GCA_964396355.1 uncultured Leptospirales bacterium | reverse complement strand
GTATCCACATCAATTACCGGTGCCAGGAAGTATAAAATAATAGGTGTCAGTAATCCCCATGCCAACAGGCTTCCGCTGAAATTCAATTGCCGTGGGAGTTTATTCTCTGCTGGCGGGCATTGATAAAATAGATGGGAATTCCCTGCGCCGCCCGTCGGGAAAAAAGATTGACCTCGATAAATATAATATTACAAAAGATAAAAGCTATTTTGACATTGTAACGGAATAATGATGAGAAAATTATTTGTTTTCTTAACTCTTCTTTCTGCATTACCGGCCTTTTCGGGCCCCTACGACTTCAATCGTTATTTCATAAATGCCTCTGCACGGGCTAAACTCTCTGTAGTCAATGTGATTGCCTACAGGAAAAAAAATATAAATGGCGCTGTAGAGCTCGTACGTACAGCATATGGTACAGGAACGATCATCTCCCGTCACGGATTCGTTGTTACAAATTATCACGTTGTAAAGAAGGGTGATTACTTCAAGGTTGCGTGCAGTGACGGTACAATCTATGAAATGCAGAAATTTGAAAACGGCCGGTATTACGTCTCAGACATGAAGACCGATCTGGCTGTTCTTAAACTGGAAAACAGGGAAGGTGAAGATTTTAATCCCCTGAAGATGGCTGATTCAAATACACTGAGAGAAGGGGAGTGGGTCCTGGGCATAGGAAATCCCTACGGCCTGAAACAGTCTATTACTGCTGGTATAGTCTCCTCCAAGGGAAGAGATAATATAGGGTTCACTGATATTGAGGATTTCATACAGACCGATGTATCAATCAATCCGGGGAATTCAGGCGGGCCTCTTATAAATTTATACGGCAAAATGGTCGGTATAAATACAGCAATACGTTCATCATCGGGCGGCTTTCAGGGGATCAGTTTTGCAATACCTTCCAATATTGTTCAGCAGGTCTGCTACGACCTGATTAAGTATGGAAGGGTAAGAAGAGGGTGGCTCGGTTTCATAGCAAGAGAGAAGAATTTCAGGAGAGATGGAGAGGGTTCTGCCGTTGAGATTATATCTGTAATAAGAAATTCTCCCTCAGATATAGCCGGAGTCAGAGAGGGCGATATCATCAGGGAAATTGACAATATAGAAATTAAGAGTCTGGGGGCTCTTGTGAAGACCGTGGGGAACAAACCTGTGGGGTCAAAAATAAAACTTATTATTTCCAGAAATGGAAAGATCAGCGAAATTCCTTTAATATTAAGAGAGAAGTCCGAGTATGTGAGAATTCAGAATGAGCTGAGTACTCTGTTCAGGCTCTACGGTTTAGAGCTTGATGAGGATGCTAAATCGGGCAGAATTGTAGTATCCTACATATCCCCGGGGAGCAGAAACAGAGAACTGCTTCGGGGAGATATACTTCTTTCAATAAACAGGAACAAAATTTCTTCCATGGAGGATTTTATTCAAAAATTTATAACTTATGGAAGAAATATAAGCAACGTTGAAATATTGAGAGATTCAGTAATATATGAGATCAAAGTGGTGAACCAGGGCGGTTTCCATGAATAGATATTTATTAAGGACATTGATTATTGTTTTAACTCTGTTCTTCGTTGTTAACGGAATTGGATCAGAAAAAGAGATTGTTCTTGATTCAGCTTTTTTTCGTGAATTTTCATCAAAATCAGCATTCTCAAGAGAGGATTATCTGCAGACCTGTATAAATCAAATTGTTATAGGCAGAGGATCAATCCGGACTGTTCTTGAGAGAAGTGAATATAAGAAGAAGTACGTCATTGTTATTGAGTCCGGCGAGTCAGGCAGATACGGACAGAAGTTTATTTATCACGTATACCTGGAGAAGAGAGACACAATTGAGTTGTTGAGTGAAGATGCATCTTTCGAGTTTAAGGGACAGTTTATGGGTTTTACTCCTCTTAATTCGAAGAGAGATAAATATATCATTGATGTTGTCCTCATGGACGGATCGACTGTAATAGAATAATAAAATGGAGTGTGGCATGAAAGATTTGAAGAAGGCCTATAAAACGGTTCTGGATGATCATTTCCCTGATGAAATGACGGTTACCTTTGGTGATCAGAAGCTTGTATATAAGAAGAGGCTCTGGAGGATCGAGAGCGACGGTGAGGTTGTTGAAAAGGGGCTCCGATACGGGGAGAATCCCGGACAGGAAGCCGCAATGTATGAGCTTGTAAACGGGAACCTGGTGCTTGGAGAGTGCAGCTTTATCGAAGCCGGCAAATCACTTGTGAGCGGAATTGACGAATCGATGATGCTTCAGTTCGGCAAGCATCCGGGAAAGATAAACCTCAGCGATATAGATAACTCATTAAATATTCTCAAGTATCTTATGGACAGACCTGCTGTAGTGATTGTGAAACATAATAATCCCTGCGGTGTTGCATACGGCAGCACTATTGCCGAAGCTTTCAGCCGTGCTCACAGAGCCGACAGAATTGCTGCATTCGGAGGCTGTGTCGCTCTGAACCGGACTTGTGATAAAGAGGCTGCAGAGCATATTGCAAAGCAGTATCTTGAAGTAGTTGTTGCGCCTGATTATGACGGAGAGGCTCTGGAAATACTGAAGAGTAAAAAAAATCTCAGGATTGTTAAAATTGAAAGAATAGATAAACTTTCGGAATACAGAGATTCGGTTTTCCCTGAATTTAAATCTCTTATAGATGGAGGCCTCATCGTTCAGCAGTCACCTGTAACAAGAATAAAATCTGCCGATGATATTCTTCCCGCAGTGACTGAATACAGAGGTGATAAATTTTCCATAGAGAGAATGCCTACTCCTAAAGAGATTGATGATATGCTTTTCGGCTGGTACGTGGAACAGGGAGTTACTTCTAATTCAGTCATATATGTTAAGGATGGTGTTACTGTCGGTATAGGCACTGGTGAGCAGGACAGGGTAGGTGTTGCAGAAATCGCCATCTATAAAGCTTATACCAAGTATGCCGACGTTATCTGTTTTGATAAATACGGAATGTCATTCAAGGAGCTTGAACTCGCCGTTGCAAGAGGCGAGAAGAGCGAGGGTGATCTTCTTGAAATAGATGAGGCGACTGATGAGGCAAAAGGCGGAATGATCGGGGCTACTGCAGTTTCGGATGCATTTTTCCCCTTCAGAGACGGTGTTGATGTTATCATAGAACAGGGCGTAAGTGCCATTCTTCAGCCCGGCGGTTCAATAAGAGATTTTGAATCGATAGAGGCTTGTAATGAGGCTGATCCTAAGGTAACAATGATGTTTACCGGCCAGAGGTCATTTAAGCACTAAGATAATTTTAAAATACTGGAAAAAAAAGACGTGAATTATTCACGTCTTTTTTTATGTGCAGAGACTTAACTGTATTATTTCTTTTTTTTCTGATACTCTTTCATGTATTCATCTATCAGGCTGGTATTTCTTCCGCTTTCTTTGAATGAAGATTCTCCTTCTTTCACCGGCTTTAGTCTGCCTGAGAAAAAATTTCCTGCAGCACGAAAGGGTTTCATTATCATGTCTGCTATAGTCTTTAGCAGATCAGAGATAAATTCTAAAATAATTTTTATATAATTTTTCTTAGATCCCGCTTTGGATTGAGCCGGTTTGCCTGGAGAGATCGCTTTTTTAGCTGTACCAGCTGTTGCTGAGGCAACCGAGGCTGCTGCACTGCTTATTGTCCGGGCTGTTTCTTCTGTTTTTTCTCTTACCCTGTACATGGCGGGTATTGGATTGGGGCCAGTGGTCTTTATTACTGTAGGCATCTTCGATCTTTTCTGATGAGTTCTTCTTGCTCTTCTGGTTGTCGGACCGCCTGATTCAGAGCCTCTGTCAACGATGAAAAGAAAAATATAGTATATATACATAAAGATATTATAGAATATAAGGAAGAATGCGGACCATATCTCAAAGAAAGCCCAGAATACTTCGATCATTATCTTGCCGAAATCAAAAATTTTAAATCCGAAATTGAAGACATTGTCGACTGCAGCGTTTGAGAACTGTTTGACCATGCTGTATTTCATGCGTGTTCTCCGATAAAATCATTATTGATGAGGATAAAAAACTTGATAAATATAAATAATTTAAATAGAAGTAGTCAATGATTTTTTTATCGTCAATTCAGGGTGTGGGGTATGAATAAAACCAGAGTGTATATAGCCTCACCGTTGGGATTTTCCGAGGCCGGTGTGTATTTCTTATATAATAAGATAATTCCGGTTTTTGAAGATGCAGGAATTTCTGTAATCGATCCCTGGAAACTTACTCCTCCTGAAAAAATAAGTTCTGTCATGTCTCTTCCATGCGGGCCCCGGAGAATTGAAGCATGGAAGAAGGTAAATTCTGAGATTGCTTCAAACAATGCAGCTGGAATTGAAAAGTCTGACGGGCTTTTCGCAGTGCTTGATGGAACAGACGTTGACAGCGGAACGGCTTCAGAGATTGGATATGCTGCAGCACTTAAAAAACCTGTAACAGCGTACAGAGGAGATTTTAGAAATTCCGGTGATAATGAGGGTGCGGTAGTAAATCTTCAGCTTGAGTACTTCATATACCAGTCAGGTGGCAGAATAATCAATTCTATAGATGATCTGGATGCAGAGATAAAAAGAGTTTTTATCTCTGCTTCCCTCTGACCTTGTAGAGCTGCCTGTACATTAAATTTTCATTTTCATCGAAAATAAGAACTGCTATCTCGTTAAAAAAGTTAAACTGCTTTAAATATCTGGTAAGGTGCCGTGATCTGAAAGTCAGCGTCTCATCGAGAGTATACATTTTTCCTGTGGCAGGATTTATTCCAGCTTTGATATTTTTCGGATATTTGATATATTGAATTTTATCTTTTCCCGAGCTGTCTTTCATCGCGTATTCAAAATTTTTAATATTTTCCGGAAAAGGAATAAAGAGTTTCATGTGATCTTTGTCTTCCAGTGACGGACTCTGGAAACTTGAAGTAGTTTTGAAACTCTTTTCAAATGTAGCAATTACAAAGATATAGAGGTTCTGCGGGCTGTCTGTCATGTTATGAAGCTTGAATTCAACCTCTAAAATTTCCCCCCTGGGATCGGGAATTATTTTATTAAAACTCAGAGCCTTTAGTTTCAGCTTGTCGGTTCTGACTGACTGATAAGGAAATTTTTTGCTCCCTCCATCTCCTTCAGTCTTCTGCTGTGAAAAAAGGAGTGATGGGAACAATAATATCAATATAATGAGAATTTTTTTCATAATTTATACCTTCTGTCAGACAATTGTTATTATATTTTCGTCATAAACAGGGTTCTTTTTAAAGTATAATTCTTTCAATTCCATCATTTTTAATTACGTCAGATATAAAATGCTTCTTCCATCCTTTACCGAGGAAGGACTCTGCAAGATATACGACGAGTGATTTTCCCGTGACAGACATTTTTCCGTTTATTTTGGAAAGTCCCTGAACACAGCTTGGACATGTGGTAATAACTGTTATATTTTCCTTCCTCTCAAGTATTGACGAGAGGTTTGAGGATTTTCTGTCTCTCAGAGAATTGGAAATTGCAGGAGTAGATAAAGCCATCGTCCCACCTTCTCCGCAGCAGTTAGGTACAAGTACCGGGTTATTGCCGAGTATGGAATCGAATGTTTTATCGACACCTATCTTTTTCATCGGTGAGTGACATGGATCGTGGTAAATTAGTTTGTCCTTGTTGATTTTCTTGTACAGATTCTCTTTGGCAATGAATTCGTTAACATCAATGATATGTGACTGGGGAAATATATTTTCAATTTTAAACTTGTCCAGCATTTCATAGCAGGTACCGCATGTAACAACTACATCTCTGATGTCCATATAACCGATTATGTCAGCCATTCTGTGAAAAATTACCCTGTTCTCATAACTTTTTGTGACGGCTTCCTTCAGTTTACCGTTTGCCATAAGAGGATAGCCGCAGCAGAGGTATTCGGGCGGAATTACCACTCTGATTCCTGCATTGTAGAGAAGTGCTATTGCCGCGATGCTTATTTCGGGAAACATCCGCTCAGATCCGCATCCGGGAAAGTATACAACACTCTTGACTATTTCTACGTCAGGATTTTGAAATGCAAAGAATGTGTTTGCGCCTTTTAGTCCAAGATATTCCCTCAGCGTGGGGCTTCCTGTTTTCGGCAGCCTTGACTGGAGTATCCCGTTTATTTTGGGCAGCAGTTTGGCTGTAATCCTGTTAAAAGGCTTATTCATTACAAATCCCAGTCTCTCCAGTGAATATCCTATTTTAAGAAGGAGTATCCGGAATATCTTGTTTATGTAATACCCCCTTCTCTTGAGATAGAAGAGGACGAAGCTTGTTATCAGTTTTGGTTCTGCCCGTTTTCTGTCGTGGAGCAGGTTTCTTATGGCGAGTGAAACCTGGCCGAAATCGATGTTTACGGGACAGGGAGTATAGCAGTTGTGACACATCGTACAGTGGTCGGATATATCTCTCAGCATTCGGAAATTTCTGAAACTCAGATTGTTTGTAGTCTGCGCTTCATAAAGAACAGACTCAGTTATAAGTGTTACCGCCAGTATTTTATTTCTGGGATTGTAGAACATCGAATTTTCAGGATTATTTGTGTTGCAGACTTCTTTGCACTTTCCGCATCTTACGCATGAAGAAATAGATTTAGTCAGTTCCTCCATGTCTGCAACTTCGAGAATGAATGCCTCGAGCTCCAGAAGATTCAGAGAAGGAGTATATACCTTGCTGTGAGGAAAGTCCTGTCTGAGTTTCCCGGGATTGAACAGGTCGTCAGGATCTGCCTCTTTTTTATAGATAGCATAGTCATCAAGAACATCCTGATTTATGAATCTCAGCTTGGTTAGTCCGATGCCGTGTTCTCCCGAGATGACACCGGCGAATTTGTCTGTTGTTTCTTTCATGATGACGGCTGCAGTCCTTCCTGCTTCCTGCATCATCACGTAGTCATTTGAGAACACCGGGATGTTGACGTGAATATTGCCATCTCCTGCGTGCATATGTGTGGCAATTATAAGTTTTCGTCTCTTCTTCGCTTCAGCGGCTTCATCGAAACCGGTTATTATTTCATCGTATCCGTGAAAGCCCTGACGGAATTTTATCAGTACGTCATCTTCTATATTAAATGGTATATTTTCATCTCTC
>CAYNFB010000012.1:959-5438 GCA_964396355.1 uncultured Leptospirales bacterium | reverse complement strand
GAAGCCTTTTACTTTTCCTGCAGAAGTTTCCAGATTTTCTATAAACATCATATATCTGCTTTTAGTCTCTTTCAGGTATTCAGCGAAGGATTCCAGTTTTGATGATATAAACTGATCCTGCTCAAGATCTATTAAGCTGAAGTATTCATTAATGCCGTCGATAATTGAGCAGTTGTTTTTAAGCTCATTTTGAAGATTTAGTTTATCGATGAAATCTGAAAAATCAGGAAGAGATTCAACAGGAATTACAATATCTTCATTGAGTTTAAAAGCACTTGTATGTTTTGCAATTGCACCGAGATTTTTCCGATCTTTCCAGAATATCTCCCTTCTGCTTTCTGTTTCTGCCAGAAAGCCTTCGGTGTTGTAAGGTTTTACAATATCAAGAATTTTCTGTGATGCAGCGTGAAGTTTTTCAAGATCATCACTCTCAACATCAATGAGAAGAACGGCCTTGGGATATTCACTTCTTTCTGATTTATTCCTGTAGTTTATTGCATCAACGTATTTGTCATCAAAATGTTCCAGTGCCGTGAGAAACGCACCGTTGTCTTTTGAAAATTCATCTTTTATGTCGACAATTGCCTTGGATGCATTTATCATGTTTGTTCCGAAAAATTCCAGACAGATTGTCTGGCAGTGAGAGAAGGGTTTGTAGAGAACAAATTTTGCAGATACAATTATTCCGTCTCCACCCTCCTTCTGCAGGCCCGGAACTCCACCCAGAGCCTTGTTCGTTATATCCTTGCCTATACCCTTTTTCCTGATATCCAGACCATTAAGGGTTATCGATTTCAGAAGCTTTTCGCCTTTCTTTTTCGCATGAGAGTAAACATCAAAAATTATAGTATCATTTTCTTCAATTTTTCGGTGAGGATGGTTTCTTCTCTTTACTTCAAGAAGGTTGCCTTCTGCATTTACTATTCTGAAGGAAAGGATGTTGTCGATGGCAGTTCCCCACATGACGCATTTCTTACCGCCTGCATTTTCTGCTATATTTCCGCCGATTGTAGAGGCCCATGAGGAGGTCGGATCTGTAGCAAAAATATATCCTCTTTCACTGCAGAATTTTGTCACATTCTCTGTTACAACTCCGGCCTCGGTTTCAACAACGGGGATGTTTTCACCGTTTATGTGCATGAACTCAATTTCCTTCACTCCTCTCATCTTTTCAGTGTTGATGATCATCGTGTTGGGGTGAACAGGCACGGCTCCGGCTGTGAGGCCGGTTCCTCCTCCTCTCGGGATAATCTTGAGATTGAGGTTCTTAGCCGCCTTTACAAGTTTTGTAATTTCGGAAATTGTATCAGGAAAGACCACTACCTCGGGATATTCTACACGCCAGTCTGTTGCATCAGTTACATGGGCAACTTTTTGAAATGCAGAAAAGAAAATATTCTCTTTTGAAGTAATCTGGCTGAGATGGTGAAACAGTTTTTTTCTGCGTTTTTTTTCAGTTTTGAATCTTTCAAAGAACCGGCTGTCTACCTTCCTGAATTTTTCCATCAGTTCCAGTATTTGATGGTTTGAGGTCTTTCTCTCAATGGATTCAAAGCGTATATGGTGGAGTTTTTTAAGTTTATCCTGCTTCTTCTTGTTATCCAGAAAATCATTGAATATATAGGGATTACGGTCAATAATGAAGATGTCGCCGATAATTTCAAATATAAGTCTCGCACTGCGTCCGGTCACTCTCTGACTGCGGAGATAATTCAGCAGATCCCATGTTTCATTATCGAAGTATCTCAGAATGATTTCTCTGTCAGAGAATGATGTATAGTTATAGGGGATTTCCCTGTATTCAAAATCCTTTTTCATTTCTTAGTCCATATAATAAAAATAAATTACCATTTTAAGCACGCATTCAGTAAGACATTATGTCAAGTCTTTTCAAAATGCTCAATATCCTGATCCAATGCCTGCTGTTTCTATAGATAGAGTCATAGTATCTGCAGCGGCCATTATGCAATATTTTTTTTATAATCAGCAAAATCTAAAAAAATTTTTTTCCTGATTTTTTTTGAAAAGTACGTAATTATTTGATATATCGCCTGTACAAAATCAAAAAAATGTACAGGAGGTGAAAAAATGAAGAAACTACTGCTTATAGTGTTATTGTTGGGTGGAGGACTGTTTGCTGTGAGCTGTATTTTCGGTGATGATGACAGCGGGGGCAGCGCCTACGTGAGATTTACCAATAGTACTGGTTCGACCTTGTCAAATATTTCAGGAGGTGGAGCTACCTGGCCAGGCCCTTACGGTGCGACAACAACTGAGCAGAAAGAGGTAAATACAGGCAATCAGCAGATTACATGGACCTGCGGCGGATCATACTACTCAATGTATACCGAGGTTGATGAAGGATACTGGAGGCTGATTGTCTATGAGTGTGACGGTACGGATACATACGTTGTTGAAGAATGAGGACTTCATGAAAATTAAATTGTATTAAGCAGATTCAATGAAGAACCTGCTTAATTTTTGAATATTTACTTTTCTCTGGCAAAGGGCCAGGCCATTACTCCGCCTTCCATTACCTTTACATTATTCCATCCCAGCTGAGTCAGGGCGCATGCTGCTTCGTATCCCCTCAGTGAAATCTTGCAGAAACAGATTATCTCTCTGTCTTTATCCCCGGGAAGTTCTGCCAGTTTTTTTCTCAGAGCACCCAGCGGTATGAGCTTCTCTCCTATCCCCAGTCTCATCTCTTCAAACTCGTCGGGACCTCTTGTGTCTATGAGACAGGGAGCCTCTCCATTTTCGAGTTTTTTCTTAACATCCAGTGCTGTGATGCCCTTTAATCTCCCTTTGAGTTTGTTCTGCATCAGGTGAGCCGATGCTATGGAGTGATCAACTGCAAGTGAGAAAGGCGGCGCATAGGGAAGATCGGCGTTTACCATATCATCGACGGACATTCCTGCCTGGACTGCCATTGCCCATATTGCAAGCTGCTTGCTCACATCACCGGGGCCTGTTACCTGTGCTCCGAGGATTTTGCCGGTTTTCTTATCGGCCACAAGCTGGGTAACGAGGAGTTTCCCCTCCATGAATCCCGGTTTGTCGGGACTTGCGTTTATCACTGTTTCAATATCGAATCCGTTTTCAACGGCCCATTTCTCAGAGAGTCCTGTTAGTCCGGCACCGAAATCAAATACCTTGCATATTCCTGTACCTACAGTTCCGCCGAATGTTACGGTATTTCCAAGTACTGCATTTTCTCCGGCAACTCTTCCCTGGAGATTCGCAAGGTCGCCGTAGGGAGCGTGAACCTTTTTCCCTGTAATTTTATGTACCGACTCAACACAGTCACCTGCTGCGTAAATGTCTTCGTCGCTGGTCTGCATAAACTCATTGACTACAACTCCTCCGGTGATGCCGGTTTCCAGTCCTGCTGCTTCGGCGAGTTTTGAATTGGGGTTAACACCGATTGCAACAACAGCGACTCCGCAGGGTACAATCGTTCCGTCATTGAGTTTTACGCCCGTGAGCTTTCCGTCCTTACCGATGAATTCAACGAGAGATTTCTCTGTAATTACATTGACTCCTTTGGCCTTCATGTGATTCTCCACGAGTTTTGCCATGCCGAAGTCCATGAATGAAACAAGCTGGGGAAGCAGTTCGATTATAGTTGTCTTTATTCCCGAGTTCTGGAAAGCTTCACAGGTTTCAACTCCGATGAGCCCTCCGCCTATTACAACGGCTTCTTTTACTTTTTTCTCATCCCTGAGCATTCTCAGGTAGTCGGCGTCCTTCATAGACTGGAGAGTTGAAATGCCTTCTAGATCTTTTCCCGGAACGGGCGGCATCCTGGGTATTGATCCTGTTGTGATTATCAGTTTGTCATAGGGCTGATCAAATTCGGTGCCTGATATCACTTCTCTGCATTTGACAGTCTTCTGTTTTCTGTCAATTTCTATAACCTCTGTTCCCACATGGGCCTTGATGGCCTTGGCATTTTCGAAGAAGTTGGGATCTCTGATTACACCTGTTGGAGTACATATGAGCTGTTCTCTCTGGTCAAATGTTCCTCCTACGTAGTAGGGATAACCGCATGAAGCCATTGAGAGATCCATATCTTTCTGTATTATTATTACTTCAGCATGTTCATCGGTTCGTCTTGCCTTTGCTGCGGCCTTTGGCCCTGCAGCGGAACCGCCGATTACAACTATTTTTTTCTTCTGAGACATTGTTTACCTCTTCTGTAGGGGATAAATTTATTATTTAATATAATATTAAAATTCTGGTTTGATGTCAATATCAATATAACGTTTTATTCTAATAAATTGATAAATGTCTGAATTTTAACAGAAAATTGCAGAGTGATTTTTTGCAATCCCCGGTGCGGACGGGCTGTTGGAAGCCCCACGGGGATCGGTTAAGAGCAGATGAAAATCTTAAAAGCCGAGTTCTTCGCTTATTTCCTGCATCGCCTTCAGTGAAATTTCTGCCAATTCATCAAGCGGGCTTCCTATTCTTTCA
>CAYNFB010000012.1:0-949 GCA_964396355.1 uncultured Leptospirales bacterium | reverse complement strand
GATATTCTCTCTCCTAACTGATGCGGCGAAGGCTTTTTCCTTCATTCTTTTTGTGATAGATTTTGTTTTTACGCTGGTGAGTTTCTTGTCGGGGTAGACAAGAGCTGTGGCAAAGATCAGTCCGGTAATTGTTTCACCCGCTGCAAGTGCATGCTGGAAAACTGTGGTTCTCTCCAGCCCTGTTGCCTCTTCATTGTGCATCTTAATTGCATCTATAATTTCGGGATCATATCCCTTCGCTTCCAGTATTTCGACTGCCTTTAATCCGTGAATTTTAAGATCAGCATTTGTTACTTCCACATCCACGTCGTGGAGGAGACCTGCAGTGGCCCACTTATCCGCATCTTCACCCAGATGTTTTGCAATGGCCTTCATGACAGCCTCGGACGCAAGTGAGTGGGCGATCATTTTTTCATTTTTAACATAATCTTTAATCAATTGAAGGGATTGTTCTCTGCCCATTATCGTAGCCTCTCTGTAATATTATTGATTAGTCATATTACAGAGGATGGATGCTTTTCTTCAAGATTATTTTTTTTCTTCGGCTGATGAGTTTTTAACTCATTACGATATTTACTCCCTGTATTACCATAAACAGGTGACAGAGAGCTCCTGCAACGATGAAGAGATGAAATATTTCATGAAATCCCATTATCCCGGGGAATGGATTGGGCTTCTTAAAAATATAGATTATAGCACCGGCAGTGTAGGCTGTTCCTCCCGCCAGAAGAACAATATCTGGAGCTGTAGCCTCAAGTTTGTAGAGTTCTTTCCTGGTCAACTGGTACGAATAAACGCCAACCACCTTTGCCCCGGCACCAAGAGCGGCTCTCTTTGCGTAGCAAATTTCCGAACCCGCATCGCCACCCGCGTTCGTTAACAGATTGTAGAGCGTTGTCGAGCGTCATGACTCTGTTCCCTCCACGATATCCATGAATATGTCCTCTAG
>CAYNFB010000011.1:0-29540 GCA_964396355.1 uncultured Leptospirales bacterium | reverse complement strand
AAATTCAATGGAAAGAAAATAAAGGGACATCGGGTATACTCAAAAATTCCTGAATCCTGGACTCCACCAATATCAACTCCCGGATTTAAAGATAATATCGATATCCCCTATTACACAATAAGCAATAGAGAGAATAAAGACATTCCCCGCAGAGCAGGTAAACCGATACAAACAGGTTTTACAATACAGATGGCCCGTGGAGACCATAAGCTTGAAGTGCAGTACAGAGCAAAACCTACGGCATATTCCAACAGCAAAATCACCGGAACAGAATCAAAAGTATGGCAGCTTTCATACATTCTCGCACCTGCCCGAACCTGGAACAAATTCGGAAAACTCACTGCAGAATTACGCTACCCTGAAGGATGGAAAATTGCCGTGCACCCCGGGGAATTTAAAGATTCAGGCAGTTCCCTCACGGCAAAGTGGCAGGGACTGCCCTCTTCAAATATATCCATTTCACTCTACAAACCTGCCGGAGCTGCAATATTAAAATCCGGGCTGACAGCAGGCTTAATCGGGTTTATAATCTTCCTTTTATCAGGCTGGATAATATTTATTCTATCCAGGAGAAGGGCTCTTTACGGAAAATACCTCATCAGGATCAGCGGTGCGGTTATACTGTTCTCACTCATCGAGACTGCAGCACTATTCACTTTGGTGCTGACCTTCCCGGGCTTAACTGACTACTTTCTGGATCACCAGATAGGGTGGAATTACATGGCAGGAAGAGTATATCTGCTATTCATATCATGGCTCGTCTTAGGAGCAGTATTATTATTAAATATAATACTGTCTTTTATTATCATAAGAGTGTTTAAAAACAGGTAACATAAAATGAGCCGGAAGGTAAATATTAAGCCCGGCCCCTATCCTCTTTTAAGGAGAAAAAACACTTGCCAATTGAATAGAATAAAATACTTCCTACTTATATATTGGTATATTATTAAAATCAAACAACAGGTACAAAATGGATCTATCTCACATTAGAAATTTTTCAATCATTGCCCACATCGACCACGGCAAATCAACCCTGGCAGACAGGATCATACAGAAATGCAGCCTGGTCAGCGACAGGGATATGAAGAATCAGCTGCTCGACACCATGGATATTGAACGTGAGAGGGGCATCACAATTAAGTCCAATGCTATTACCCTCAATTACAAAGCCAGCTCGGGAAAGGACTACGTATTCAATCTCATTGATACTCCGGGACACGTAGACTTCACATACGAAGTCTCCAGAGCCCTCACTTCATGCGATGGAGTTATTCTCATTACAGACGCCTCTCAGGGAGTTGAGGCCCAGACAATTGCCAATCTCTACCTGGCGATGGAAAATGATCTGGCAATTCTCCCTGTAATAAACAAGATAGATATGCCCAGCGCTGACATAGAAATGACAAAAAAACAGATTGAAACCACACTTGGACTCGATCCGGAAGAGGCTATTCTTACTTCGGCGAAACAGGGAATAGGAATAGATGAACTCCTTGAGAAAATTGTAGACTTCATACCTCCCCCAAAGGGAGAAAAGAATAAACCGCTGAAGGCGCTCATTTTCGACTCATTCTACGACCAGTACATGGGTGCTGTAATCAAAGTAAGGGTATTCGACGGTTCGGTAAAGAAGGATGATGTAATAAAGCTCTGTTCCACAGGGAAGGAATTCACAGTATTAGACGTGGGTATTTTCAGAATGACTCTTGAGAAAAAAAAGAGTCTGGAACCCGGTGAAGTAGGATACATCGTCGCAGGCATCAAGAGTGTAAGAGACACAAAGATAGGAGAGACGGTCACACTTGCCGACAATCCCACAGATGAGCCTCTTGACGGATTCAAGGATGTGAAGTCCATGGTCTTCTCGGGTCTCTACCCCATGTTCAGCGACGAATATGAGGATCTGAGAGAAGCGCTTTTTAAACTTCAGCTCAATGATGCATCCCTGCTGTTTGAGCCGGACAATTCCTATGCTCTGGGATTCGGATTCAGATGCGGATATCTGGGGCTGCTGCACATGGAGATTGTTCAGGAAAGGCTGGAGAGAGAATTTGACATAGCACTGGTTACCACGGCACCGAGCGTTCAGTATAAGCTGCTTCTCCAGAACGGAAAGGAGCTGACCATTGATAACCCGGTAAACATGCCTGATCCGGGAATGATTGAGAAAATTGAAGAACCCTTCGTCACTGCTGCAATTGTGACACCAACGGATTACGTTGGAAATATAATGCAGCTGGTAACCGAATGCAGGGGGATTCACAAGAATATGGAATATATAAATACCACGAGAGTGCAGCTCACCTACGAGATACCTCTTGCGGAAATTGTCTTCAACTTCTACGACAAGCTCAAGTCAATATCAAGAGGATATGCGTCTTTTGACTATGACATGCTGGATTTCAGGCCTGCTGATATGGTAAAAGTTGATATTCTGGTAAATTCCGAATCTGTTGATGCTCTGTCTTTCATTGTCCATAAGGATAAGGCCAGACACAGAGGCAAGGACATAATCTCAAAACTCAAGGACATTATCCCTAAACATCAATTCAAGGTTCCCATACAGGCTGCAATCGGCGCTACAATCATTGCGAGGGAGACGATCTCTGCCATGAGAAAGGATGTTACCGCCAAATGCTACGGCGGGGATATCTCAAGAAAGCGGAAACTTCTGGAGAAGCAGAAGGCAGGAAAGAAGAGAATGAAGATGATCGGATCAGTAGAGGTGCCTCAGGAGGCTTTCCTCACCATCCTGAAGATTGACTGATATTCAGATCAAACTGCAACACAGCTCCGGCAGGCAGGACCGGAGCTGAAGAATTAAAATATATTGCTCCTCACCCCCGCCGAACAGGCCGAGTGAAAAACAAAGACAAATACTTCGTCATAAAGAACCCGCCTTGAATTCAGGTCTGTAGCAATAAAATTACCAAAATTACAATCAACCGCCAAACTCATTTTTAATACACAGCATTCAAGTATTGATTTTCTTACGGTGGCCGTATCCAATTGTATGAAAGGAACTACCTCTTCACAATACAATTCGTTTTGACTAACTTTTTTATTTCTTTGTCAGTAAGTAATAAAAAAACAACATCTCTAATCATAAAAGCAGAGCAATCCTGACAAATTCTTATGCTGAACAGCTAAGTTGTTACGTTTTTTTATTCAAAATAATAATAACAAAAAACTAATCAGATGAATATTTTTTGAATACTACCTCCGGATTTAATATTTTTAAAAGACCACATATAGATAAAATTCATTTCTGATAAAAGGAGGTATTTGCATGAGAAAGCCGTCGTATTTGAAGCTATCGGCTTCTATTACATTTATTATTGCCGGAGTGTTTTATTTTTCTGATCTGAGTGCACAGATTAAATTCAGGGAATGCCCCCCCTTTCATCTCAGGACTGAAACAGGAGAAATAATCAATCCGATATCCGGACTGAATGCAGGAAAAGTCATGAGCACAAGAAAAACCTGCGGAGCTAAGGGCTGCCATAACTATGATGAAATCACGAAAGGCTACCACTTCCAGCAGGGTTGGGATAAAATAAGCGATACGTTCAGCAAGGACAAACCCTGGGTGCTGTCTGACGGTATGATGGGGAAGATGTGACCCCCTTCCTTTCGCCAGTTGGCGAAAAAAAAGAATAAGACAGCGGATGAAATTGACATAACTGTTTTCCAGTTTGTACAGGCAGGATCGTTGAATAAGATCGGGAATCCGGGCTGCGGAGGATGCCACCCCGGAGGCGGAGGACTGGAATTTGACAGAGACGGAAAGAGGTTCGATAAAACATTAAAGGCAAATCCTTCACTCAGGAAATCACTGGACGGTGATTACTTCAAGAGCCACTGGGACAAGTCCGGTGTTGTAGAGGCCGACTGTTTCATATGTCATATTGACGGCTATAATTTTAAGGAAAGAAACAAACAGCTGAAGTTATGGAATTTCAAATGGGCGGCAATTCAGGCATCGGGAATCGGAATTGTACGCGGTACTGTTGCTAAGATTACCGACAAGAATGGCAAAAAAAGCAAGGTCCTGTCGGGAGTAACTCCTGCTGTAACCTATAATAAACGTCTCTTCAATGAGGACGGAAAACTTGCAGTTAATCTGGACTACCCCCCCTCATCAAGAAACTGTACTTTCTGTCATGCTTTCTCTGACAGAAAGAAGAGAGGCTTCTCCTGGAATGATCCGAAGAATCACGATATTCACAACATGGGCGGACTGGAATGCGTTCACTGCCATCCCTCAATTGACAAGGAGCATAACTTTGCCAAGGGAAATGAAAACGTAAGCACCGTACGGGATGATCTGGACGGAAAAGGGATGCTCACGTGTAAACAATGTCACGAGAAAGGAGTAATGGGCGCGACCAGGCCTAAACACAAGACTATACGGCCCAATCACCTTGAAAAACTGACTTGTGAAACATGTCACATCCCACGCCTTAATGCTAACGGAGGATCAACATTTGATGTAACTTCCGGTGACATGATTAACTTCGGAAAATTTAAGAACCAGGCTAACACCACGCTGGAAGAGAAAATTAAATCAAAACTGCTTCCGATTCCGGCCTATAATGAATGGATCCCGAGATATGCGAGGAACCACAAGACGCATAAAATTGAACCGGTAAATTCATTTCCGGCAGGTCTGATATATTCAAACAGAAACGGCGACGGCATATACTACCCTCTCTTCATGAAGGAGATTAAGAAGGCCTACAATATGGTGAAGGGCAAAATAACAAAACAGCCATATAAGAAAGGGCCCTTTGCAGGAAAGCCGAAACTGTATAAGAAAGAAGAGATTAAGCTCTTTCTCTCTACACTGAAGAAAACACTGAAGGACAACAAAAGGTTTACAAAGGTTGATCCTCAGATGCATTTCTTTGGAAAACTCTATCATCTCAATGAGAGTGATGAGCTAATCGGTGAAGATGATACAACGTGGGTGGGCAGGGCCGAGGCCTTCAACATAAATCACAATGTAGCTCCAGCCAGCGAAGCTCTTGGAGCCGACGGATGTCTGGACTGTCACGGGCTAGACGGGCAGGTATTTCGCAACTACACTCTTACAAGACTATGGAATGAAGAGGGTGTCCCTGAGTTCACAAGAAACGGAAGACTGATTGGCTGCAACCCGTTCTCCTTCTACGTGAACATGTTTCATCAGGCGATAGTCACTCCATACGCCAGCATATTTCTCATTGTGATAGGATTCTTCCTGATGATTCACTATACAGGAAGGGGGCCAAAGGGCGCCGATCTGCTTCTTGAGCCGGCCACCATAGAGAGATTCACCATCGCAGAAAGATGGACTCACTTTGCAAGGATGATTACATTCATTGGGCTGGCATTTACCGGAGGAATCTTCTTCTACAATAATGCCGCAATGCTGGGCTTCTTCTTTGACAATCAGCAGTCTGCAGTAAACTGGCATATAGTCTATGGATTGATCTTTATTGCAGCAAGCATCTACAGTTACAAGCTCTGGGTGAAAGATGCAAAATTCCAGGATTATGATAAGCAGTGGATGGAGGTCCAGGGCGGATACCTGACCAGAGACGATAATGTCGAGGCTCCCGCCGGAAGACTCAATGCAGGTCAGAAATATGCATTCTGGTGGATACTGATTCTCACGGCAGTAATGGGTGTAACCGGTATACTGATGATCTTTAAATCATCACTGCCTCTCACTCTTACCTGTCTGATATCGACTATTCACGGACTCGGTTCGGTATTTTTTCTTGCTACGATTCTGGGACATGCGTATCTTGGAACTCTTGCGAATCCCGGCACATGGAGAACCATGGTAGACGGAATGGTCAGCGAAAAGTGGGCAAAAAAACATCACTCTGAGTGGTATAAAGAAATAAAAAACAAGAAAGACTGAAGATAATAAGGACAAGGGGCTGAAGCCCCTTGTCCTTATTATTCAAATAATTCAGTGCTGAAACCTGTTTAAAGTCTCTATGAAAACTATAGCAATACCTGTAAAAAATGTAATCCATGATAGTTTGTTTCTGCCGCTGCCGAGATTAAAGAATGTTCTGTAGGGAATATAGAAGAGTCCAAGAGCAAAGAGAGCTGCAAGCCAGAAGGGCATATAACCGCCGGGCTCCCGGCTTATGCCGACCATGTGCGCAACTCCTGCATCAAAGAAAAATGCCATGAGAAATGCGTATATATATAGAATAATCCTGCCTGCAGGCGCAGGAAATGGAAGCTCTTTAAAAGGCAGATGGAGCTTTTTATTCTGCTCACCTGATCTGCTGAAAAAATATACCCACATTATACAGAAGAGATAAGCCGGAATAACCAGCAGTATGGCTGCTTCAACAAGCAGGAAGACAGGCCCAATAAAAATCAGCACTGAACACTTCAGTACAACCATCGACAGGGCTTCCCCCTTTGAAGGAAGCCACTCACTTATAAAATTACCTATTTTATTAATTTTAAAACCACTGAGCGATACTGTAAGATAAATAGAAAAGAGGAAGAAGAAAACACCTCCTGCGATCATAACTGCGCTGTCGAAGGCTGTGGCATGAGAATAGATCTCCGGGCCGTAAATCATCTCCCCCCATCCGAAGCTCATTATCATCCACACGCTGTGGAAGAAAAGACATATCCAGAAGAGTATGCCCATGGGCCAGGAATACCACTTCCACAATATAGTACCCAGAAAATTCACTCCGTCCTGCCTCTGCCTGTCTGATGACACCAGATGTATCATAACCATACACGTGAGAGGATAGACAAAGAGATTTGCCGCTCCCGCCCGCAGATGAACAAGAGGAGAGAGAAAAGCGGAATCTCCTGCAGCCCGGATGATAAACGGGATGAGTGCATAGGTGAAAGCAAATATTATATCAAGAAAAACGGCCGAATAATCTTTGCTTTCTCTCATCAGAATTTACCGGCAAACTCAATTCTCTTCTTTATAGAAGGATGGCTGTAGAGGAAAAATTCAACGATTGGGGAAGGATCTCTGTCGGCAAGATTTATATCTGCAAGTTTTTCCATTGCCGAGATAAAGCTTTCCCTGTCCCCGGTAAGTTCGAGTGCGCTGGTATCGGCCTCAACCTCGTACCTCCTTGAGATGTAATTAGTAAGTGGCATCATCACAAGGCCGGACACTGTAAGGTAGAAGAGAAGAACAGGCAGTGCGCCCAGATCATATATTTCGGTAAACCCCATAGAGGATATTGACGCAGAGTAGAAAAGCGAGCAGAGATAAAAGGTAAGGAATATAATAACTGTACTGAGTACAAGATTCTTCAGAATATGCTTCTTATTGTAATGCCCTGCCTCATGGGCAAAGACAATGGCGATCTCACCGGGAGTAAAATCATCAAGCAGTGTGTCGCTCAGAATTATTCTCTTGCTGCTGCCCAGTCCCGTAAAACCGGCATTTGCCTTTTTTGTATTTTTGCTCATATCAAACTTAAAAATGCCCTTAATCCCGATGCCTGCATTGTCTGTAACTGCCCTGATGCGCTCCTTCACCTCCCCCTCTTCGATTTCAGTAAAAGTATAGAAGAGAGGCATTATAATAACCGGAGCAATTTTCGCAAGAAGTACAGAGAAAGTGAATAGAACAATAGAAAAGTAAAGCCACCAGAGTTCACCTGCGCTCTTAAGGAAAAAGTAGAACAGAAGAGAAAGAGGAAGCATTATTACAAATCCTACCAGTGTGGACTTGCCCTTCTCTCCCACCCACCTGAGAAAGCTCTGATTGGACAGGCCGAATCTGTGTTCCACCACGTAGGATCCATAGTAGTCCAGCGGAATGCCAATAGAAGAAAACACCACACCAAGAAGCATGATAAATGTTAAGAAGTCCAGATACTGATTATTCCATAGACTTGCAAGATCAGCTGCATAATTAGAAATTCCGGAAAATGCCAGTATTGAAATAAGCAGAATATCTTTAAGGAGATCTGCAGCGGTGAGCCTGAGTTTAATTCGATTATAGAGTTTATCGTCCTTCAGCTCAGAGATTTTTTCGTCCATCAAAATACCTCTCTCAGATATAATAAAAAGGGGAGACAGGCCAGTGCCCGCCTCCCCCTTTCGAAGTTCTTTTCATATTAAATATTACACGAGTTCTCTTCCCAGATGAAATGCCTTTATATTCTGCTCTATAAATTTTTCCTTTACCAGAGACTTTATCGTGTCCTCCCATACATTAACATGGAAATCCAGATATTTAGAAAGACATCCGAGCATCACTATATTCAGCGCCTTCTTCGTGCCCGCCTCTTTGAGAGCCTCCTTTGTATCCACAATCACAGTGTTTACAAAATTTTTCTTGAGCCACTCTTCAATGTCCGGGGGGTACTCCATGACACCCATCTCTACAGGTGTAGGATTTATCTGCTCTTTGTTTACGATAAGAAATGCATCTTTTGAGAGATATTCAATTTTTCTCATTGATTCAAGAAATTCAAAACTCACAACAAAATCCGCTTCTCCCTTCGGGATGAGAGGAGAATAGACCTTTTCACCGAATCGCACATTACACTCCACACTTCCGCCCCTCTGGGCCATACCGTGAACTTCCGATTCCTTAACATCAAAGCCCTCTATCATTGCCACTTCCATGAGCACCTTGCTGGCCAGGATGACTCCCTGACCGCCCACTCCGGAAAATATTACATTCTTCATTTTGCCCCTCACTTTTTCAGTATGCACTTTCTTTTTGATATTATAACTGAAGGTTCTCTGGCTGCAACCTCCTCCTTCACAATCCTTTCAAACTCCTCTGTATTCTTAGGGTCAACTGTAACAACACGTCTAACTCCCACAGATTCGCAGAGAAGAGCAAGATTCAGCTCATGAGTCTCCTCTCCCATCAGTGTAACTCCGGTAGCCGGATTGTCCTGCTGGCCCGTCATTGCAGTTACCCTGTTATCTAGAATCAGCACAGTTCCGGTACCCTTGTTGTAGACCATATCAATAAGCGGAGTTATTCCTGAATGGACAAATGTTGAGTCTCCTATAACGGCAACCGAATTGGCAGCCATTTCCTCACCTCTGGCTTTTTCAAAACCCAGATGCATTCCTATACTCGCACCCATACATCCCTGAGTATGCATGGCGGAATAGGGAGGAAGAACCCCAAGAGTATAGCAGCCTATATCACCGTTAACTGTCAGATCAAGTTTCTTCAAAACATTGAAGACGAAGGAGTGAGGGCATCCCTTGCAGAGTCCCGGAGGTCTTGACGGAAGCTCTGTATCGTAATCAGGCAGTGCCCTTTCAGGAGATTTTCCGTTCAGAGCCATGTCTATGATTTCAGGAGTCAGCTCTCCGCACATAGGGATAATGTCCTTACCGGTAACCTTATAGCCCATTGCTTTCACATAGTCTTCGATGAAAGGATCAAGTTCTTCAACAACATAGAGTTCCTCCACCTGTGATGCAAATTCCCGGATAAGATCATCAGGCATGGGCCATACCATTCCGATTTTTAGAACTGAATCATCGGGGCATTTTTCCTTTACGTGCTGATATGCCACTGAATTTGTTATAATTCCGCGCTTCTTATTCCCCATTTCAATTCTGTTGAAACCTGCATTACAGGAAAATTCAGTAAGCTTCACCTGCTGCTCTTCAATAAATTTATGTTTAGGCCTTGCATGGGCGGGTATCATTACATATTTTTTAGGATCCCTGATAAATTCCTTTAGTGGAACATTCTCCCGTTCACCCTGCTCAACCAATCCCTGAGAATGAGCAATTCTGGTTGTAATTCTCACGATGACCGGCCGGTCAAACTGCTCGGAGATTTCAAATGCGCGTCTGGTGAACTCTTTGGCCTCCTCGGGGCTCGATGCATCAAGCATGGGAACCTTGGCGGCCCTTGCCAGATGTCTGTTATCCTGTTCGTTCTGGGAACTCCAGGCTCCGGGATCATCTGCATTTATAATGACAAACCCACCGTTTACTCCGGTATATGAAAATGTAAAGAGAGGATCTGCGGCTACATTGAGGCCCACGTGTTTCATAGTTGCAAGAGATCTTGCTCCGGCAATGGATGCTCCTGCCGCAACTTCCAGGGCAACCTTCTCATTAGGCGACCACTGCGACTTGATTTCGCGGTAGTCTCTGGCAATTGTCTCCAGAATCTCCGTACTTGGAGTCCCCGGATATCCTGCTGCAACAGTGCATCCGGCTTCCCAGGCTCCTCTTGCGATTGCCTCATTTCCCAACATCACTTTCTTTGTCATTTATTATCTCCGATTATATCTATCTTTCTAACAATATTATAGCCCTTACCGTCAAGAGCGGTTTTGGCTTCTTCAATATCTTCAAATCTGAAAATCATAACGGCCTTTCCATGCCGCTTCTCTGTAAAGGCGTACATATACTCAATATTCAGATTCATATCGGCAAATGCATCCAGCGCCTTAAACAGCGATCCGGGAGTATCGCTGATTTCAAGAGCAAGAACATCCGTTGTTGAACATGTGATATGATTTTCCTTGAGAGCCGCCAGTCCCTTTTCGGGATCATTTACAATCATCCTCAGGATACCGAAATCTGAAGTCTCTGCAATGGTCAGAGTTATTATGTTAATGTCCTGATCGGCCAGAACCTTAAGCACTTTCTGAAGATGACCGGGCTTATTCGACACAAAGGCGGAAAGCTGAGTTACATTCATATTATTTATCCCCCTGATTTTTTCTTCTGTCCACAACACGTACCGCCTTACCCTCACTCCGGGGAATAGTCTGAGGCTCAACGAGAGTTATCTTTGCAGATATTCCCAGTGTGCTCTTAAAGCGGTCGCTTATATTTTTCGACAGTCCGTTGAGTATCTTTATCTCATCTGAGAAAACCGTCTCATTGACCTCAACCATCACCTCAATATCATCCATAGAACCTTTTCTGTCAACAATGATCTGATAATGAGGCTCTATCCCCTTAGTCTGCATGAGAAGCGACTCTATCTGACTCGGGAAGACATTGACACCCCTTATAATCAGCATGTCATCGGATCTTCCGGTAACCTTGTCCATTTTTACCAGAGTCCTGCCGCATTTACATCCGTCATGATAGAGCCTTGTTATATCCTTTGATCTGTATCTGATTCCGGGAAAGGCCTCCTTGGTAAGAGATGTATATACGATCTCTCCTTCTTCGCCTTCAGGCAGAATCTCTCCTGTTTCAGGATCTATTATCTCTACGTAAAAGTGATCCTCGAATACGTGAAGTCCGTTTTTCTCGGAACACTCGGCCGACACGCCGGGTCCGATTACCTCGCTGAGACCGTAGATATCGTATGCATCTATCCCCAGTCTTTTTTCAATTTCAAGTCTCATCTCCTCGGTCCAGGGCTCTGCACCGAATACGCCGACCCGGAGCTTCGTTGATTTAATATCATAATCAGGCATGTTCTTTTCGATAAAGTCTGCAATATTAAGCGCATATGAAGGAGTTGAACAGAGTGCGGTCGTTCCAAAATCCTTGATAAGCATAAGCTGCCGGGGAGTATTGCCTCCTGAGATTGGCACGGTCATGGCGCAGCGTTTTTCCACTCCGTCGTGCAGTCCAAGGCCACAGGTGAACAGTCCGTATCCGTAGGCATTCTGTATTATATCATTTTCATCAAGACCGTATGAGGCAAGACTCCTTGCCACAACCTCGGCAAAAACCTCTGTATCATTCTTAGTATATCCTACTACTGTAGCATTTCCTGTCGTCCCTGAAGATGAGTGAACCCTCACTACCTTGTTTAAAGGAACAGCGAAGAGTCCAAATGGATAACTGTCTCTCATATCCTGTTTGGTCAGGAAAGGAACACGCCTCATATCATCGAGAGACCTGAACTGGTCAGGATGAAATCCCGCATGGTCGAATTTTTTTCGATAAAGTGCAACATTGTTGTAGGCGTGAGAAATTGACCACTTAAGTCTCTCAAGCTGAAGCTCTTTCATTTTTATTTCAGGCATTGATTCTATTTCTTTATTAAACATTCATCCCTCGCAATCATCTGTACAATATTTTACATTAAGTCTCTGAGTCTTTAAATATTAAACATATATTTAATTTTAAAGACAATTAATCAATTGTTAAAATTACGTAAAATATTTTTTTACTTTATTGTAATATCTGAACTGCACCGATGCAAATAACCGACAGATAAGTCGGTTTCTTCACAATGCTAGACAATTTCACCACCGAATCTCCAGCAGTAATCAGACAATCCCGTCATTATAAACGATGAAATCACTTTCGGCTATATTAAATCTGCTGCTGAGCAGGCCGGTGGCGATTTTCAATAATATTATTGCTTTTATCACACACTCCGGGAAAAATGGAATTGAACTAATATAGAAAGAAGAGGTTTGACATGTCTCTATTTACGATTGACCAGAATAAATGCACCAGCTGTAAAATATGCATGGCAGAATGCCCTATGCAGATAATTATAATGAAAAAGGATTCAAAAATTCCTGAACCGGCCTCATATGCGGAAAAACTCTGCATAGACTGCGGACACTGCGTATCAGTATGCCCTGAAGGGGCTTTCAGCCTGAAGACAATGAGTGCAGATAAATGCATAGATATCTCCGAAGATTACAATCCAGGACCGGAAAAAATCACAGGCTACATGAAAGCAAGAAGATCTGTGAGGAAATTCAAAGACCTACCGGTTGAAAAAGCTGTAATTGAACAGATTATTGATACAGCATCATGCGCCCCGTCGGGTCACAATTCAAGACCCGTTGAGTGGACAGTCATAGAAGGGAGAGAAAAAATTAAGGAAATGGCAGTCATGGTAGTGGACTGGATGAAAGATATGCAGAAGAATTCGCCCGAGATGGCGGCAGAATGGCACTTTGACATGATAATCAAGGCCTGGGAATTCAATATCGATGTTATAACCCATTCCTGTCACGCAGTTATAATAGCACACGGAGACAAGAAGAATCCCAATGCTGCACAGGCCGGGACTATTGCACTGTCTCACTTCGAGATGGCAGCACCCTCATTCGGCCTTGGCTGCTGCTGGGGAGGATTTCTCACATGGGCGGCAATGATGTGGCAGCCGCTGAAGGATCACCTGAATCTGCCGAAGGGACATTCCCTCCAGGGAACTATGCTGACTGGATACCCCAAATTTAAATACCACAGAATGCCCTTAAGAGAATCGAAAGTAACCTGGAAGTAAAGATTTACTGAATCCGGTATACCGTATTCATTCCCTTCCCTGAAAAAAAGGGGAAGGGAAAAAACAATCTCATACATAAATCTGCAAACACACGTTCATCGGCATTTACTTTTCCAGACTTTCAAGATGAGCACAGAAAATATAAAACTTCTCAATCTCTGTAATTCCATTGAGCTGTCTGAAGTCCAGACAAAGACCGCTGTCCATGTGTTTTAAAAATTCAGCATCCCACCACTCTGTTTCCCGAAATCCGTTCTCAAGATCATATACATAGGGCCGATATTTTTCACGATTATTCCTGAAATAGTTCACCTTGGCAAAGCAGAGCCCGTGAATACGAAAGAGAGCAGACATAAGATCATTCTTCTTAAGATAGCTCTGTTTAAAAATCCTGTGGGGAATTGTATTCTCTCTGTCTGACACCCAGTAGTTAGAGGAATCAGACCTTAAAGAATATTTTTATATAAGAAGAACCATGTCATCATCAAGCTCAGACTTAAGCATCTGATCTCTCTGTTCCTGTGTCATTGCCCCGTAGTACAGTTCTTTCACCCTCTGCAGTATAAAGTTTATATGATACCGCGTTTCTTAGCCATCTGCATCATTTGATCTCTGCTGTTTGCAGGGACTTCTTTTTTTTCCTTATCTGTTTTTTCATTGAGTTTTACAGCATCAAAGTCACATGCAGTAAAGCAGAGACCGCAGCCGATACACCTCTTAAGATTAACTTCAGCCTTTTCATCGCTGTCCATTTCAATTGCTTCCATGGGACAGATATCGATACACGCGCCGCAGCCGATGCAGTTCTCCTTTTCAATTAAAGCAAAGTGGTTGGAGAAGACGATCTCTCCGGGATTGGGATATTTCTTAATGGCGCCAAGAACAGCACAGCAGTCTCCGCAGCAGTTGCACATTCCCGCAGGATTCTGAGAGGTACCCGGCTGAGTGACGAGCCCGGCCTTCTGAGCCTCTGCTACAATTTTCCGGGCCTCTTCCTTTCCTACCTTTCTGCCCAGATTATTATCTATATAATACTGAGCCATGGAACCGAACATAAAACAGGTCTCAAGGGGCCTTGAACATCCTACACCCATAATATTCTTCTGTGTTCTGCACAGACAGTCAGTCACGGCTATAATATCTGCATTGTCCAGTATGGCAGAGGCATCATCATATGAGGCTACGTGATGTTCAATATCGACATATTTCTGCACAGGGATCACCCGAAGAAAAAGATCTGCGTTATCCGAAATATTCTTATTATAAGCTTCTTCAAAATACTGCTGAAGGAGGAAGGACAGCTCTTCATCGATTTTTCTTACCTGAAATTCAGCAAGGCCGTGCATAAAAGGAATAGCGCCGTATCTGTGATTACCGCCCGATTCCTGTCTGAATATCAGCCCTTTGCCGGTCATATCTTCCAGTCTGGTTTCAACCTCTTCGACGGAAAGATTTAATCTTGAAGCTATATCATCGGCAAATTCAAGTTTAGGGGAGAGATTCAGAAAAAATTCCGCATCACTCTCCGTAAAGAGTTTTTTAAGAATAGATATTTCAACTCCGGATTCGGTTGCAGGAAAACCCATCCTGATACTTGAGTATATTGAATTCATATTATCCCCCCGGTAAAACTTTTTCATCATGAAAAATCAAAAATGGCAAAAAGTCAACACCAATTAAGCATAGCCTGTAAGCTATTTATAGCAAGGTATATCCTAATGGCAGCTCTGCCGCATTAAATATTAATCTCTCTTTATAAGTAGTTGTAGTTATATATTTTCTGAAGACAGTATTAGAATTATTATCAGAGATACAAGGTGAGACAGTTAAAATTAATTTACAGAATAAGAGGTATTACTACATTGTCCATTTACAGGTCTGTAAAACCTTTATATTCTAACAACGGAAGAGACTGTCCTATCTGATTAATTTTTCAGACAGTCCCTCACGCAAAATAAAAACTAATACACTAAAATTATTTTTTTAACTATTTTGTTTTTTTACACTCAGTACGGCAGTCTATAAAAGTTTTCCTGCATTCAGCGACTTTAGCCTTTCTTTCACCTTTAGGGCTTTTTTTGGCTTCTTTAACGCATTTTCTTAATTCAATTTTACAAGCTTTGAGGGATTGTGATTTAACCGCTTTTTTACCTGATGTTTCAGCAGCTGTCAAAAGAACTGCAACAGATAAAATTGATATGAGAAGAACAATGATTTTTTTCATAAAAACCATCCTTAATAAAAAATGCTCCATTGATTTGAGCTGATATCCAATAGAATAAATTAAAATAAATTACAAGCTTTTTACTTAAAAAAAAGCTGCTGATCTGCAATTTTTCAGCATTTTTAACACCTCGATATTATTATCATAACAGATAAATCATCTGCACCTGTGCATTATATACACATGATAGGAAAGGCGGCAACTGCAGCGCAGTAGAGAAACCCGGCCAGAGCAAAGAAAATGAGATTAACGAGCAGCATCTTGTTCACAGAAGTTGAGACTCCTAAGAGCATCGCAGGTATGAACCGGGGAAAAGATAGAATAAGAGATTATTTTCAATACTTCTATTATCTTTCAATTCAGGTCATCCCCCGCAATATGCATCACCTGGAACAAAATGTCAACAAATTACCTGAAGAGCTCCATTACCTCATCATCGGAGAGGGACTTAAGCACTGAGGATGAGGATGAGAGGATATACTCTGCCATATGACGTTTGCGGTTCTGCAGCTTCACCACCTTTTCCTCCACAGAATCGCGGACAATCATTCTGTAAGCAACGACCTTCTCCTCCTGTCCCATGCGGTGGCTCCGGTCTATCGCCTGGGACTCGACAGCAGGATTCCACCATGGATCGAAGAGGAATACGTAATCCGCACCGGTGAGATTTACTCCCACGCCGCCCGCCTTCAGGCTTAGAAGAAAGACCTTCACATCCTTCTGATTCTGAAACCGGTCGATCTCCGCCCCGCGGTCCTTTGTTGAGCCGTTGATATAAGCGTAATTTATCTTCCTCTCTTCTAAAGATAACTTTATCAGATTCAGAGACTGAACGAACTGAGAAAAAATCAGAACTCTGTGGCCCTCAGGCAGAATCTGATCGAGCATCAGATTGAGCGTTTTCAGCTTACAGGAACCGCTTCCTGAAAATTTTTCATCGGCAAGTTCAGGAAACAGGCAGATCTGCCTCAGCCTGAGAAGAGCAGACAGCACATCCATGGAGGCTCTGCCGTTTCCCTTTTCCTTCATTGCCGTCTCAAGAGATTCCCGCACCCGCTGAAGATATGAATCATAAACATCTCTCTGTTTTTGGCCCATCTCTACATAGAGCACAGACTCTTCAAGCGGAGGCAGCTCAGGGAGAACGTCCTCCTTCTTTCTTCTGAGAATAAAGGGGCTGACCATGAGAGAAAGTTTTTTCACCGATTCGCTGTAATCGGGATTAAAGCGGTCTTTGAATTTAGAAAGATCCCCCAGCAGTCCCGGATTAAGAAAATCCATGACTGCCCACAGATCGGAAAGACTGTTCTCAACCGGTGTGCCGGTAAGAGCAAGTCTGTGAACCGACCTGAGCCGTTTCAGAGCCCGGAATGTTTTTGACAGCGGATTCTTTATATTCTGAGCCTCATCGAGTATTATATAGAAAAATTTCACGGCTCCAAAAATCAGTATATCATTTCTCAGTTTCTGATAACTTACAAGAACTACGTCAACATCACTGCAGTCTGCCGGTTTAAAATCTCTGCCCTTTCCTCCGTGTCTGATAACTTTCAGTGAAGGAGCAAATTTTTCAAGTTCCCTCTCCCAGTTTGACAGGGTGACAACAGGAAGAACAATCAGGCATGGCCCTGGAAGTTTCCTCTTCTTAAGTTCCGCAAGAAGGGCAATCACCTGAACAGTCTTTCCAAGACCCATATCATCGGCCAGGCATCCGCTCAGTTCGTTCTCACGGAGAAAATTCAGCCACCGGTACCCCTCCTGCTGATAGCCCCGGAGAGTCCCATTGAAAAGAGACGATGGAGGAGAGTCAAATTCCCCGGGGAGATTTAGCTTCTCAGAAATTCTCAGGAAATCACCAAAGCCCTTTATTCCCGCACCTTGATGTTCAAGATCATTCAGCAGATTAAGATCATAACGGGATGCGGTCAGACTCCCGCCTTCCATGCCGCTGGCCGCAAGATGCCTCATCAGTACAGCATCCTCTTCATCAAGCAGAACAAGCCCCCCTGGAGTGTTGACAAGTCCCCTGTCGAGGAGACGTCCATCATCAGAGATATCCAGAACCCTGCCCTGACCTGCATCGCAGCGGACTGTAATATCAAACCAGTTTTCTCTCCTGGCCGAAGAAATTGAGAGACTGCCTCCGAAATGTTCAATTTTTATACTGCTGCCCTTTATCTTTACGGAGATTCCTGATTTCTTCAGTTCATCACCGTAGCGCTTCAGTAAATTGCGAAGATCAAGATTCAGGATAAAATTTATTCTCCTCCCGCTTTGAGAATCACAAATGTCCCGGGCAAACAGCTCAGACAGCTGAGTTATGGTCTCTCTCTCAAAGACCATATCCCGCTTCAGCGCAGAGTTGGCTCTCCTGCCAGTCTCCTTTGTTCCGGAATAAATCAGCTCCTCGGGATTATCACCGGCGATCCTCTTATCATCGTAGTCGAAGAAAATTCTCAGACTGCTCACGTCTCCCCTGGCATCCACCTCCACCAGAGGCAGTCCTTTTTTTTCTACTATATTAAAATTACCTCTACCGGGAAGCCTGTTGCCATGACTTTTCTTTATCTCTTTCTTTGCAGGAGGGGAAACCGATGGAACGCCCTTTTTTTTTATGTAGTTTATGAGCACAGCGCCCATGTGAACACATATCCCCGATCCGCTGCAGGAACAGAGCAGCCCGGTCGGTATTCCGGAACTGTTCAGCTCTATATCCACATTGAACAAATCCACATAGTCTCCCGATACCTCGCCTTTCACGAGATCAGGCCTGATGTCCATTTTTTTAACATGTCCCATCTGAAGGAGGTTAAGCGATTCATGATAACACCGGTCTCCCAGAATGGATCTTACTTTTCTTTCGTCCATTGCACCATCTATATTGAAAATTTCAGAAATATCACTTAAGAAGAGGTCATCTTCTGAGTCAATAAATAAAGCTGCACGCACGGGCAGATTGTTTTTTCTTGTTTTTTTCAAATTACAATATATTATAGACTTAATACATGATAATGGAGGCCAAGAATGGCATACTGGACAGAGGTGAAAGATATAGTACTCAAGGGTATAAACATGGCTGTTGACGGAATAAAAGAGGGCGCCGAGACAGCAGCAGAGAAGGGAAAGGACGGCGTATCTTTTGTGCAGTTAAAGAAAGATCTATTCCTTGAGAGAAGAAATCTTCAGGATCTCCTGGCCGATCTTGGGGAGATTACCCACGATCTCTACAAGGATAAGAAGGACGTTTATGCAGACAGCAGCATGAAGAATCTCATGGATAAAATTGTGAAAATAGAAGAGGACTGCCGCAGCAGAAAGGAAAAAATAAAGAATCTGGGCGGCTCAGTAGACGAAGAACCGGTCGATCCCCCTCAGGAATAAATTCAGGGTTGCCCCTGAGGGATTGTCCCGCAATCTGTTCTGTATACGACACAGATTGCGGATTTTCCGAACCAGGCAATTAGCGCCTGCGTGGGAGAGTTTGCGCCTATGACTGATGCATTATCTTTCCGACTTTTGTTTCATTATCCCAGAACGGAGAGATGTTAAGAAGTGTCTCGATGACACCAGGTATTACTTTCAGCGTATAATCGATTTCTTCTGCAGTTGTATACCTGCTTAGACTGAACCTTATGGAACCGTGAATTTTTGAAAATGGAGTATTCATTGCCCGTAAAACATGAGAGGGCTCAAGAGACCCTGTTGAACATGCCGAACCGGTTGAGACAAAAACGCCCTTCTGATCAAGATACAGAAGTATGGACTCACCCTCAATAAATTCAAATGATATATTTGCAGTATTTGGAGTACGCAGAACGTCTCCTCCATTGACAGATGATGTTCCCACCGTGGACAGGATGTTCTCCTGAAGCCTGTCTCTCAGGTTGGCGACTCCGTCCATATCCTTAAGGTGAAGCATTGCAAGCTCTGCAGCCTTTCCCATTCCGGCAATACCCGGAACATTTTCAGTTCCCGGCCGTCTTCCCTTTTCCTGATGGCCGCCGAAAATCATGGGCCTCATACGGGAACCTCTACGCACGTAGAGAGCGCCCATTCCCTTGGGACCGTGAAATTTATGAGCCGAGATTGAATAGAAATCACAATTAATACTGTTTACATAAACAGGTATCTTCCCTGCGGCCTGAACTCCGTCGACATGAAATATAACTCCCCTGTCGCGGCAGAATCGGCCTATTTCCTCAACAGGCATAATGACGCCTGTTTCATTGTTCGCATGCATTATGGAAACCAGTGCGGTTTCGTCATTAACAGATTCCTTAAGAATTTCAAGATCTACAACACCGTTGGAATCCACTGGCACATAGGTAACTCTGAAACCTTCCTTTTCCAGCTGCCTGCAAAGACTGAGAACCGCCGGATGTTCGACTGTAGATGTAACAACGTGTTTCTTATCCTTAAAATATGAAGTAATTCCTCTTATAGCGAGATTATCACTCTCTGTTGCACTTCCTGTAAATGTAATTTCATAATCGTGGTCTGCTCCGATAAGATCCGCAACATGCTGTCTGGCTACATCGATATCTCGGGCAACGCGTCCGCCGAAGAAGTGCATGCTGGATGCATTGCCGTACTTATCTTTATAGAAGGGAAGCATAGCCTCGAGTACTTCAGGCGACACCATTGTTGTGGCATTATTATCAAGATATATCTGTTTTTCCATTAGACTTCCCCTATATATGCTTCACTATAATCTTGTCTGAAACTGCCGCGCGCAGTTCCTCCTGAACGAAATGCTGAAGAGTATCATTGGCCGATACGCATGTTGAACATGCACCATGAAGTTTAACCACGACCAGATCATCCACTACATCGACAAGCTCCACATCCCCTCCATCGCGCTTAAGGGCCGGTCTTATCTTACTGTTTATGAGATCCTCAATTTTTCTGATCTTCTGGATGTTTGTCATGCCTCTTTCAAATTCCTCAGCAGGCTCCTGAGGCTTCCACTTCTCCTCATCGAGGATGTCCTCCATCCGGGGTATACAGCTTCCGCAGACGCTTCCTGCACCGGTTTCTGCGATTAAGTCCTCTATATTCACAATACCCTTATCTTTAATAGCCTTTTTCAGATCAACATCGGTAATACTTTTGCAGTGACAGATCATTTCACCTTCCGGCTCATCCTCAACTGCCGGCTCCTCTCCCCTGTAGTTTGCAATGGCGTTTTCAAGAGCCTCGGAGCCCATTACAGAACAGTGAATTTTCTGCTCGGGCAGTCCGCCGAGATACTCCACTATATCCTGATTTGTTATCTTCTCGGCCTCCTCAATAGTTTTGCCCTTTACCATTTCGGTAAGGGCAGATGATGAGGCGATTGCGCTTCCGCATCCGAATGTTTCGAAGGTTGAATCAACTATTACACCGTCCCTGACCTTGATGTACAAAGTCAGTGCATCACCGCAGACAACGCTGCCCACGTGACCCACACCGTCTGCATCTTCCATCTTCCCCACATTGACCGGGTCTGTATATAAATCCTTTACTTTATCTGTATATTCCCACATTGTAATACCCCGCAATATTTTCTTTTCTTCTATAAAATGCCTGATACATATAATATAATCAGTTAATATTCTTAAAAAAGCAACCTCTAAATCTTATGGTCAGCCATGAATGCATAGTTTAAATTTCTCCCTGCATCACCGAATCTGTGAGAGAAGAAATCATCATGACTGGTTCTGCTGCATATACGGGGATTGTATATCCCCGCCTGAGGCACCCCCTCGGCCCTGCAGGATTTTTCAATATTGGCCCAGAGATCTACGAATATTTTTCCATCCCGGTCTATTCTCTCACCCGGGAAAAAACGCGCCACATCCTCATTCACCTCATACATATCCGGACCGATTGAGGGAAGTATGAAGATCTTAAGATCCTCTCCCTGAGAGCCGTACTTATTTTTCATCAACTCTATGCACCGGCCGGTTATATTCAGATTAGTTCCCTTCCACCCGGAATGAACCGCACCGACAACCTGATTTCTGCTGTCATATATAAATACCGGAACACAATCCGCGGTCCTTATAACAAGAGCCAGACCTTTGGTATTAGTAATAAATCCGTCTGCCTCTCCTGCTGAAGGAAGATCCCGGTCCGGCAGATCAGTCATTTCGATTATTCTGTCTCCGTGAACCTGATCAAGCATGACAATATTTTTACTTTCCAGTCCCGTCACACGGGAAATCAAAGCCTTGTCTGAGGCTCTGACCTCTTTCCCCGGCAGAGCATAATCAGTATGGTTTATCTCTCTTCCTGTAACCCCGAGAGTAAATCCGGAAAGGCCGGTCCCGACAATAAAATCTTTTTCTTCACTTTTAACAAAATTCTTCATAAATAAATTCCCCTTATTCAGGCTCTCTTCCTGCTGCATTCTTTATCACCCAGAAGATCAGCAAGAGTATGACTTTCAAGAAAATCAGTAAGAACAGTGCTCATATCATTCCATATTCCTCTTGCACTGCAGAACTCATTTCTTGTACACGAGGAGGGCTCATCTGCACAGTTAACGAGTTTCAGATCTCCCTCGAGAGTCTCGACTATTTCACGAAGAGTGATCAAATCTGCAGACCTGCTCAGTGTATAACCGCCTCTGGCGCCGCGAAATGCAAGAAGCAACCCCCTGGCCTTGAGCGGAATAATTATCTGACCGAGATACTTTTCCGAGATCCCTTCAGAACCTGCAATTTCCTTCAGGAATACCGGCCCTCCTCCCTCTTTCGAAGCAAGGACGACCATAAGACGCATGCCGTATCTTGATCTGGTTGAAAGCCTCATTTTATAACTCCATTTTATACTCTACTAATTTAGTAGTAATTAAAATGTGAAGTTTCTGTCAAGCAAAAGTTTCTATTTTTTTATATGGGATTAAAATAAAAAGCAGAGGGGGGAGCAGCGACTAGAGAAATACTTCGTGTCTCACTCTCTTTTCGAAGCCTGAAACTTTTCTGTAACCGGCACTTTTCAGCTTTGCAATAGCCGTAGAATAACCGTAGCCCACATCGTCGGGAGAATGAGAGTCCGACCCCAGAGTGACGGGAACATTTTCCTGAAAGAACAGATCGATAATGTGATCTCCCGGGTAGATTTCACCAACGGGTTTCTGAAGCCCGGCAGTATTAATCTCTGCGACAATTCCAAATGCAGCCATCTTTTTACAGATTCTGATAATCACCTTGTCCATATTGTCAGTGGGATAGTGACCGAACTTCTTGAGAAGATCGAAGTGGCCGATAATATCATAATTTCGCGATTCCACCATAATTTCTATCAGACTGTAGTAGTCCCTGTATATCTCGTTTATGTCCTTCTCATCAAATCGCTCAATATAATCGGGATGATCAAAGGGCCAGTCGCCAAGAAAGTGACAGGAACCGATTATAAAATCAATTCGCGGATCGGTGAAATAGGCAATATCGAATGTATTAAATGGAGGAAAGTCCACTTCAAATCCGACCTTTATATCAATTCGGCCGGCGAAGTCTTCCCTGCACTTCATGACGCTCTCCACATATCCTTCCATTTCCGAGGAGCCCATAGAGACACCCTGTCTGATATCATCGGGCATGGCCGCATGGTCGGAGAACCCGAACTCGCCAATTCCCTTCTCAATAGCCTTCTCTCCGTATTCAGACATCTCACCCCTTGAATGTCCGCAGAGAGCAGTATGATTATGGTAGTTTACCATATATCAATAACCGTGTCTGTAATAGAAGTAGGAGATATCATTGAGTGAAGCATATATCTTTTGATCCATTTCTGCACGTTTTACAAGAAACTTGTCCATCTCCCCTTCCCCGTCGGGATCTATCACGGAGATTATATTCCACAGTGAGGGCATTCTGTTTATTTTGCCTCCGCTTCTGTCAATAGAATGCTCAATTATTTTATCATCCATGAGATTTTCAAGACTCACCGAAACGAATCTTCCGTCATCACTGCTGCTCATCTCACTGGAAAAAGGATGAGATAAATAGATAACCAGAACTCTCTTCTTTTTAATATAGAGCGCCGACAATTCGACATTTCCTGCCTCGACATATCGGGGCCTGATGACAATTTTGTTTATTCTCTTCAGATCATTTTTATAGGGATAAAAAGAAAGGAAAAATCTGATCCTGTCGGGAGAGAGCATCAAATTCCTTGTTCCGCCGTATCCCAGAGAAGGATAGATTATTTCAATCATGCTCTCTCTGGTCTTATATCTGTCACTGAGGTAAAGGCTGCCTACCTTCCTGACGAGAAGATGTTCAATATCCGAAACTACGTTGTCATCAATCTCCAGAATTTCATGATCCATGCTCTGGAAACTTCCTCCTCCGAAATTATAATATTCTCTGATATCAAACATTGTCCTGATAATTCCTCATTTTTGGGGGAACCCCATTATTTCACCAATCAGCGCCCATGCCTGCTTTCTTTTGCCGTCATAGCTGCTGAGGGAATTCTTATTCCCTGTCTTCATATAGTCAACAAAGTAATTCCCTTCATCGATGAGGAGACCATAACAGTCAATCATTTTCTCCACGACTGCAAGATCATTATCGGGTATATCTTTAGCATCGAGGAGTTTCTGCAGATAATCCTTCTGCACTTTGGCCTGAGCTGTAATTGAATTAACAAAGGTCATCGACTTCTTATTATCATATACCTGTTTTACATAGGAGTCAGCAATGACTCCTATTGACAGATAACACAGATATAAATTAGATGCATTGGAAGAACCAATGGCCTCAAGCTTAAGCGGGCTGCCCGTAATGTTTGCAGCAGATACCATAAAGATCAGTGCTGCCAGAATTATTTTCTTCATCACATCTCCTCCTGCAGAAAATTAGGCTTTGCCCGATGACCCGACAACATCATTGTTCTTATGCATATACAGCTCCTTCAGAGAATCCCTTGCAGGCCCGAGATATTTCCTCGGATCAAATTCTCCGGGTTTTTCATTGAGAACCTTTCTCACTGCCGCAGTCATTGCCAGTCTGCCGTCGGAGTCGATGTTGATCTTGCATACAGCAGATTTTGAGGCAAGCCTGAGCTGCTCCTCAGGTATTCCTATTGCATCATCAAGCTTTCCGCCGTTTGAATTTATTATCTCAACCAGTTCCCTGGGCACAGATGAAGATCCGTGAAGAACAATCGGGAATCCGGGGATACGCTTCTCTATTTCAGCGAGGATATCCAGACGTATCTTAGGGTCAGTGCCGGGTTTGAACTTATAGGCTCCATGAGAGGTTCCAATTGCAATTGCCAGGCTGTCAACTCCTGTCCGGTTTACGAAATCCTCCACCTCTTCAGGCTGAGTGAACACGTGTTCTTCGGCCTTCACATCATCCTCCACTCCCGCAAGAACTCCAAGTTCGCCTTCCACTGTCACATCGTATTTATGAGCATATTCAACGACCTTTTTCGTCTCTTCAATATTCTTCTCATAGGTATGATGCGAACCATCTATCATTACAGATGAGAATCCCATTTCAATACACTCTTTGCAGAGCTCGAAAGAATCACCGTGGTCAAGATGCAGCACAATGGGAATATCATATCCCAGCTCTCCGGCATACTGGACAGCACCTTCTGCCATGTATCTCAGCAGAGTCTGATTTGCATACTTACGGGCCCCTGCGGATACCTGAAGAATTACAGGAGATTTAGTCTCAACACAGGCCTGAACTATTGCCTGAAGCTGCTCCATATTATTAAAATTATAGGCAGGAATGGCGTAGCCTCCGCTTACTGCCTTCTTAAACAATTCACGTGTATTAACGAGTCCAAGATCCTTATAGCTTATCATTGCATACTCCTGTCAGCAGACTTTATTAAATATTCAGATATGATCCTTTCGAAAATTAAAATGTCAATATTTTTTTAATCCCATTTAGAGACAGGGAATGCATCACTCATCAACAATATACACAGAAACTCTAAACTATTCAATTTTTATGAAAGAAACCCCTATTATCATAAAATCCCGGACTGTAAAAAAAGACCTTGCCAACAGAACCGGGTAAAAATAATCAGGAAGCATAAGGCAGGAATAAAATGAACACACAGTCCTACAAGGCAACCGCGGCTCTCCTTGGAGCAATGATTCTCTGGTCCACATCTTTTGTAGCCCTGAAATCAACTTTTGAAGTATATCCCCCGGTATTCGTAATTTTCGGGAGGCTCTTTGTAGCATCGATAGTCTTTCTTTTCTTCATAAAAAAATTAAATCCGAAAAATGTCTTCCGCAAAGAGGATATTAAATATCTCATTCTCATGGCACTCTTCGAGCCCTGCCTCTACTTCGTGTTTGAAGCCTGGGCTCTGAACTATACAACATCGTCACAGGCCGGCATGATAACATCAATGCTCCCTCTGCTCGTGGGGCTTACTGCATTTTTCATGCTTGGTGAAAGAGTTTCATACAAAACTGTTGCAGGCTTCCTCATCGCAGCGGCAGGAGCCTCGGTTCTGAGTCTTTACAGCGATGTATCGGAATCAGCACCCAATCCTGTATTTGGAAACTCTCTTGAATTCATTGCAATGATATTTGCAACCGGCTATACCATAGTATTAAAAAAGCTCAGTGAAAGATACAACCCATTCTTCCTCACAGCTGTTCAGTCTTTCACCGGTACACTCTTTTTCTTACCCGGACTGTTCATCGATCATCCGGGATTCGGCATGCCTCAAACCTTTGAGTTACTTCCTGTTCTTACCATTTTATATATGGGAATATTTATCTCTCTGGGCGCCTACGGACTGTTTAACTACGGAATCAGCAAAATCGCCGTAAGCAAGGGAGCTGCATTCACCAACCTGCTTCCGGTATTTGCAGTATTCTGGGGCTGGCTCCTTCTTAATGAGAAGATGAACCACATACAGTACGCCGCATCAGCCTTTGTAATATTGGGAGTCTATCTCAGCCAGATCGACAGGAAGAAGGACAGCACCATAAAAACTGAAGAAATAATTGCCAGGCATAGATTTTAAAACAATAATACAGCTATGTAAAAACAAAATCATTATAAATAAAATGTTCATATCCTCTTGACCTGCAGGTATGGTAATCCATAATGGCGACAGACTTAAAAAACAGGCAGGCACGCACATGATACTAATATTAAACTGTTTCATCGACAACGGACTGGCAGAAGCCTTTAACAGAAGAATGCAGTCCATAATTCCCCGTGACGGAGGAAAAACCCGGTCAATAAGGATGGCGGATTCTGTAAGTGAAATTGAGATAGAAGATGCATCTCACATTATAATATCAGGATCGGATATATCCGTTAATGACGACTATCCATGGATGGATAAAATTGGTAATGCAATAGAAAATTCTATAAAAGCAGGGAAGCCGGTTCTTGGAATATGTTTCGGCCACCAGATTCTTGCACGTACATTAAACGGTGCAGACTGTGTTTCAAGAGCAATAGTTCCGGAATTCGGATGGGCCTGGATTAAAACTGAAGACATCCCGCTGTTTTCAAATCTGGAGACTGACACATTCATGGTCTCACACTACGACTGCGTAACAGAACTTTCTGAGGATTTCAACACAATCGCCACATCGGGAAGATGCACCACACAGGCATTTCAATATAAGGATCTTCCGGTTTTCGGAGTACAGTTCCATCCCGAGTACGGCCCCGATGAGGCGGATGCAGTATTCTCATTTCTAAAAAAGAAGGACGAAAAGCTTACCAGTTATATGCTGATGAAGAAAATCGATCCCGACCAGGGTGAAAAAACTGCCGGAGTCATAAGAAATTTTATAACCCTCTACTGATTATATAATCAGGTCACTCGCCCTGGAATTTCAGAGAGAAGTACTCTCTCTTTTTGAAAGAATGTATCGCTGCATTCTTTCAAAAATAACATATTTATACCTGCAAGTGATTTGTTGAGATTATCCAGGCTGAGAATATACTCCGAATCTATTGAATCAAGATCAGAAAAATTATCCGGACAGAAATCGACTCCCCCCTCAGTGAGTATAGGATAGCCGTGAGTTCTGCATATTACAGGCCGCACCGGATAAACGGTGCAGACATCATCATCCAGGAAGGGACAGCTTTCCCCTCCTGCAGAATTAGACAATTCACTTCTTTCGGCAGATTTCAAATATTCACTTATTATATAGGCTTCAACGGGAAAAACAGACTGGAGTATGCAGCACCGGGAACAGCCCTTTCTGCACGCTATATGTTCTCCGTAGCGGGTCAGGACTTTCTGTTCAAAGGCGTCGACCTGGATCAGAAATTTTTCGTAGAGTTTGAGGCCGCTGTTCTGATTCATATCTTTCCCGGCCTGCCATATGCTGATTTAAAGTTCATATAAAGAAACGTCCCCTTTTTTTAAAATTTCCTTACTGCCCGCACTTCCCTGCCGCTGGTTTTACCGCTCTCTCCCGAAATGCCGGAGCCGAAGTTAAGCATCCAGGCATTGCCGGCATCACCCTCTGTAGAACTCCAGTAATCAGAATTAAGAAAGCTCGATGGTATATTCGAGTACATGAGATTATGCAATGATGGGAGCATCCAGTCGTCATAGCCGCCCAGGCTTTTAGAACTGCACAGAGCCTCAGCTGATGACCAGTCAGCATTCACCTCATCTGCCGGTGCGGCCTCCAGATAAAGCCAGCCGTCACTCTCATAATCTTCATTTACCAAAGCGATAATACCGCCTGCAGGACCGGTGTCGCCGATACAATAAACCCGGCCCTCATCATAAATGCCGTTGAGACCGTCGTAGCATGAACTCATCGCCGCCAATAAAAGTATAATAATCAATAATCCTTTCTTCATTTTCAAACCTCAGAAAATCAGTCCTGCGCCTGCGCTCAGAACAACGCAGCCGATCATACCGCTCTCTTCTTTAACTGCAGTGTACCCGCATCCGCCGGTGAGGCTTACATTACCGGAAATTCTGTACCTGCAGAGAAGGCCAGCCTTTGCTGCGGGCCCGAAAAATTTTTCATGTCTGTCTGAGCTGTCAAGAGGCCCGCTGGTGTGATCGGTATACTTTACATCATACCAGGCGCCTCCTAAAGACAATGCAGGTATTAACGAAAAATTTCCGGTAAGATCTGCACTGTAGAGAAGAGAAAGCATAAGGGGAGCAAACATAAAGCTGTCATAGTCCTGACTTTTTGATTCCGTAAGATCCCTGCCCCCGGAAAAGAACAGGCCGCCGCTTATGCCTGCATCGAATATACCAAAAACAAGATTTTCAGCGGTAAAGTCGACAGCCGCACCATATCCGGATTCAGATATTTCAGCAAACCTTCCCGAAGGGATAAATGCACAGAAGCTGATTTCAGTGATAAATCTATCAGAAGATGGATCCTGCGTACTGCCGGAAGACCGGTCAACTCTCTGATTTCGGTGTTTCCGAAGCTTATCAGATTTGAGAATCATGCTCACATCCTTCTGCTTCAGTTTCCATTCCCTGTTTTTTTTGTCCCGGACAATCATATACCTGCTGTTCTTTTCAATGACTTTTCCTTCGACAAAGGTGCCGTCATTGAGAAAAACAAATTCCGGGTAAACCATGGGAGAGGAAAAAAAGATAATGGCTAAAACCATTGCGGAAATTTTGTATTTCATCGGGGAGAACCTATTAAGAAAAGTCTGAATTTATCTTCATGACTCAGACTGAATTCTTTGAATTTCATTTTTTTCATTCACAGTTTAAAAAGTGACAGTTTTTTTGAATAGTCATTTTTTAATTAACCTGAAATGAACACTGCAGAAACTCGCCGACGAGCTCAGCATTGCCTCATACCAGCTTTCCCAGGTCCTGAACCAGAATATGAACCAGAATTTCAACACATATATCAATATCTACAGAATCAATGCAGCCAGACAGGCTCTTCTCGAGGAGCCGGACAGAAACATCACCTCCATATCATACGCTGTGGGATTTAATTCCACATCTGCATTTTACGACTGGTTCCAGAAACTCACAGGCACCACTCCCGCTAAATTCAGGGCATCCGGTTCAGAATAGCACCCCCTTGAACTTTTCTTCTTGACTATACTTAATATATACCTTAACAGTAATGTATATATTAAGTATAGAGGTGACTGCATTGTCTATATCACATAG
>CAYNFB010000010.1:11592-29755 GCA_964396355.1 uncultured Leptospirales bacterium | reverse complement strand
TCCGGGGATAGAGATACTGGCCCTTAACGCATTGAGTACATTCCCCTTCGTAAATATTACTGTCTTACCTGTATAATAATCTGTAGCCACAATTGAAAGCGGCACAGGCATCTCTTCCAGTCTGGCATTTTCCGGAATGTATTTCTTCATAAAATCAACAAAATCATTCCCCTTAAGCAGCCCTGAGCGGGGAATAGTCAAATCAAACAGAGAAAGAAACTCTTTCCGGGACATTGCCAGAAGATCTTCCTTTAGCTTCCCGAGACTTCCGCTGCAGTAGACTGCACCAATGACAGCGCCGATGCTTGATCCGCAAATCATATCAATGGGTATGTCCATACTCTCAATATATTCTATTACAGAGATATGAGAAAGTCCCTTGGCTCCACCGCTGCCGAGCACCAGCCCCACCTTTCTTCTTTTAAAATATTTAAAGGGATTGAACATATATAGCCTCATCTTTTTCAAAGGAGAATAACGGTTTAATCTGATGTGGTCAATTTAATTTCATTTATTTTCACTTATTTTCATTTTATTCTGAAAAAATAATTAATAATGTTGACACACACAGCAGGTCGATTAAGTTTGCTACAGATCGCGCGGTGGAGCAGCTGGTAGCTCGTTGGGCTCATAACCCAAAGGTCGCAGGTTCAAATCCTGCCCGCGCTAATGACTTATGGCGAGGTAGCTCAGTTGGTTAGAGCACACGGCTCATATCCGTGTTGTCGGGAGTTCGAGTCTCCCCCTCGCTAACTGAGCTAACAAGATCCTTCATCTATATAATCACAATTTATCACTACAAAATCTATTTATCATTTAAAAATTTTATCTAAAAAAATTTTCCATTTGAATAATGCATAAAAAAAAGCTGCTCCGTCTGGAACAGCCCTCTTCTTTTTAGCAGATAAAACTAATTACTTATACATCTGATTTATTTCATTCTTAAATTTATCCATGACAATTCTTCTCTTAACTTTGAGAGTCGGAGTCATTTCTCCCGTATCTTCAGTGAACCGGTAATCCAGAACGTGATACTTCTTAATCTGCTCATAGCTCTCGAGTTCTTTATTAACTCTCTGAACTTCATTGTCTATAATGTTAACAAATGCTTCATTTTCAATAAAGCTCTTATCTACTTTTACGCATACCGGAACTGATGCCATTTCGTGACTATAGACAAGAGCCGACTTATCATATTCAATACCATTTTCATCGAAGTAGCTTATAAAAGAATCAAAGTTAGGCACAACAAGAGCTGTTACGAATTTCCTGTCACTTCCCACGGGAACTACAAGCTCAATAAAGCTGCTCAATGAGAATAGACTTTCAATTCTCTGAGACGGAACATTTTTTCCGGTGTCAAGAACCATGAGACCTTTCTTTCTGTCAACGATCTTAATATAGCCCCCTGCAAGTACTTCAACAATATCTCCTGTCTGATAAAACCCGTCATCAGTAAAGGCTTCCCTTGTCGCCTTAGGATTCTTCCAGTAACCGCTGAACAAACAGTCTCCCTTAACAAGCAGTTCACCATCCTCAGAAACCTTCCACTCTATATCTGTTGTTGAACACTTTCCGATAGATCCGGGAAGAATTTTCTCGAGTCTGTTTACAGTTACCTCATTAAAAGTTTCGGTTGAACCATACCCTTCAAGAATTCTGATTCCCATGGCCAGAAAGGTCTTGCACAGATCCGCATTGAGACTTCCCGCTGCAGAGAAAGCGAACCTGAATCTTCCTCCAAAAGCTTCCCTTACCTTACTGAAGATGAGCTTATCAAATATTTTAAACTTCAGCTTCAGCCAGAGACCAACTCCCTGAGTGAGATCTATATCCTCTGACATATCAATAAAACCGTTTTCATCAGATCTTGCCTCAACAACCTTTATTCCGGTTCTTACAGCAGCATCAAAGAGTTTCTTCTTAATTGGAGATTTAGCTGCCTGATCCCTCATCGCCATAAAAACTCTTTCGTAAATCCTCGGCACAGACATAAACATTGTCGGTTTAAATAGTTTTAGATCAGCAACAAGAGTCTTGGGTGATGAGTAGGCAATGGGAAGACAGACCTGCATTGCAGCACCGTGACCGCATTCTCTCTCATATGTATGAGACATGGGCAGAAATGAGATGAACCTGTCATTCATATCCATGCCTCCGTATTCAACAACCCGGCAATCCCGGTTTACTGCTGAGGAAAAACTGAAATGAGTATGAACGGCTCCTTTGGGATTACCTGTAGTTCCGGATGTATATACAATAGTCATGTCATCCTTGAAATCAACGGACCTCCATCTCTCTTCAAAGGCCATCTTGTCTTTAGCCCTAAACTCAACACCAAGCTTCCTGATGCTTGAAAAATCGGTTATATTTTTACTCTTTTCATCACATTTGTCCTTCATTACAACAATAGTCTTTACCTTGACCTTCTTGTTTGAAGGTTTACATACATTCTTTACTTTTTCGAGGATTTCACCGTCTTCAACAAAAATAATAGTAGAACCTGAATCTGCCAGGATAAATTCCAGTTCGCTCTCTGATAAAGTAGGATATATACATACTGTAACTCCTCCGGCACAGAGTGTAGCATAATCACTCCACATCCACTGTGGTGAGGTATTGCACATGATTGCAGCTCTATCCCCTTTTTTCATCCCCATACTGATGAGGCCGCAGGAAAGTTCTCTCACTATTCGATAGGTTTCGGCATACGTGAGCGTCTCGACGTCGCCGTCTTTGTTCTTAAACAGCTGAAATGTATAATCTCCAAACTGAAGAGCATTTCTGTTAAGCAATGCAGGTGCTGTCAGCTGCTCAATATACCATTTTCTATTTGTCATAAAAAATGACCTCCGGGAATATTATATATTTATTTTTTTTAAATCCGGGATTAAATCCAGTATCTCCTTAACTCCCCCGCAACTGCTTCAGGCTTCATTGTTGACATAGGTTCATTATGAAGCATCTTCATATAGTTGATTTCACAGGTGTCAAGCGGAGGTACACTGGTTCGGGGACAAATTCGCATATGCGGTATAAAACTCTCCCTCCCCCTTATAAAAAAAATAGACATATTAAAGCTTAGAATATTTTTTGATCTGATAAAATTTATTATTTTGATTATCCCTTCTACAAGCGAATCAAGTCTTTCTCCGGCAAGCTTCTCCGGTTCAAAATACTCATGAGAAAATGACATAACGTCAAAAGCTCCCTCTGGCGCGAAGGCCACCATCCATGTAAAAAAATCATCCACATCTATATAACGTTCATCAATATTCTTCTCCGTCTCGGCAATACGGCTGAAAATATCATCACCGCCGATCTGCATTGTTCTCAAAACATCTGAATAATAATTTGTAGGGACTGTTGAAGCCGTAATCTGCAGATGAGGATGAAGAATGGAACTGCCGGCAAGAGGAAGATAGTTCCAGTTTATAGACTGATACACAGCTTCGGGCTGTTTAAGTGGAACTTCTTTTAAAAATTCGACACAGCATTTTACTGCATCTGATACTATTTTATGATTTAGTTCATGAATCTGAACGAAATGCTTTTCAGTCATTACGGTAACTGCACCGTTTTCATCATAAGGAAAAGCATTAGGGAAACAAACAGCCTCTCCAACTCTGAAACGCGGCTGACTGAAAAGATCAGGATTAAACATAGGTGTTATCTTATCAATATTTTCAGGACAGAAGGGGCAGAAGCCGGAGTCCTTCTGCAGCAGAATATTCACATCCGGATCAGGAAGTTCCTTAAGAGGGAAAAAAAGTATTCTTGAATTTCTGCCGGTAAGAGGATCGGTACGGACTTCACATTCTCTCCCCCCTTCATTAAATTCATTAAAAGGATCGAGAAAAGTAGCTCTTTTTAAATCTTTTTTAAACATCAACACACCTCAAACAAGAAGTATAAACGGACAAAAAGATAAATATTTAAGCCAATATTTGTATATTAAAAAAATCATTGCAAGAATTAAACAATAATTAATCAAGTTTTGCGTCATAACTGCAGGAAGAACTCCTTTTAAGAGAGCCGTAAATATATTTAATTGACTTAATACAAATGTCCTGAGAAATTGAATTGTATTATCTAACATAAACAGGAAACAATAATGGAAAATATACTTCAGTCACTAATGTCCAGCAAACTCTTTGTAATAATAGTAATACTTATTGCCGCCATCCTGGTTTACGCTATCCTGAAGAGACTGCTGAAGATGATAATATTCATGCTCATAGCACTAACCCTCTACGTAGGCTACATGGTTTACACAGGGCAGGAACTTCCCTCATCTCCGATTGAAGCGATCAGACAGGGAGAGAATAAAATAAATGACTTCAGGAAGGAGGGTGAAAAAATAATCGATACAATTAAAATTATAAATGAAGCAAGGGATAAAATAGATCAGTCAAATTCATCTGCATCCGAATAGAGATATATAGTACATTCATCAATAAGTCTGCTCCCTTCCTCTGTTACCTCTGTGATTACTATTTTATAATCACCCGGCTCACATCCTCTGCTATCCCCATAGATAATTTGTCTGGAAGCGTCAATATATTCGCCCCTTGTGAGGATATCGACCCACTGAATTTCCTTCTTCAAAATCACAACACCGAGTTTTACTCTTGATCTGACGCTCTTAAACCTGTAGAGCCACTTCACTCCTGAATGAGCATCAAATTCAAGCTGATCATGGATCACTCTGAATCCCTTATCTCCGGGATTTCTAAATGCGAACTCCCCTTTCAGATTCCCGCAGGATAAAAGAGAGCCAAGAATCAGAATAACTGTAAAAAAACGAATAACCCTCATAGAAATTATTCGACCTTGTACTGATCTTTATCGAGTTCTATAACTCTGTCATCGTTCTTCCCTTTCCTTCCGGAAGCGCCTTTATTCTTCATCTCATCCATTTTTCTATTAATTTGACCGGCACTCTTTCCGACGTGAAAGATCAGTTTAAATAAACCAATTACCATATATGCTATAATAACAAAAAAAATAATCTGCAGCAGTTTAAGAATCATCAATTTCTCCAAAAGTAATATTAAAAAAAAAACCGTATATAATATAAACTAATCTTTCTTAATTAGAACAGGAATTTTGTCTGGTGTTACAGAAATAACATCATCTGAATCAGCGGAAGTGCCGCCCTTCACAAATACTGTCATATCCCTCTTTATTTCACCGGACCCCGTAAAATCGCCTGGTCCGATAGTTGTCCGGGATAAATCAATATAGGCAGAATATCCTCTGTCATCAATGCTTCTTCCATCGGATATCATTATGTGAACCTTTACATTTTCTATTTCAGAAGAATACCGGTATCCCTTTCCGGGATTTTTCAGCTCCACAGGCATTTCTACAGTTTTTATCTGAGAATATGATATAACAGGTATAACGACCCGAACCTTTGAAAGACTGTAGTTCAAATCATCTTTTTCAACCGCCTCGAGGCCCACGACCTCCCGGACAGTCTCGGTTCTGTCATCTATTGATATTTCACGGGTCGGAATATATGCTATATCACTGAGAAGACTTTCCGGCCCCGTAACCTGAACCGTATCAGGCACTACCTTTATTTTTCCGATTAGATATCCCTGAGCAGCATTGCCGCTGTACTTGGGAATAATCCGTATATTCTTAGTCACCTTCTTCTCAACAAGAACCTTGACTTCCTCCGGATTAAGATCAACATCTATTCCTTCGGGGACCTCATTCTTTGTATACTCGACCCTGTATGATCTGTACTTGCCCGCTTCAGCTCTGCGCAAATCGATAAAAGCTCTTATATTCTTTACCTGAGTATTTTTAAGCTCTTCCGTTTTTCCGTAAATTTTTATAATAACATTAGACTGCGAAATTTTTGAAACAACGAGGCCGTTGTCGAGATTCCTGAAACTCACTGGAATCTTAAACTTTATATCACCGCTCTTTGTGCTTGATATATAAGCCCAAAGGATTACAGCAAGAAGAATGCTCACAAGTTTGGGCACCATTTTATTCTTTTTTGCTATTTCAAAAAATTTATCAACGTACTGTTTCATTTATATACTATACTTCTCCTCATAGGCTGTCTTGGGATTCATAAAGAAGAGAATCATATTCTTAAGATCTACACTCTTCACGTTGGAAATCAGTTTTCCGTTCACCATAAGAGATACCTCGCCTCTTTCCTCTGAAGTAACGATGACCAGAGCATCTGATTCCTCGGCTATACCAAGACCAGCCCGATGCCTTGCTCCGTGCTGTTTTTTCAGCTGCTTTGAATCACTCAGAGGAAGATAACACGCAGCACCGGAAATACGGCCTTCCTGAATTATAATAGCACCGTCATGAAGAGGAGTAAGAGGGTAAAAAATTGTTCTGATAAGTTCTTCTGAGATTCCAGAGTCAACGGGCACGCCAGACTCGGCATAACTCTTAAGCCCCGAATTTCTTTCAATCACAATGAGGGACCCCACCTTCTCGTCGGCCATTGCAAAAACAGCATTTACAAGTTCATCAAGCTGAAAGCCGTCATTAACTACATCACTAACCAGCCATGTCTTCTGTCCGAATCTGGTCAGCAGCCTGCGAAGCTCGGGCTGGAAGAGAATAATCACGGCTATAACAAGTGAGGAGGTAATGTTTTTGATCAGCCAGTCCAGTGTATCAAGACGAAGCAGGCCGGCTAGGACGGCAACGATGAAGATTACGATAACGCCCTTCAAAAGCTGAATAGCCCTTGTGTTTGTAAGAAATGTATATATCCAGTAAAACAGATATGCCACGATCAATATGTCTATGACATTCCTGAAATAATCCCAGAATGTGGTGACAAAAAATAATGATCTTCTGAAAATATCTTCCATTTATTAGTCTGACATCCTATTTAAAAAATCTACGCTGCCCATGGCAAGTTTGTGAGCCTTAACATCGTGAACCCTTAACAGATCTGCACCATTAAACGCTGCAACAGCATTAAGAGCAATGGTCGCCGGCAGTCTATCCTCTTCATTCGTGTAAAGTTTGCCTATTAGTGATTTTCTGGAGAGACCAATTAAAACGGGATATCCAGTCTCACAGAACCGGTAAAGGTTCTTAATTATACGATAGTTCTGCTCAAGGCTCTTTCCAAAACCAATGCCGGGATCTATTATAATTCTTTTCCGGTCAACTCCATGTTCCAATGCAATCTTTACAGATCCCAGTAAAAAATCAAGAACATCTTCAATTAGACTTGAATATACTGTATTTTTCTGCATATCCGGGGGTGTTCCCTTTATATGCATGATTACAAGATCAGCTTCTGTGGAAGCAGCTACTCCTGCCATTCGGGAATCAAAGGTCAGTCCGCTTATATCATTTATCATAGAAGCACCGGACTTTACAGCGGCCAGAGCAACATCAGCCTTGTTTGTATCAACCGACAGAGGAAGTGATATTTCACGGGCTATCTTTTCTATTACCGGACAGACTCTGTCCATCTCCTCCTGCATGCTCACTGACTCTGATCCCGGCCTGGTTGATTCTCCGCCAATATCAATAATATCAGCGCCCTCTTCAGCCATATCAACAGCCCGTCTTAGAGCCGAATCAACAGAGGTATATGCACCGCCGTCATAGAATGAATCAGGCGTAACATTGAGAATGCCCATTATTTTTATTTTCTTTCTAGTATTCATGTTAAAAGAGAATTTCCACAGACACTGTATTATTATATCCGTAATCAATCCTGTCGAAGGTCAGAGCATATGCCACATCAATTCTCATCAGCCTTATTACAGCTCCGGTTGAAAAATAAGAATCATCCAGCCCGGCATTGAGGGATATATTCCGCACAAGGTCATACTCAACCCCAATTCCGAATCCGAACCCGGTCTGTTCAAGCTTCTTCGATCCGCTCAATGAGAATTTTATTCCCGAATCGGTGCTGAAGAGCAGGCCGGTCCGTACCTGAGGTTTAAAAAAATCATACCTGTCCTCGGAATTTTCCGCATCCAGAGGCTTCAAAAAACTGCCCAGATCTCTTGCCATGATTCCGGCTTTAAGAAAGGGCAGTACAGAGACCTGAATGCCCACATCCGCACCTGCTCCGGCATAGGTGGATTGGCCGATTTTTTCATATAAGGGTTTGAAAGAAAAACCGATGGAGAAAATATCTGAATCAATGGCATAGCTTATGAATCCGCTGGAACCGACGTAATCCTCCTCTCCGGTCAGATTACCCGAATCATCCCTGGTTTCTATACCCGATGAGACAATTGAATAGAGGCCCATTCCGAATACGCCTCCGAAAAGATTAAATGCGCAGCCTGCAAATGCAGCATCTCTCTCTACTGCCAGACGGGTGTAGGAGGCCCCGACATCGAAAAAAAGTTTTTTATAATTACTCTCGGAAAAATTAAGCAGATCCTCTTCGGTTATATCGCCGATGTCACCGCTTTTGGCCTTCTCGGTTATCTGCTTTTCTGTGAGTAGTTTCTTTGCCTTCAGCTCAGTTAATCCTGCAGGGTTCCAGTATATAGCAAAGACATCATCGGCCATAACCTCTCCGGTCATACCCGATGCGGCATACCTTGCGCCGGCCCACCCTCCCCTGGTGAATGAGCCCCGGCTGCCTGCATTCTCTGCAGATAGAAATGAAACTGCCGAACAAACGAGCAGAACTGCATTTAAGACTGAATATATCCTCTTCATTTATAATATCTCCTGTTCAGTAATCCACAAGTATGCGGATCAGCTTCTTCCCGTAATCGCCCTCATCGTTCTCGATCCTAATCCTTAAAATATAGAGGCCGGGCTTTACCCGTTTTCCATTTCCCCTTCTGCCGTTCCACTTGAGGGGAATCTGAGATCTTACCTTCTTGACTACAAGATCTCCGTTTATATCGAAAATTTCAACGCGGACAGTATATCCGGAAAGAACGGCACCGCCCGGATAACCCACAGTAAGGACTTTACTTTGAGGGTTAAAAGGCACAGGATAGGCCACCACATTAGTCATATCAAATGAGTAAAGCGGTCCGGCAATAAGGAATATTGAGACTAGCGACAGTATTGCTGTTTTCTTCATATCACACACCGGAGTAAAAGAATATTTTGCTATTTATTAAAGCTCTGTCAGTAGAAGGGGTCAACACTTATTCTAACATCAGTGTCAAAAGGAAGTAAAAAAAGAGCTGCCCCAATGGACAGCTCTTTTAAATATTTTATGATAATAAATTCTACAGAAAGGTGTATTTATATACCATGTGGTCATCATAGGTTTTATTAAGAATACCAACAACGTCCTCAACAAATACGAGCTCTTCATTTGTAGGAACCATGAATACCTTGATTTTTGAATCTGGTGTAGAAATTTCGGTTTCGCCGTTCTTTCCTCTTGTCTTCAGATTCTTTTCCTTGTCTATAGTTATGCCAAGACAGTCAAGACCCTCGAGAACCTGCTGTCTGATATCACCGGCATTCTCTCCAACACCCGCAGTAAATACAATGGCATCTACTCTTCCAAGTGCTGCAGCATAAGAACCGAGATACTTTCTCAGCTTATAGCATTCCATATCAACTGCGAGTTTACATCTTTCATTGCCTTTTTCTGCTTCAGCAAGGATATCCCTTCTGTCAGTATACTCCCCGGTAACACCAAGAAGACCGGATTTTTTATTAAGCAGAGTATCCATTTCCTTAGGACCAACTTCAAGCTGATTCTGCATAAACATAGGAATAGCAGGATCGATATCACCGCTTCTTGTTCCCATTACAGCTCCTTCAAGAGGTGTAAGACCCATGGAAGTATCAACTGAAACTCCATTCTGAATTGCAGCACATGAAACGCCGTTACCTATGTGCATAGTGATGATATTACACTCTGAGGCAGGTTTTCCAAGAAGTGCAGCCGCTCTCTTTGACACGTAGAGATGACTTGTTCCGTGAAAGCCATAACGTCTTACAGAAAATTTCTCGTACCACTCATAGGGCACAGGATACATGTATGCATGTGACGGCATAGTCTGATGAAAAGCAGTATCAAAAATCGCAATCTGCGGACATCCGGGAAGAGCCTGTATTGCAGCCTCAATTCCTATGAGATTAGCAGGATTGTGAAGAGGTGCAAGATGAGAAACCTCTTTAATTGCAGCAATTACATCATCGTTAATCATTACACTATGATTGAACTTCTCTCCGCCGTGAACAACCCGATGGCCCACAGCTGAAATCTCAGACATATCGGCAAGGACGGCGCCATCTCCCTTAATAAGAGCTTCAAGAACAAGTCTTATACCCTCTTTATGATCGGGAATAGATGTCTCGTTCTTAATTTCCTTCTCTTCAGAAGGCACCTCGTGCTTAATGAATGATCCTTCAATACCTATTCTTTCTACGATACCGACGGCAACAACTTCTTTTTTTTCCCAGTCAAATAGCTGGTATTTCAAAGAAGAGCTTCCGCAATTTAAAGCTAATATCTTCATTGATCTCTCCTTTTGATTATAATAACCAAAATTGTATTATTATCAGAGGGCATAGCACCTCTGAATTAGTCATGACGTAAAATGTATTTTTGTAAAAAAAAGAAAGCTATTTAAAACCGGCATTTTATATTATTTTGATTATGATTTAAATATTTACTCAAAATTTAGCAACCATAAAAATAAAAAAATCCTCTTTTTTTCAGAGCATTAATTCAGTACATCATGAGCTTCACGAACCACTCTCTCTATTTCGGGCAGGCCGGAGGATGACAGAGCATCTCCCTTCTCAATAAATGCCAGAAACTCGATATTTCCCGCCGGTCCCTTGATTGGCGAATAGGTCAGCCCCTTTACATAAAAACCGATCTGCCGGATTTCCCCAATTACTCTTGCAAGGATATTCCTGTGATCGGCCATATCTCTGACAACGCCTTTCTGCTGTTCATCGGCTCCTGCCTCAAACTGAGGCTTTATCAGAATTACACCGCATATAGAATCGAAGATATCGCGTACTGCAGGAAGCACCTTCAGAATCGAAATAAAGGACAAATCTGCTGAGAAAAAATCAATAGTGCCGTCAAACATTTCACTTTTAATATCTCTCGCGTGAGTCTTCTCCATAACAACCACACGATCATCTATTCGCAAAGAATAATCAAGCTGATTATAGCCCACATCAACAGCATAGACCTTAACAGCTCCTGCCTGAAGCATGCAGTCAGTAAATCCTCCTGTTGATGCACCCAGATCAAGGACAGTCATGCCGCCGAGTTTAATTTCAAAAAAATTAAGTGCCCGGCTGAGCTTTTCTCCGCCCCGACTTACAAATCTCCCGCCGGGTCTTTTAACTGTTATACTCTTATCATCTGTAATTTTTCTGGCCGCTTCGCGGACGGTCTCTCCATCTACCTTTACCCATCCTGCGATTACATCTTTCTTTGCCATGTCGATAGACTCCGATAGTCCTCTACTGACAAGCAAAGCATCAAGTCTAAACTTCTTCATTGCTGTTTACACCATATTCATCTATTGTTTTCCTGAAATCATTCATAAGCTGCACAAGCTCCTGCGAATCAGCGTAGAGTTCCTCTGCTCCGATGGAATTTGAAAGAGAGATTTCATTTATTCCTTCAATTGTTTTCGTTATCTCATTATGTGCGACCCTCTGTTCATCGGCTGCAGACAGGATACTCTGAGATCTCTCCTTGAGCAGTTTAACTCCATCTGTAACGGCACTGCTGGCCTCACTCTGCTTATTCCCGTAGGAGACAACATTATCAATCTTTGCATTGATAGAGTTTACTCCGTCTATTATTACGCCTATTGTTTCGACAGTATTTTTTATTACCGCAAGATATTTCCCGGTTTCGGTCTCGTTCCTGCTGATCAACTTTTCAATATCCTTAATGCTGTGCGCTGTCTGTTCTGCAAGCTTTGAAATCTCATCAGCCACTACGGCAAAACCTCTACCGGCCTCACCGGCACGGGCAGCCTCAATTGCAGCATTAAGCGAGAGAAGATTAATTCGGTCGGAGATATCATTTATAATACTCACGATGTTAATCATCTCATGGGAACTCTCTCTGATGGTGCCTACATTAGACTCCATTTCCTTCAGAGATCTGCCCCCCTCAATGGCCTTCTCTGAGATCGCCTTTGTTGATGAGAGAGTGTCATTGATTACCTCTGTTACCTGACTAATAATTAAAGAGAGGCTGCCGAGTTCAGACGTCATGCTGTCCACACCGTGATCCTGAACACGGGAAATATTCGACACGCTGTCAAGTCCTTTTGATATTTCTTCCAGGTTCGCAGTAATCTCTTCAATGGATGCCGCAAGGTCCTGCGTGTTTTGTGAAAACAAATCACTTCTGGTAGACATCTTCTCCATTGATGATACAATCTTCTCGGAACTATCTCCCAGTACTGTTTTTATAAACTTATAATTTTCTGCATTTTTTTGCGATTCCAGCTCTGTGATACGCGCATTATTATTAAAAATACGTGATATAAGGATGGCAATAATAAAGAAAAATAAAAAAGAAAAGAGGGTATTATTGGTGAAGATAGTAAGCTGCTTAATATCCACGCCGGCAGGAAGCCCCTTCATTATGAAAAATAATACAATATCAGTAGCTATGAATATCCCTGTGATAACAGCCAGGAATCCCGAAGTACTGAAAATAATACAGAGAGCAAGACATGGATAGACGAAAAATATATAACTGGTCAAGGCATATTCAGGATTCATAAACGGCTCCCGGATAAGGCCGGCTACAACAGCCAGAGTACATACAGTGATAAGAAGTTTTGAGGCAGTACTGTATTCCCCTCTGGAAAGCAGGAATAAAGCAGCCAGCACACCCAAAAACAGCGGAGGAGTAATAAACAGAGTCTTTATAAAATCCTGCCATCCGGCCAGAAGCATACTTAACTGCAGAAAACATACTGCAAAGAGAAGAACGATTAGAAAGATGGAAAGAAGCTTTGCTCTGGTATAAAGAAGATAATCCGACTCATCATATTCCTTCAGGAACGACTTAATTCTTATCATATTAAATACTCCGGAGTTTTCAGGGATTAATCATTAAAACAGCAGGAATAAATAATACAAGCAATTAATTAAAAACCTCTTTATTCGCATACATTCTAAACTGCAGAGGGGGCCTGATCAGTCTTTCCGGTAAAGACAGATCCTGTTCCCCGATTTTACTTCGAGGAGGCCGTTTTTAACAGTAATTATTCCATTGTCTACCAGTATGATATTCTCATTTACAACACCAAGGAATTCTTTCCCCCGGGAGGAGCTGTTCCCCTCAATAAGAGTTACCACGTAGTACTTATCAGCAAACCCCTTAACTTTGGTTAAACGGATATATCTGGTTCTGCATGGACCGCTGGAGAGAGCGTAGCTGCCGGTAAAGTCACGATCTCCTGAACATGAAGCAAATATTAACATAAAAAGAAAAACCGGCGCAATAATTATATTACATAGAATCTTCATAATACTAACTAATATCTAAAAGACAGATAAATCAAGATTCCTTTTACTTTCCTTTCTTGAACTCATTAATCATTTCAACCATGATTGCGACGTGAGAAGCAAGAAGCTCTATAGACTTTGCCGGATCCTTAAGCTCAATGAGAGACATGTAGTATTCAGCAATCATCTGGCGAAGCGCCTTGTCCCTTTCAACTACTCCCTGAAGCCCTGCGTTCATTTTCATATTCTGCATTTGACGTTCTCCTTCAATTTTATTATCAAATCTCCCGCCTGACATCCGATGTGATCTGCTATTACCGGACACTTTGCCATAAGGAGAAAACATATACATCTTTCCTGGGAGCTGAGAGACTCATAGTTTCCCTGCCCCTTTGCTATAATAAGATCGGCTGTTTCATACTCTCTAAGAAAATCAGGGGAACATTTTTCGAGTATTGTTCCCGGATCATCCGAGCCGTTATCTATCATTTTCACATAATCAGACATGCCGCTCTGCAGGCCGTCTTCCATTGTCACATCATTTATAACCGGTCCGCTTTTTACCGCAAAAACTATTTTTTCAGCACCTATCGTCTCAATGAGAATCCGGTCAAAGACTATCTCGCCGGCATTATCTCCGAGGTAGAGAATTTTTTCAGCCTCCGATACCACTCCGGAGAGTTCTTTTATATTATCTATTCCCGGTTCGGCAACGAGAGCCTGTTCTATAGATTCCCTTACCCTGTCGTGACCAATTTCACTGAACACTCCAAAGTCGATGATATTTCCGGCAATTGCCAGTCTAACTGCAGTATCAAGAGGATTTGACGATTTTTCAACGATATCCTTCAGATCATCATAGAGAGACAGTGCAAAATCATTATACTCCCTCTTCAATTCTCTATAGGGGTCAATACAGCCGCTTTCCCTTCTGATAATTCTATGAATTTCTGATGCCATTACCGGAGGAGAAGCATTCAGATCCATTTCGGCAAGCTTGGCAAGAACAGTGCGCATTACTTTTTCTTTAAGGGTATCTCCCCCTCCTGCCATTTCACAGGCACTTAGAGTCTGATTAAGGAGACATGGAATGCAGTTCAACGATGTTTTCACTTATAAAATCCTTTATAACTGGTCTTGATTGTCAACAGTATTACCAGATGCAAGTTCTGTCAAAGTAAAAAGTCTGTGAAACCATTGCACGAACCTAAATTCAATGTTGAAGTAGAAGAAAATCAGTAAAGGAGGAAGGTACTGCCGAAATAATATAGAAGTAAACCCGCCCTAACGGGCGGATTTTTATAAGAAAATGGATCACAACACTATCATTTACGTCCCTGTTCTGCAAGTTCAAATCCCTGGTGGCGAGAAAAAGACCCGTCAGAATTTTTCACATAAACGTATGAAGCAACCATACCGAATTTAACTCTTGAACTTGTCAGATTAACAGTTCTCTGCTCAGTATCATTCTTTTGTGACTTAAATGCAACAGATGATACGCTGTAAGTTCCGGCAGGCACAGTTATGCGTGAAGGCACGTCAAGTTCTCTTTTCTCTGAAGAGGTTAGCCGGACTACTGTCATATATTCAGGATCTCCCTTTCTGGCTATCTGAATAGGTGTGTACTGTGTTCCCTCAACAACGAAGGCTTTCTTTACAATACCGGATCTTGTTACATGAAGTTCAACAACAAGACTTGCCATAAAACCTACTCCCGTCATACCCACTCCGGTTTCACTTCTAACAACATAAAGTCCGTGAGATATTTTAACTATTTCAAGTTTCATCTGAGTATTTCCGGCTGAACCCTTAAGAATAGCATAATCTCCCACTCTCGGATTACTATGAAGGACCATCTTATTGTTAACTTTACTTGATTTTGCCGCCTGACTGACAATTGTACTCAAACAGGATGTGCTTCCAAGTAATGCAATAAATAATAAAGGCAATAGAATTTTTTTCATTGTCTCCCTCTTTAAGTTTAAAAATTATATGATAAAAAATAAATTAAATAAAAACACAGAGGTCAAGACTTTTACAGAGTTGGAAGAAATAATATTTTAAGAGCGGGTAAATATATCACGTCAGGTTTTAAATACGACTATATAAACATTAATTTTAGTTTAAGTCCGTCTTAGTCCGGTCAATTTTCTCTACAATACTTTCAGCCAGCTTTTCAACCAGTTCATCTCCGTGGTATAAGAGTCCCGGTTTACTGCGCATTTTTATTAATATGTCAGATATTCGCTCCTATCTCCCTGCCGCACGGGACAAGAAAAACTATCACAGTAAAAAAACATTTTTTACAGGCAGGATTTAATATGAGAAATAAACCTTACCGGATCTTCCTGAATTCAAAAATCCTGCCGCGGATAGTATGAAGAACCATAACACCATCCCTTATATCATAGCGGACCTTCACAGCTTCCTTTGACCATGAGTCATAGAGCACCAGAGTCCCGTTTTCTATCCAGTAAATCCCGGAGATTACATGAGTCCCGGCCTGATTCACCCATTGGAACTTTCCGTCATCATAAAAAAGAATCTCTGATCCGCCGGATTTCTCCCTCATGGCTGCTCGTCTGAAGATTGTGCCGGAATTGGAAACAGACGGACTCGACCACATTCCAGATATTTTTCCACCACTGTTCCTGCAGCCGATACTGCAAAAAAGAGATATAAATAACACAGCGAGTATAACGGCTCTTTGATAAAAATAAATCTTCATATGCAGAATTACATCTCCTTCATATTTATTATACAGAACAGGGAAGAGACTGTCAAAATTATGTGCATTTTAAATAAACCTGGACCGGAGGATAATTCAGCAGCATAGAAAATTCTGAATAAGAGACTCTAAAAACGGCTTTCCCGGATCTTTCATATACATAAAAAAAATTATTGTTTTTTTTAGTTATCAATTTTCTTTGTACATTGAGATCTATATAGAGAGATTGATATAATGAATATTAAAAAAATATGTGTTTTCTGCGGTTCAAGCCTTGGCAGGAAAACAGAATATGCAGAACAGGCCGCACTTCTTGGAGAACACCTTGCAGATTCCTCAATTGAACTGATTTACGGAGGAGGAGATGTGGGCCTCATGGGAATAATATCCCGGTCTGTTATGAACAAAGGGGGGAGAGTAACAGGTATAATACCTGAAAAACTCAACGAAAAAGTATCCCATAGCAATATAAGCGAAATCAGAGTCGTCAAAGACATGCACCAAAGAAAAGCGATGATGTATGATCTGGCTGATGCATTCATATGTCTGCCCGGAGGGATAGGATCACTTGAGGAGCTTCTTGAATCTTTTACCTGGCTTCAGCTCGGATATCACAGCAAACCTGTATGTGTGGTTAATACAGGGAATTACTATTCCCATCTGCTCAATCAGCTCGACATAATGGTCAGCGAAGGATTCATGAAGGAATCTCACAGAGCAAATCTCATAATCACTGAAAAAATAGATAATATAGTAGAAACTCTCTCATCAATGACAATAATTAGTACTGACAAGTGGGATGTTCAAAGCGGGAAGACAGACAGTTGAGCGCAGAATATATAAGAGAGATAAACACCTTTGACAGCATCAGCCCCGGAACTATTATCAGGAGAACAGGCAGCGGGAAGGATCAGCAGGGAAGATTCATGCGGTATGACGAGGATGGAGGCCTCATTCTGATCAATGTTATAGACCTTACGGGTCCGGGCTTTGCTGCAGAAGCAGGCATTATGAGGCCGGCAGAGGGAGACAGAATTTTCATCTACAACTCAAACTTTTCGAAAAACAAAAAATCCCGGAAGGCAGCGGAACTGCTCTTAAGCTGGCCCCTCTACGTGAAGAATGAAGAACTCCGTCAGCCCATGGAAGAGTTTTTCAAATCAGCATTTTCTCCTGACCACGTACTTGAACTCTACAAAACAGGGAACCTCAGCACTGTATTCATACCCCTCCAGCAGAAATTTAAGATTGGAAGATTCCAGGAAAAAACCGACTGGGACAGCCTCAGAAAGTCCAGATTCCGTAGAATACTTGACGGACTGATGCCGGGAGAGCACATTACCTATATTGCAATGATTCCCCAAACAAGTTCTTATAACCCGAAATTTTATTCAATTGGAACAAAACCTCACGAGGAGACACATATAAGTTTGAAATGTGAAGGATTTAATTTCAAACCCACTCACGGCGGACATATTAAGGCCGTAAAATCAAAAAGTGGAATATACTACTGCGTTGATGCTGGCTCATCATACATCGGCAAGGGAGTAAAGACCAAAATTGAGACAGCCGAATCAATAACGGCAGCACTGAACCGGAAATTCAGGGATCTTTCTTTCTCCCCCCTTGCAGGAAGAGGAGCCTTCGGGACAGAACAAAGTTACTAAAAGGAAAATAGAATGGATACAATATCAAGGATATACTGTAAAGAGATGAACCTCAGGGCTTACGCCGTAACATCTCTTTATGCCGCAAGAGAAATAACAACGCTGCATGAGACTACCCCGAATGCCACAATTGCACTGGGGAGATCAATAAACGCAGCCGCTCTTCTGGGCGCAACACTGAAACCGGACTCACGGCAGAGTATACTCCTGAAATTTTCAGGAAGCGGCCCTATAAAAGAAATTCACGTTCAAACCGATGCTAAGGGTAATCTCAGGGGTTATGTGGCAAATCCCATGCCCGATATGTCGGAAGAGCTGGACT